>JALSSR010000066.1 GCA_026984135.1 Bacteroidales bacterium
AGGAGAAGGACGGGAAAAGAGTTAAAAACATTATGATTTATGATCACCGGGATAAAAAAGGTAATATAAAACTAACTATTGCCGATTCCGGAAGAATGGAAATGACTCCCGATAAACTGAATTTGTTATTCACACTTTATCACGGCCATAATTATATTGAAAAGACCGATCAGCGTAACTACAGAGTTACAAGGCCTTTCCAGAGGTCAAGTTTCAGAAAGGAGATTATAAAATTCAGCCTTATGGACTTTAAAATGTCTCGAACGAATGAGGACTTGTTTAAAAATAATTATTCAATGCTTAACCTGAAACAACTGCGCAAGGCTGAAGATTCTCTTGTGGAAAGATACAGAAACGAAAGGGATGGAATTCCAAGAAGTATTATTAACAATTTCTACTTTTATAACAAGATAGATTCGGCGCAACTTGCAAAATACAAATTGGACACTATTGAATCTTTTGACCTGCTTGCCGGATTCACCCCGTCCCAAAAGGTAGAGATTATTGAACGTGCCCTGGGAAAAAGCAGAAATCTCAAGAACAATATCTATTATTACAAACAAAATCTTGAAAGCAGAAGTAAATTGATTTACAAACATCAGGCTGAGTGGCACAGAAAATTCACCCTGTCGGTTGCCTGTTTTGTATTGTTCTTTATCGGTGCACCGTTAGGAGCCATAATACGAAAAGGCGGTCTGGGTTTACCCGTTGTAATTTCAATTCTCTTTTTTGTTTTATTTCATATAATTTCAATTACAGGTGAGAAATCGGTGAAGTCAGGCGTTATTGATGCCAATATCGGTATGTGGGTTGCGCCTGTTGTACTTTTACCCCTCGGTATTTTTCTGACTTATAAGGCTACAACCGACTCTCCTTTGCTTGATTCGGAGTCGTGGACAAAATTCTTTCATAAATTATTCAAAAAGAGAGATAAACAATGAAAATACTTTTTCTTTGTAATAAGTCGCCATATCCACCCGGGGAGGGTGGCCCCATTGCAATGAACGCTAATATCCGGGGACTGGTTGATGCCGGTCACTCAGTAAAAGTTATTGCACTAAATACAAATAAGTATTCCGTTGATCCTGAAAAAATTCCCGGGAGTTACAGAAAAGCAACCGGAATTGAATTTGTGGATATTGACCTTTCCATAAAGCCTGCAGATGCTTTTTTCAATCTTTTTTCAAAAAAATCATACCATGTCGAACGGTTTGTGTCGGATGCCGTGAAAAATAAACTTATTGAAACGCTCAATAAAAACAGCTTCGACATAATCCAGTTGGAAATGCTCTATATGGCTCCATATCTTGAAATCATAAGAAAACACTCAAATGCAAAAGTGGTTTTAAGGGCACATAATATTGAATATCTTATTTGGGAAAGGATAACATCGGTCACGAAAAATCCAGTTAAGAAATGGTATCTCGAAACTTTGACCCGAAAACTTAAAAATTATGAGTTGTCGGTTATAAATGAATTTGACGGGGTAGCAACTATTACCGCAAAGGATGCCGGATTTTTCAGGAAAGCGGGATGCAAAGTTCAAATAACGGATATCCCTTTCGGGATAAATTTACAAAATTATGAACCCGTAAATTACAAAGAAAAAGAGGTTTCCCTGTTCCATCTCGGTTCGATGAACTGGATGCCCAACGAAGAAGGAATCAGATGGTTTCTGAATAAGGCCTGGCCTCTGATACATAAGAATAACCCGGAATTGAAATTATATCTTGCCGGAAGAATGATGCCCGAGTGGCTTACAAATCTTACAATGCAAAATGTCGTTGTTGTCGGGGAAGTGGATGATGCAACGGATTTTATTAATAAAAAGGGGATAATGATTGTTCCTTTGTTGTCGGGTAGCGGAATACGGATAAAAATCATTGAGGGTATGGCACTCGGAAAGACGATTATTTCAACTTCCATAGGTGCCGAGGGTATAAACTACAAAAACGGTCGTGATATTCTGATTGCAGATACACCCGAAGAGTTTGCCAAGGCGGTTAGCACTTGTTTGAAAGATGAAGTGTATTGCAGGTCGGTTGGGAAAAATGCAAGGAAACTTATAGAGAATGACCACAATATTTCAAAAATAATCGGCAAGCTGGAAGGTTTTTATGAAAGGATTATTAAAATTTAACATATTTTTGACCCTGAATAAAATGTATGCCCGATGAAAATATTTGTACTATTATCACGCTTCCCATATCCTTTGGAAAAAGGTGATAAGTTACGGGCTTACAATCAGATAAAACAGCTTTCAAAAAACCACGAAATCCACCTTTGTGCTCTTTCCGATATCAATGTTGAGAAAAAATACCGCAACGCATTAGATGAATTCTGCAAATCAGTCACCTTGATAAACATTAAAAAATATGATATCGCTTTCAATATTTCAAAAGCATTCATTAACGGAAAGCCGTTGCAGGCAGGATATTTTTATAGCAGTAAAGCCCAAAAGATAATTGATAATCTTATTGAAAAAATCAAACCCGATCATATCTTTTGTCAATTGATACGCGTTGCAGAGTATGTTAAAGACAAGAATATCCCTAAGACCATTGACTATCAGGATGTTTTTTCAAAAGGAGTTGAGCGAAGGTCGCATACAGCATCTTTTTATTTAAAACCCGTACTGAAGTCGGAATATAAAAGACTACTGAAATATGAAAATGAGGTTTTCGACCTGTTTGACAATAAGACAATTATATCGGTACCCGACAGAGATTTGATTCCGCATCCCGACAGAGATAAGATAACGGTTGTTATAAATGGTGTGGATACCGATTTTTTCAAACCGGTGGAGGTTAAGAAAGAATACGATCTGGTTTTCACGGGCAATATGGGCTACCCTCCCAATGTTAATGCTTCACTTTATCTTGCAAAAGAGATACTACCGCTGGTGAGGAAACAAAAACCCGGTATAACCCTGACACTTGCCGGAGCTTCACCACATCCCGATGTAAAAGCGCTTGACAGTGAGAGTATTCATGTTACGGGCTGGGTTGACGATATCAGGGAATATTATGCAAAAGGAAGGATTTTTATTGCTCCCATGCAAATAGGTACAGGTTTACAAAATAAATTATTGGAGGCAATGGCAATGAAAATACCGTCAATAACATCTCCTCTCGCTAACAATGCCCTGAAAGCCATACCGGGAAAGGAAATTTTGACAGGTAATTCTCCGGAAGAATTTGCCGCTCACATTATTACTTTGCTGGATAACAAAAGTTTTTCGGATGAGATTGCTGAAAACGGGTATATATTTGTCCATAAAAATTATAACTGGGAATCGGCAACATCCAAACTTGAAGAAATAATAGTAAATACGAAAAAATGAAATCGCTTGATACAATATTGATAGTTCTCGTCGGGATTTCATTCGCCGGCTTTGTTATCGGTCTGGCCGGAAAAGCAAGAGCCGTAAGTAAAAAGTCGGTGAAGATGGCGGAAATCTTCGGGAAAGTCACTGCAATTTCCCTTGTTATGATGTTCCTGTTTGCAATTCTGTGGAAAATCTTTGCATAGTGTAACCGATTCAATATTTTATTATCAAATATATAAAAACAGTTCGAACTATAACATTAACACAACCCACACAAGACGAAAAGACAATAGCAATGCTATGTCACCTAACAGGATTGGTTAGTATTATAGTACTTCTCATTGTCCGGCTTCTTAAGAAAGATGAATCGGAATTACATTACTCGGCCTTTTCAGTCTTGTTATGATAGTTTAATCAAAAGATTTTGCGGGAATTCCATAACTATTCCTAATTTTGCAGCCATATTTCATAAAAGTACAATCTGAACAATATGGCTCAAAAACCCTCAATACCGAAAGGAACGCGTGATTTTTCACCCGTGGAAATGGTGAGACGCAATTATATTTTCGATACCATTAAATCCGTTTTTAAACTCTACGGCTATCTTCCCATCGAAACTCCGGCAATGGAAAACCTCTCCACATTGCTTGGGAAATATGGGGATGAAGGAGATAAATTACTTTTTAAGATCCTCAATTCGGGTGATTTTCTTAAAAAAGTACCTGAAGATGATTTGCAAAATGCAGAGCCGGGCAAGCTGGTTAAATATATCTCGGAAAAAGGATTGCGTTATGACCTTACCGTACCCTTTGCCCGTTATGTGGTTCAGCATCGCAACGATATAACCTTTCCGTTCAAACGCTTTCAGATACAGCCCGTATGGCGTGCCGACCGGCCGCAAAAAGGACGTTACCGCGAATTTTTTCAGTGTGACGTGGATGTTATCGGTAGCAGGTCGCTCTTAAATGAGGTTGAACTGGTGCAAATAATAAACGATATTTTTGAAAAACTGAAAATCAGAACAACCATTAGTCTGAATAACCGAAAGATACTTTACGGTATTGCAGAATATATCGGTGAGACTGAAAAGTTTACTTCTATGACCGTAGCCATTGATAAACTGGATAAAATAGGGATAGAAAAAGTTAAAGAAGAGTTAAGGCTGTCGGGTATTTCGGAAAAGGCAACAGACCGGATAAGTGAGATTCTCACCTTTGAAGGTTCTACGGAACAAAAGCTTTCTTATCTCGAAAAACTGTTCGGGGATACGGAGACCGGAAGAAAAGGAGTGGAAGAAATAGCTGCTGTTTTTGATTATCTGAAAAGTATGACTTTAACATCAGACGTAAAACTTGACCTTACCCTTGCCCGCGGACTAAATTACTATACAGGTGCAATAATTGAAGTGAAAGCAAATGATACTCAGATGGGAAGTATTTGCGGCGGAGGCAGATATGACGATCTTACAGGTATTTTCGGCTTGCCGGATGTTTCAGGCGTCGGTGTCTCTTTCGGTGCCGACAGGATTTACGATGTTATGCTTGAAAAAAATCTGTTCCCGGATGACACTTCCGCAACCACACACGTTCTTTTCATCAACTTCGGGAAATCGGAAGAAAAATATTGCCTCCCTTATGTTGGGAAGTTAAGAGAAATGGGAATAAACACAGAGATGTTTCCTGATGCTGCCAAACTGAAAAAGCAGATGAACTATGCCAACAACAAAAATATTCCTTTTGTGGTTCTTGCCGGCGAAAATGAAATGAATACCGAAACGTTCACCCTTAAAAACATGCAAACAGGGGAGCAGAAAAGTGTGTCCTATGATGAATTACAAAAAATAGTCTCCTGACACTCTATGTGTTATCTCCAAAATACGGCATCTTGAAAAATGCAGTTTATTGTGCTTTTCAATGTGACAACAAAGCTGTTTCAAAGAAATTTATTGCAAAATAAACCCTTTGAATACCCTTTATGCAAATATGATATTATAATACCGTTCAATTGCCTGATGCAACTCACTTGTAGAGATGTACTTACTAAATCGCTTAAACTCTTTACCGTCAAAAAATATCATCAGGGTCGGATTGGCAAACACGCCATAACTTGCAGGTATTTCGGGATGATGTTTGGAATTGACATAAACTAATTTCATTTCAGGAAAATTGTTATCAAGCAAAGCTTCCACTTTAGGCCTGAGGCTCAGGCATGGCGGGCAGTCATCATTATAAAAATAGAGCATTACCGCATCATTACTCTTTATTATCTCTTGTAGTTGTTCGATATTTCCTGTTTCTTGTCTCATTTTTAATTACTTAAAATTTTCGGGCGGCAAAGATAATGGAATTTCCCGATGTCAAACATTAAAATTTTCTTATTTCCGTTTTGAATAAAAGATTTATCTTTACGGCATAAATTTTTTGTATAATGTGTTACTGGATACTGAAATTCAAAATAAAAATTAACCGGACCGCTATGTATGGGCGATAACATTACCCGAAATCCGGAAAATTATTAAATTATAGTTTATTAAAGGTTAAAAATAAAAACAATGACATATATAATAAAAGGTTCGGGACTTACAATAGAAGATGTTGTAAATGTAGCCCGTAATAACGAAAAAGTTGAGCTTCATCCCGATGCTCTTTCAAGGATAAAAAAATGCCGTGCAATGCTCGAAGAAAAAATCGAGAAGCACGAAATAATGTACGGTGTAAATACCGGTATTGGCGAATTTTCGGAAGTTGTGCTCAATGATGAGCAAGTAAAAGAGTTCCAAAAATATTTGATATACAATCATGCTGCCGGAATTGGAGAGGCTATGCCGCTTGATTATGTAAGAGGTGCCATGTTGGGAAGAATAAACGTCCATGCACACGGAAATTCCGGAATACGTCCCGAAATAACTCTCACACTTGTCGAAATGTTAAACAAAGGAGTAACTCCTTATGTTTGTCGTAAAGGTTCGGTGGGAGCTTCAGGTGACCTGGCTCCTATGTCGCAGATTGCATTGCTTATGATGGGCGAAGGAAAAGCTTTTTATAAAGGTGAACTTCTTGAAGGGAAAGAGGCTATGGAAAAGGCCGGAATAGAAATCCCGGGATTAAGAGCACGTGACGGATTGGGAATTATAAACGGCTCAAACGTTTTGACTGCTATGAGTGCCCTTTTCCTGTACGATGCGTTTAACTGGCTGAAACAGGCGGAAATAGCTGCTGCTATGTCGCTTGAGGCTTTAAAAGCAAATATGGGACCTTACACGAAAAAATTACACGAGGTGAGAGGGTTCAAAGGAGCTGTCAAAAGTGCCGAAAACATTAACAGGCTCGTAAGCGGAGGTGACCTGAAAGAGGAGAGAGTTGCTCATAAGGTTCAGGATGCTTATTCGATGCGTTCTACTCCACAGGTTATTGGTGCTGCACGCGATGCGTTAGACTATGCTCGTTCGCAAGTTGAAATTGAACTTAACGGAGTTGGCGATAATCCAATTTTTTTCCCGGAAGAAAATATGCAATTGTCCGGAGCAAATTTCCAGGGCACACCGGTTTCGTTACCAATGGATATGGCCGGAGTTGCCATCACAATGGTATCGGTTATGTCGGAACGCAGGATGAACAGATTAAACAATCCTGCTCTCAGTGTCGGACTCCCGCCTTTCCTTACCAAAGGAGCCGGAATGTTCTCCGGCCTGATGCTTAGTCAATATACAGCCGATATGCAAATTGTTGAGCAGAAAATTCTTTCTACTCCCGCATCAATTCAGTCAATCCCCGCTGCAGCGGATCAGGAAGATTTTGTTTCTATGGGAATGAATACTGCGATTAAAAACTTTCAGATACTCGACAATGCTTACGGAATCCTGGGAATTGAATTTATGGCTGCCGCACAGGCTCTTGACTTCCGGGAGTACAAGTTTGGCAAAGGTGTTACGAAAGCTAAAGAGGTTGTACGCAGGCACGTTGATTTCCTTGATATTGACCGACCTCTGCACAGAGACCACAATTCAATGAAAGAACTGGTTAAATCCTGCGAAATACTTGAAGAAGTTGAAAAGACAATAGGTGAGCTGGAATAGTTGTTTTAAAAAAATGAAGAAAGCTGCTTATCCGGGCGGCTTTTTTCATTTCTTTTGTGTTTGATTTTATTTGATTTATGGAAAATTCCGAAAATATGCCGAAAAGGCCACCGTTACTCACCGTTTTGCTGATACTGACATTTATTGGCAGCGGTATGAGTGCCTTCTCATTTCTTTTCGTCACAATGTCGTATGATGAAGTGATGAGAATTATTGAGGATGTTTACTCCGACTTTCCCGGAGTAGAACTTATATTGTCGGCACAGAAAAACTATTTTACAATTGGTTTTTTCTTATATACCATTTCACTAATAGGAGCAGTCTTAATGTGGAAACGGAAAAAAATCGGTTTTCATTTTTATACTGCCGCCCAAATATTCCTGCTGGCTCTGCCTTTGGTTACAATTCCGGGCTATCGGTTTTCCATTATGCCGGTACTGGTAACAGTAGCTTTTATACTTGCATACGCTACAAACCTAAAACAAATGACCTGATCATTAAAACTTTTGTAATTTGGAAACATTATGAATAAGAAGGATCAAGCAACTAAAACCGGAAGTTCAAAGTCATTTTTTTTGACAGTATTATCAGTTGTGATTTTGACATATTCCGGAATGCTCGGATTATTTACAATTACGTTATTACTTAAGTATAAGTGGGTTACAGAAGTTTTAAATGATTACATGCCCAATGACAGTTTCAGCGAAACAAAAGTTTTGATATTGTCTTTTTCAGGTATGATTATTTTCGGGATAACCTTTTGGAGTGCATTATTAATTTTGAAATTAAAGCAATCGGGATTCGTTATTTATATTTCTATTACAATTATTACTATTTTTGTTTTGAAATTCTCAGGTTATGGCTATATACCTGAATATATAACGTTAATTGGCATCGTGATTTTAATGATTTTTTATATGTTCAACACGAAGAAATATGCCGATTTAAGTGATAAAAACGTGCCGGATAAAAAAAAAATGACAATTAAATTATTATATAGACAGAAATATAAATAATGACGTATTTTTCTGATATATTTGTACTTAGGTAATATTTTAAAAAGATATTAATAATTTTTTGTTCATTAAAAAATTTTTTTTGCTTGCACATGTTAGCCGTAATATGTATTTTCGGCGCAGGTTTTTTAGGATATTCGGTGTTTTGTGACGTTCTTTTAAGTTAATTGATGATTATTTTTATTAACAATTTGTTAATTCATTATATTATTAAATAAATTATTTGCTAACTAAAATTATTTTGTTATGAGAAAGTTTACCCTTTTTCTTGCATTTTTATTTATGGTAGGAATGCAAGCGTTACAAGCTCAAACAAAAGTTGTTTCCGGAACAGTTACCAGTGCCGATGACGGCCAGGGAATTCCGGGTGCAACTGTACAGGTTAAAGGTACGACGATAGGTACTACTACCGACCTGGATGGGCATTACGAATTATCTTTTGATGCAAAGTACAATGTACTTGTATTCAAGTTTGTGGGTATGCAAACTGTTGAGATTGAAGTTGGAGATAAAACGACAATCGATGTTAGTATGCAATCCGACATGCTGGACCTTGAAGGAGTTGTTGTAACGGCTCTTGGTATTTCCAGGGAAAAGAAAGCCCTGGGTTATGCCGTTCAGGATGTAAAAGGTGATGAACTTACTGCTGCCCGCGAGGCTAACGTGGTTAATGCCTTACAAGGGAAAATTGCCGGTGTTCAAATTACTAATGCCAGTGGTGCTGTTGGTTCTTCTTCACGTATCGTTATTCGTGGTAATAGTTCTTTTGGCAACAACCAACCATTGTTTGTTGTTGATGGTATTCCTATCATTAATAACACATCCGATGTTTCACAATGGGGAGGTACTGACTTTGGTAACTCTGCTATGGACATTGACCCTGACAACATTGAGTCTGTCAGTGTACTGAAAGGTGCTAACGCTTCTGCTCTTTACGGTAGCCGTGGTGCTAACGGTGTAATTCTTATCACAACCAAAAAAGGTAAGAAATCAGCCGGCGAAGGTCAAAAAGCTATCGGAGTTGAATTCACAAATGCTTGTGCCTGGGATAATGTCTACATCATTCCTAAATACCAAAACAGATACGGACAAGGATATCTCGGTAGTGAGTATTTTTACAAACAAAGCACAGGTTATAACAGCTATCAGGAATATGCCGAAAACGAGTCCTTTTCATATTACGATGGAAACTGGGGCGGCGTTTGGGACGGTATGGACGAAAGCTGGGGACCAAGACTGGATGCAGGCCTGAAGCTCGCACAGTTCGACAGCCCATATACACTTAATGCTGACGGTACTCCTTCTTATCAGCAAACTCCTTGGGTTTCACAGCCTGATAACGTTAAAGATTTCTTCACCACAGGCAGAACATGCACTAATAACCTTGCTATTACCGGTGGTTCTGATAAAGCCTTTATGAGACTGTCTATTAATAATATGAATCAAAAAGGTGCAATTCCAAATACAGACCTGAACAGAACAAATATTGGGTTTAACGGAACAATGAATCTGACTGAGAAATTCACGGCAAGTGCATCACTCAATTTTGTAAGGAATAAGAGTGATAACTTACCCGGCGGTGGTTACGATGAGAATAACATTATGCAATCTCTCGGTTCCTGGTTCGGACGTCAGGTTAATATGACAAGCCTTAGAGATCATTATGATGAATTGAATCCATGGGGAAACCCTTACAACTGGAACTCAAGTTATCATAATAACCCATACTGGACTGTTTATAAAAACACAACATCAAGAACTCGTGACAGGGGATTTGGAAATGTTAGTTTAAATTATAAATTTACCGATTATCTGAGCATTATGGCTCGTGTCGGATCCGACTTCTATACAGAGTACAGAAAACATGTTGTTGCCGACAAATCCATTGAATCAAGTTATGGTGGAAGTTTCTGGCAACGGCAACTTTATTCTAATGAGACCAATGCCGACCTTATGTTGATTTTCGGGAAAGACCTTACAAACGACCTTTCTCTTAATGCAACAATCGGTGCTAACTACAGAAATGACAAGTATCAAACTATGTACACAAGTGCAGCCGAGCTGACAGTTCCTAATTTCTACACTATTGCAAATGCAAAAGGAAATCCGTCCACTACAATGTACAGAAGTGAGAAGGAAACAAATAGTATTTACGGAACGGCATCTCTCGGTTTTAAACGTGCTCTTTTCCTTGACTTAACTGCACGTAACGACTGGAGTTCAACACTTCCAAGCGACAACTGGTCATACTTCTACCCATCGGTAGGATTATCATGGGTATTTACCGAAAGCTTTGGTATCAATGAAAATGTATTATCATTTGGTAAAATCAGAGGTAGTTGGGCAATGGTTGGTAACGACACTGACCCTTACAGAACAAAACTCACCTATTCTCCTGTTACAGATGCTTTTAACGGAGTAACACAATATCATTATGCACGTGTTATACCGCCACTGAGTCTTAAACCTGAGTCTACAACCAGTTTTGAAGTTGGTACTGAACTAAAATTCTTCAAAAACAGGTTAGGTGTTGACTTTACATATTATAATATGAAGACCAAAGATCAAATCCTTGGAGTTGATATTTCAAATGCTTCCGGTTTCAATCAGATGCTTATCAATGCCGGTGAAATTCAGAACAATGGTATAGAGCTTGTCCTCTATGGTAAAATTCTTAAATCACAGGATGGATTCAACTGGGATGCAACTGTTAACTTTGCACAAAATAAAAATAAAGTTAATGAACTTTATGGTGATCTTGAATCTTATCAGATATCAAGTTCATGGGGAGGACTTACAATTGAAGCTCGTCCCGGTGAGCCTTGGGGTCAGATCAAAGGTGGTGCTTATGCAAGAGCTGCTGACGGCCGTATGCTGATAAATCCTGCTACCGGACTTCCTGTACATACTGCAAAACCGGAAGTTCTTGGAAATGTTAACCCTGATTTTACTTGGGGTTTCAGAAATACTTTGAGCTATAAAGAGTTTACATTAAGTTTCCTGTTTGACGGAAGAGTTGGTGGTGACATATTTAGTGTAACCGACTGGTTTGGATCTTATGCCGGAATTGCAGAACATACTGCAGAAGGCGACATTCGTGAAAACGGATTTGTTCCTGAAGGTGTTTACGGTTCTGTTGACGGAGATGGAAACGTTGTTTATCTTGATGCAAACGGTGATCCCGCAGCAAGTCCTGTAACAAACGGAACAAGAGTCAGTGCTCAGGACTGGTATGAAGGATACTGGGGATTCCAGGAGCCTTCCATAATTGACGGTTCATTCATCAAATTCAGAGAGCTTGTACTTACTTGGCAAATGCCTCAAAAATGGTTCGATGGTATCAGATGGATACAATCAGCTAACCTTTCTTTCATTGGAAGAAACCTGGCTCTGATATATGTTGACAAGAGCAACAGGATGAAAATTGATCCCGAAACAGGATTCGGTACTGCCAACAGCGGTGTTGGTATTGAACAATACCAGTTACCTTCAACACGTAGTTTTGGATATAAGCTGAGTATTAAATTTTAATAAGGTTAATTTATAATTTTAAAATTTATGAAAATGAAAAAAATATTAAATCTCAAAGTATTGTTGGTATTTGGGTTGATCTTCACTTTTACATCTTGTACAAAAGATTGGGAAGAAATGAACACGAACCCGAACGAGCCAACCGAAGCACCTGCGACCAATATTCTCGCCTATTCTCTGAGATATTGCGGCGACTCTTTCTTTGATGACTGGATGGGAATGAATAATTTCCTTAGCTATGGTGGACAAGTAAGTAAAATACAGTATATTGACGAATCAAGATATCAATTCAGGGAAAGTGTTGTTAACAACGCCTGGAGAGATATGTATCTTACAATGCTTGATCTTAAAAAAGCTCAGGAACTTGCTGCTGCCCAAGGTAATCCAAACCTTCAAGCTGCTGCAATGACATTCCAGGTTTATATGATGCAAATGGCAACGGATATGTGGAGAGATATCCCTTATTCAGATGCTTTGCAAGGTGAAGCCGGAATGACTAATCCTAAGTATGATAGTCAGCAATCCATTTATATGGGAATGATAAATCAACTTGCCGAAGCTGCAGATCTTTTTGATCCGGGTAGTATTACTGTTGAAACTGATCTGGGTGAAGGTGACCTTCTTTTTAGTGAAGATCCAAGTACTGCAGTTATAAAATGGCAAAAATTCTGCAACTCATTACGGTTAAGAATTGCAATAAGAATTTCTGATGTGGATGCTGCTACTGCAGGAAGTATTTTCAGTAAAGTCTTTGGTGACCCTGCTAAATATCCTGTAATGTCGAGCAATGATGACAACGCATTTCTGTGGTGGCCAGGTGCTGCTCCTTATAAAGAGCCCTGGCAGGAAAACAGCCAGACACGTGACGACCATGGTATGTGCAACACTCTGATTGATACACTCAAAGGTCTTGCAGACCCGAGACTACCTGTTTATGCTCATCCTAATCCGGATGGAGAATATGTGGGAGTTCCTGCAGGAGCTATTGACGGTTCATTCGATATGGCAAATATTTCAAGAATCGGTGCCCGCTTCCGTGATGATGCTGCCGGATTCACTCCGTTTATGAGATATTGTGAAGTTGAATTCTACAAAGCTGAAGCTGCTATGAAAGGATTTAACAACGGTGGTGTAAGTGCCGAAGATGCCTATGTTGCCGGTATAACTGCTTCAATGGAAGAAAACGGAATTGAACAGGCAGATATTGATACATATCTGGCAAATCCTGCTGTAGCTTGGAACAACGACATTAACCAAATCTACTTCCAAAAATGGATATCAATATTCAAAGAAGGTGAAGAAGTTTGGGCTGAGTGCCGTAGAACGGATGTTCCTCTTATGGGTGAAGCAGTTGGTTCACCATATCAAAGTCACAACAGACCTCCTTTCCGTTATCCTTACCCCACAAGTGAGTATAACCTGAATAGTGCTAACATTAATGCTGTAACAGATAATGCAGGTATTGTTGACTACTTCTGGGGACAGCAAATGTGGTGGGATGTAAGATCGAACGTTCATTAAGATATTTTAATCTTCTAATACAAAGGCTGGCCAAATGGCCGGCCTTTTTTATTTATACTAAAAAAATTAATTTTCGCATTGATATATTTTAGATATTTGCATATTATTAACAAAAACAATCGTACATTATGAAAAAATTACCAATTTTAAAAGTTCTATTCGTATCCCTGTTATTAACGGTTGGAACGCTATCGGTCAAGTCACAAGGTGCCTATGTTAGTGCTAATCTGGGATATGGATTCCCAATGAGTTCGCAGGATATCAGTAATTATGTAAATACGACTTCGGGTAGCAACTCTACAACGAATGAACAAATCTTCCTGTCATTCGGAAAAGGATTTAATTTTGGCGGAACATTCGGATACATGTTTAGTAAAAATGTAGGTGCCGAGCTCGGTATATCTTACCTTATGGGAGGAAAAACGAAAGCAAATGATGATTATTCCGGTGGCGAAACAAACTATTCTTTCTCAGGGAAAATGCTGCGTTTTATTCCCTCGCTTGTAATTTCTGCCGGAGCCGAAGGATTGAACCCTTATGCTAAATTCGGTTTTGTTATCGGAAAAGGCTCATTAAAACAAGAATTCGAGGATGTAGATAACAGTAATGTTATGAAAGGTAAGTTAAAATACAATGGAGGAATGTCTTTCGGTGTAAACGCCACTGTGGGAGTTTCATTCGGTTTGAATGATAAAATGTCAATGTTTGCCGAACTCAATTCCGTAAATATGAGCTATGCTCCTAAAAAGGCTGAATATACGGAGCTTACATATAATGGCAAAGATATGTTGCCCGACCTTACAACCTCAATAAAAGAGATTGAGTTTGTTGATAAAATAACAAATACCGGAACTCCTCCGCCGGATTCCGAACCATCCGAACAGCTTAAAGAAAAAATGCCCTTCGGAAGTTTGGGAATAAATATCGGAATTATTTTTAAACTCTAAGGTTTCGACTTCGCTCAACCTGACTTCGACTTTGCTCATAAAGTCATTCTGAGCGGAGTCGAAGAATGACTTTATACCTAACAAAAAAACCAATTAGAAAGACTACTTTTTGAAAGTTCCTAATTCACTTTCATAGTACCGAGTTCTTTCATATACTTTTCGACGACCATATTATATCGTTCAAGATATGCAGAATCAACGGGTTTGGCAGGAGGCGATTTAACCTTCAGAGGATCAATGGCTTTGCCGTTTCGATAAAACCTGAAATCAAGATGCGGCCCGGTGGCAAGTCCGGATTGTCCCACATAACCGATCACTTGTCCCTGCTTCACGTGAACGCCTTTTTTAATACCCTTACCATACCTTGATAAATGGAGATAGGCCGTTGTATATGTACCGTTGTGTTTTATTTTCACCATCCTGCCGGCACCACCGCTTCTGCCTGCTTTTATGACAACCCCGTCACCGACGGCATGAACCGGTGTGCCTATGGCAGCAGCATAGTCAACTCCGTGATGAGGCCTTCTGATTTTCAAAACCGGATGCAGCCTGCTGTTTGAAAAACGCGAACTTATCCTTTTGTACCGCAACGGTGCTTTTAAAAATGTTTTCCGCAAGCTGTTGGCCTCTTCATCAAAATAATCACCCGTACTATCCTGAACAAAATAAAAAGCATAATAGTCGTGACCTGAATGATGAAAAAGGGCTGCATCAATTTTCCCGATTCCTATAGCCTTTCCGTCAACATAAAGCTCCTCATACATAACTTTGTAAAAGTCACCCTTTTGTATTCCGAAAAAATCAATTGTCCAGGCATAAATATCGGATAGCTCATTGGCGAGGTTAGGGTCAGTATTGGTTGCAACCATTGCATTCCACAGCGATGATTCAATGATTCCCGAAACTTTCCGATTTTCGACCGTCACCTCCTTTTCGCCTTTATGGATGTGAACCGAATCACCAAGGTCGAAAACGACGTAGGAAGTGGGCGAACTTTCATAAATAAAAAAGAGAGCTTTTTGTGCGCTGTCATTTCTGCACAAAACGGTATAATTATTTCCGGCCTTTATTTTTCTGACATCAAAAACCTTTTTCGACCTTTTGGCAAGTTCGTCAATTTTACCGTAATCAACACCATATTTCAACAGTATCTCCGAAAGGTATTGGTTCCTCTTTACTTTATCTTTATAAATTATCAGTGAATCCACAACGATTCCATATTCCATTTTCGGTTCAGGCTGAACACTCTTTTCAATTACCGCCAATTCTTTACCAGGACTGTTATCCCTCAAGGAAGCAATATAGATTATTAATAATCCTAAAGCTATAAGGACTGCAATTTCAACAATTCTTCTCTTCATACATTCCGTTTAATGCTATAATATAATAACAAATAAACGGCAAAGATAGTGTGTATAAATTTATTTGACGATCATTTTCTTTGTTTCCGCACTAATTCCGTCACCTTCCAATCTATAATAATAAATTCCCGGCATCCAGTCACTGACTTTTATTGTAATTGAATTTTGCGAATCCGGCAATAACGACGAAGCTACTTTTTGCCCCAAAGAATTATAAATTACAAGATTGATATTCCGAGAGTTATCTCTCAACAAATAGTTAAAACGAACAGTTGAGGAAGCAGGGTTAGGAACAGGGTTGGACAACATTGCAATATTGTTAATATTGCCGGTCTCATATTCGCCCGTATTAACATCAATGATCATCACCGCCACATCGTCAAAATAAAAACCGTCTTCGGTAACATATCCGTCGCTAACAATTTTAAACCTAATAAGAATTGAAGAACCGATATAATCGTTAAGGCTGATTTCTTCATTTACCCATTCGGTTTGAAAGCCGTCATAAAGAGGTTCGCCGGTTGCCTGATTACTATTTCCTGCTTTCGTATATTTTCCTTCCAACGGTGTCCAACTGCTTCCGTTATTCGTTGAAATCTCAACCTGAGCATAGTCCCATCCGGCTTCTATTTCCCATTTTGCCCAGAAATTCAATTGAGCATAAGCTGCCGTTGACAAATCAATTTCATCATTAAGAGTAATGATATTCGTATTGTTATTCGGATACTCACCGTTGGGAGAGTCGGTTATTGAAGCCGAAGGCGAATGATAACTGCTTGTTGTTGTTGCCCATCCACCCGACCAGTTTGTTATATCGTTACAATCATCTTCAAAAATGGCTATTGCCTGTCCGTAAATCTTATGAAGCGTATCGGAAACAGTATATTCTCCGTTGTTAACGGATAATAAAAATGTCACTGCATCACCTTGTGAAATAGCAGGATTAAGTTCGTAAGGAATGGAATCAAAATGAGATTCGAATAGTGCCATATTGGAGTACTCAACAGCATCACCGACAGAAACAATATTGTCGCTTATGGGAGTCAGAGAGACAGTGTAGGTGCCGCCGTCTTCCACACCAAGCCGTTGTGCCGTAAATTTTATATATCCGTTTTGTTCATTGATTATTATGGGTGTTTCATCATTGGCAGCAAGAAATTTACCGGCAAAAGCAGCCAAAAGAACATCCTGTATCATATTTTCCTGAGCTATGGGAATTATCCTGTCAACGGGACAATAGAAACCGTCGTCACCACCTCCGAGTTCCGGTGTGTAAGAGAAAATCTTACCTTTGGTGGTTTGCTCACCGTACATCCAGTCGTTGGCATCGCCGTTTGTGGGATAGATTGTCGTGCTGCTTGGTCCGTAGGTGTAATGGCTGTCCTGCGTCATCATCTGTGCATAGGTGTTCATAATATTTTCATCGGGAGTAACATCGGAAGTCCAGCCCCACGGATACAACAGCAAATTACTGTATGTGTGATAATTAAGAGCAAGCCTGAATTCATGCTCATTTGTAAAATCTCTGACGGCTGCAATTTCAGGTTCGGAAAAAGCGGATTCACCTCTGTAAGTTTCGTCGCAGGGATCCGGCGAGGATCCGCTGTTGTCATAACCCCATTTGTATCCGTAATTTCTGTTGGGGTCAACTCCCATACAGCTGGAGCCGGAAACGACTCTCCTATTCTTTCTCCACATACCGCCGCCATTGGGATTTGTAGATTGATTGTACACATAACCGTCGGGGTTGACTATTGGAATAAAGTACATCTCACGATTGTCAACAAGAGCCTGTATAGTCGGATCATTGTCATAATTTTCAAGCACATAATACATAAAAAACAACAACTGCATCATACTTTCCGGTTCACGTGCGTGATGAATACCCGTGTAAAGAACTTCCGGCTCATCTTCGTTAACTCCGGGATTATCCGAAATTTTCACCATCCAGAGATCCCTTCCTTCTATTGATTGGCCTATTGATTCCTTTTCGGTAATAAGGTCGGGAAACAACTGGTGCATCTTATCAAGATGATACACCATTTCGTCGTAAGTACAATGTCCTCCCATAGAACCGAACTCAAAATTTTCAGGCACTTCCCAGTCCCCGGAGCCTTTGTAATCAGCTATATTTGTTGACTTGCCTATATTCCTTTCTGCATAGAATTTACCGACATCATCAATTAAGATTTCATAATTCAGTCCCTTATCCTGAATTTTTTCAATTTCCTGTTCTGAAAGATCTGTAATCAGGAAGACGCCTTTTTTAAGTATTCCTTCGGTGACATCAATACCGTCGTTGGCAAGTTGAGCCAATTGTTGCTCGTCGGTAAAGACTTTAACCTTTGAATATTTCATCTGCTGGGCAGAGACGGAGAGCATAAACAATGCAACTAAAAATGTAATAGTAAGCTTTTTCATAATTATAATTTTTGTACAGAGGTATGACAATAGGAAATCCGTTTTCGTTGCTTATTAAAGTATTAATAATATGAGACAACACACCCCCGCCTCCGCTAAACCTGCCGCACCCCCTATCGGCTTTCCCGCTTGCTTTCCCGCAGAGGGGAGTGTGCTGCCGTATAATGAGACCGTATCCTATGAAACACAACCACTCCCCTCTGCGCGCCGGATACAGCGCTGGCCGAAAGGGGGTGTGCCGGATAGTGCGGTAGCGGGGGTGTGTAAATTTCT
>JALSSR010000067.1 GCA_026984135.1 Bacteroidales bacterium
ATCCACTATAAAGCAAAAGTGATATTTTGTGGGGTCATTAATGTCTTTATAATGAAAATTGCCATCTCCTTGAATTACATACATATGTTTTTTTTTAATTATAGCATTTGTATGGAACTTTGAAAATGATGACATCGGCATAATAGGAAAGCTTTCACTTAATGAATCATAGATGATTGTTTTTTTTATTACGCCAAGTTTATTTATTAAATGAAATCTGTTTGCAGCGGAAAATACAAATATTGAATCCATATTGTAAATGCAAAATCCGGTAAAGTGTGGTATGGCATACTTACTGGAATTATAAACGGGTATTTTTATTACAGCTTGTTTATCACTGACCGGGATGAATGTTATATTTCTGCTACTTTCATCGTAATATGTAAGATATTCCGTACCTGTAACACTATCCTGATAAAAAAACCAAGTTTTTGTATTGGTGCTCATTGTCGAATCAATATGAAAAACAATGCTGTCGGAAATTAAAAATTTGGCATCGCTGCTACTCGGTTCTTTTTTAACGTAGTGATTACATCCGTAAAAAATCATATAAGTTGCAAGAATCCAAAAGGCATTTATATGGAAATTATTAAATTTTTTCTTTCGCACCATAATAAATCAATTTAAAACAGACCAAAATCTTTCTTTCAATTTATTTTTATCTGTTATGCTAATCTACTTATCCGGTGTAACGACTACACAAGGTTCGCACACCGGCCCATATTTAACATCCAAACAATAAGCACTTGTTCCGGTTGACATACATTCTCCAAATAATTCTGACCACCTGCAACAATCGCTGCAACAATCAGGCTCAGACTCTTCCGCTTTTGTTTGTGATGCTGTCATAATTATTGCGGAGATTAAAAACCCGTAAATAAACAGTATTGATAACGTAAAAGTAGAAATTTTCTTTCTCATAACATAAAAATTTTAAAGTTAAACATTTATTTGATTAAAACGGCTGCGAATATATATATATAACTATGCAAGTTTTTTGCAACATTTTCTTAAAAAAGTTATTAACATTTCCCGTAAAGGTTGCTGAATATTGTAGCGGACTCTTTCGGATTTCAGTGTCGGACTTCCGGGTCGGCCTAATCCGAAAGTTAGTATATTATGGATTTGAAATCCATTCGTTATTTTGTTCCGGATTAGGCCTGCGCGTTGGCTTCTGCTGAAATCCGGAACAGCTCGAAGTAATAAATATTCGGTTTTTATATTCTGGCTCTTTCGGATTTCAGTGTCGGACTTCCGGGTTGGCCTAATCCGAAAGCTCATATTTAATGGATTTCAAATCCATTTGTTATTTTGTTTCGGATTATGTTTGCGCTTTGGCTTCTGCTGAAATCCGGAACAGCTCGCCGCAATTATCTTTTTCCCATATTTTGCCTACTTTTGCAATTAATTTTCAATACTTTGGACAGACGACTTCACATATCAAACTGGATTCCCATAACCAAAAAGGAGGTTGAGCAGCGCGGCTGGGATCAACTTGACGTAATACTTATTTCCGGGGATGCTTATGTTGATCATCCCTCTTTCGGGGCAGCCGTTATTGCAAGAGTTATTGAAAATGAAGGGTTTAGAGTTGCCATTGTGCCGCAACCGAATTGGCAGGATGATCTCCGTGATTTTAAAAAACTCGGTAAGCCGAGGCTTTTCTTCGGTGTAACGGCAGGCAATATGGACTCAATGGTTAATCATTACACGGCACACAAAAGATTGCGCTCCAACGATGCCTACACACCTGCGGGCAGGGCAGGTGCAAGACCCGATTATGCGGCAACGGTATATTCAAAGATTCTAAAGCAACTTTTTCCTGATGTCCCGGTAATTTTGGGTGGAATTGAGGCTTCTTTAAGAAGGCTTACTCATTATGATTATTGGTCCGACCAGCTAAAACCGTCAATACTTGCCGCTAGCGGTGCCGACCTGCTTATTTACGGAATGGGAGAGCAGGCAATGAAAGAGATATTGCGTAAGCTTGGAAACGGCGAACCCTTCGAATCGCTTCAAACAGTACGGCAAATAGCATATTTGACCACCGATAAACCTGAAAATGAAAATGGCAAAGCAATTTTGCTCCATTCCCACGAAAGATGTCTGAAGAGTAAAATGGATTTTGCAAAAAACTTTGCACATATCGAAACAGAATCCAATCTGGTATTTCCTAAAACATTGATACAGGAAATAGAGGGGAAATATGCTGTTGTGAATCCGCCTTTTCCGCTGACCGGAGAAAAGGAGCTGGACGCCGTTTACGATCTTCCTTTTACGCGCCTGCCACATCCTAAATATAACAAAAAACCTCCGATACCGGCTTATGAAATGATAAAGGATTCGGTGACGCTGCACAGAGGTTGTTTCGGGGGATGCAGTTTTTGTACGATTTCGGCACATCAGGGCAAATTCATCAGCAGCCGCTCCGAAAAATCAATTTTGAAAGAGGTTGACGCCATCACAAAAACTCCGGGATTTAAGGGTGTGATTACCGACCTTGGCGGACCTTCGGCAAATATGTATAAGATGCAAGGAGTTGACCTTTCCATATGTGATACCTGTAAACGTCCGAGTTGCATCTTCCCTAAAGTGTGTAAAAACCTTGCTACCAATCACAAACCTTTAACGCAAATTTACAGGAAAGCCCGGGAGCATCCTGCCGTGAAGAGGGTATTTGTGGGTAGCGGAGTACGTTACGACCTGTTCATCGGCAGACCGGAGAAGGAAGATAAGCACAACGGTTATACGGAATATGCTCAACAGCTTATCAGACATCATGTTTCGGGGCGTTTGAAAGTTGCGCCCGAACATACAAAGGACAATGTGCTTAAGGTCATGCGTAAGCCGTCATTCGGTTATTTTCTGGAATTGAAAAGACTATTTGATGATCTGAACAGAAAAGATAATGCAAAGCGGCAGATAATACCCTATTTCATCTCAAGCCATCCCGGTTGTAAAACGGAGGATATGGCCGACCTTGCAGCTGAAACGGCTAAGTTGGGTCTCAGACTGGAGCAGGTGCAGGATTTTACTCCGACACCTATGACGCTGGCAACCGTGATGTATTACACGGGAATAAATCCTTACACGGGTAAAAAAATATTCAGGGCAAGATCGCTGAAAGAGAAAAAACTTCAGCAGATGTTCTTTTTCTGGTATAAACCCGAATACCGCAACCGTATAAAAACAGTGCTCAAAAGTTTGCATCGTACGGACTTGATAGACAAATTGTTTTCGGGAAAAGGAAGGCAAACCCGGTAAGAACCGCTATAAAAACAAAGTTCTTATCCTTTGTTATTTTTTTAATTTCCAGAAGCTTTTTTTGTTCTTGCTTTTTTCCTCTTTCTTTTTGGCTTTGCTTTTCTGTCTTTGGTTTTTATTCGTTGCAATAGGAGCGATAGTTGATACCAATCCCGACATTACACTTTTCCAAAGGTAGTTCGGTAGTGCTTTTCCTTTAACCCTTTCAAAATAGATGACCCCTTTTCTGAATTTTTTATCACCGGGCATATTCCTCGAGTTTAAGGCTGTTCCGGCAATGAAAGACATAAATTTTGCTTTTTTAACCGTGTCTTTACTCTTAAGCATCTTGATTTTGAGATTGTCGTATCTAACAATGAGTTCACCATTCGACACATCATCATCCGCACTAAAGTTGAAATGTGCACTTTTGATATCTCCCGATGTTATTTGAGCCAGTACAAGTTCCTTTGTCATTTTATTGAATTCGGTTGCCTTCATTGGCCCGAGGCTTCCCCGTGCGATAAAATCTTCGTTACCGGATGTCAGATCAACCTCAATTCTAGCTTTTATCTTTCCTTTACCGTAAAGCTTTGCGGATATATCAACGGGCATTATGTGATCTTTTGATAACTTTACGGTATCATTGGTAATATTCCGGATTGTCAGATTCATATTTTTAAAACTTACTTCTCCGGGTGTATCGGTCAACTTTTGCTTTTCGGAATAAACAAGACTTCCATTGGTTATGTTAACGGAATCTATCGTAAGAGTAACGGGAATCTTCTTTATCAAACCCGCTAACAACGGATGATACTTATAAGGAGGGTCGGGTAGGTTTTTATCCCTGTAAATGTCGGTATTAAGTTTTTTAATTTCAACGGAACTCAATTCCAATCCGTTTTCATAATTTATCAGTTCCTCAATGGATAAACCTCTTAAAATAATCTTTTTTGTTTTTATATTAAACAGGTCATTTTCGTATTTCAATCTGCGATTATACTCTTTTCTGCTATATTTCGGAATAAAGCCGAAATCATTGATTACAATAACAGTGTCCGCCATTTTTACTTCGATGCCTGAAGTTTTTATTCCGTAATATTTCATTTTGTTTACGGTAAAAAACTTTGCTCCTACAATAAGATCATCAAAATAAAACGGGATCGGATTATTAACCGATTCTTCGTTAATAGCAATATCATTGACCTCAAACGAAAGGGATTTGATACTTATCAGAGTATCGAGAGGTTTATCGGCATCAAGTTCGGTGTAGTTTATTTTCTCAAGTTTTAGTTTGTTTATATCAAGGCTTTTGAAGGCTTTGAGTAAATTTTTTCCGTTCAATCCTGTAGAATCTTCCGAAGATTTATCTATACTTTCGGCATCCTTGTTTTTAAACGAGATGATATTTGCTCCTTTAATAATAATCTGGTTGAGTTTAATTTTCTTTTCATTAATAAATTTAAAAATTCGGATATTAGTCAATTTTATTACGTCAATTTTACCTGTAAAAAGTGACTTCATTTTTGCAGTATAAAGACTGTCTTTTGCAAAAGGTTTTGGAGATATACTAATACCGGTTAGCTTTACCGAGCCTCTGAACAACCCTATGTTTATGCCTGAAACATCAATAATATAAGGTATTTTGGGATTTTGGTTAAATTCGCTTTCAATCTTATTGCGCAACAGGTTTGCAACAAAAACATTAGCTCCGATTGTTATTACTAAGCCAATAAAAATAATTATTGAACCAACCCAAATAAATATTTTTTTTCTTTTTGATAATTTTTTCATACTTCCTTATTCTGCAAATATATTTAAAAGCCGGTGTAAAGATACAAAAAAACCGGAATACAATTTGCACTCCGGGTTTTGCTATTAAGATATTCGGTCATTATTCTTCTGCCGGTTTAACAGGGTATTTTTCCATCATTTTTTTAGCAATATATTTTATATTTGCCTCTTTCCTGTCGGCTTTTTCATCAAGTGTTTTCGAACCAATTGATTCAAAGATTAGTTGCTGTTTTTCTTTGTCATAGATATCAATTACCAGTGTTCCGACTTTATAATTATAAGTCGAATAGGTAGTAGTGGAATATCCCATTCCCGGGCCCCAGCCCCAACCCGGTCCATAACCGTAATAGCCGCCATATCCGTAGTAGCCACCCATAGAGGTTGTATTAGCCGTTGTTTCCGATTTTTCATTAACGACGATAAAAAGGGTTACAATAAGGTCACCACCTTCTTCAACATAGGAAAGGCCTCTTTTATAAAGTTCATCGGAAAAAGCGGATTCAATACGCCTTTTGTCCATATCGTTCAGTATTTTATCACTCTCTTTAGCCCAGCCGTAATACTCAAAGGTTTTGTATTTCGTGAAATCAACGGCTTTGTCATAATCTGTTGTTACGGTTAATGGTGAGCAGGATGATAGAATAATTCCTGCAATAAACAGATATAATATGTTCCTCTTCATTTTTTTGTTTTTTTGTTTATATCAGAACACAAAAGTACTCAATTTAGTTCATTAGTGGACAAATATTTTTATTATTTTGAACCGTTATTGCTTGAATAATTTCATAATAATATTCAATTTAGTTAATTAAAAAATTGAGAGTCCGTTTGGGGACCTTACCTGTTACAGAAACCGTTTCCGTAATGATTTGCCAAGTGTATTATACTTACCTTTCAAAGAAAGAAATAAGATTAACACTAAAATTAAGGATACCCTTGAATTTACTAACTGCTGATTGTTAATATTTTCCCTGCCTTAATCGGGGAGAAACTATTGTTCTTATGAGTATGTAAAATATAGAAAATAAGGGAGTTAAGTATTTTGTTCTTTGAAAAGATATCTTTTTATAAGTCTTAACATAAATGTGACATCGTAGGGTTTGGAAATATAATCGTCACAGCCCGATGCAATGCACTTCTCTTTTTCAATCTCCTTTGCGTATGCCGTATGGGCTATAATAGGTATTTTGTTATTTAGTTCTTTGATTATTTTAGTTGCTTCATGTCCGTCCATTTCCGGCATTTGAATATCCATCATAATCAAGTCTATAGCACGACCGTTTTTTTTAATATAGTCAACTGCAACGCTGCCGTTTTTTGCATATAGTATATTTGCATTATGTTGTTTGAGTATCGTACTTAGTAAAGCAAAATTCGATTCTTCATCTTCAACGATCATAATTGTTTTTTCCTTGAACGATATATCCGAATCATCATTACGAATGATATATTTTTCAATTATATCCTTGGGAATAGGTTTGTCAAGCGGAATGGTGAAATAAAATGTTGAGCCTTTTCCCGGATATGAATCGAGCCGGATATCACCACCAAGCAGGTTTATTAACTTTTTAGAGATAGCAAGACCTAAACCGGTTCCTTTTCTTTTGCTGGAATTTTTATCTTCAACCTGTCTGAAACGCTCAAAAACAATTTTTTGCTTATCCTCGGGAATTCCTATGCCGGTATCTTTTACATAAAATAATAGTTCTTCATTGGATTCGGGTCTGTAACCAAATTCAATAAATCCATTATCAGTGAATTTACAGGCATTGCTCAATAAGTTTGTAAGTACTTGCTGTAAACGGAAGGGGTCGGTCTTAAAAACAAACTCATCCGGTTTAAAAGCCTGTTCCAGTTTTAATTGAACATTGTTTTTTCCCAGTCTGTTCAATTCGGTCTGAAAGGTAGCATACAGTTCATTGAGCATTGAATTAATTGCACATTCCTCCTTAGTAATACTTAATTGTCCGGCTTCAATTTTTGAGATGTCAATAATATCATTAATCAAATTGAGCAGACTTTTTCCCGAAGAAGTGATATGTTTAATGTAAAGATTTTTATCATTCTCTTCAAGGTCATTATCCTTGAGTAATTCCGAGAAACCGATTATAGCATTCAATGGTGTCCTGATCTCGTGCGACATATTTGCCAGAAAAGCGGTTTTCAACCTATCGGCTTCTTCAGCTTTCTCTTGTGCTTTTTTCCTTTCATTAATTTCCATCTTGATTTCACCGGTTTTTTTATCAACCAGCCTTGCAAGTTCGATGTTTTTAATGCGAATTACCCTTACTCTGAACCAATATGCCGTATATATAACTGTTATTGTGAAAAGAATAGCCAAAGAGATAAACCACCAGGTCATCCAAAAGGGTGGTAAAATTGTAAATGAAACCGTAGTGGGCTGTTCATTCCAAACATTATCATTATTGGAGGCTTTTATTTTAAAAGTATATTCGCCCGGTGGAATATTTGTATAAGTTGCAGTTGTTGCTACTGTGGGAGGACTCCAACCTTTGTCAAAATTTTCGAGCATATATTGATATCTGATCTTTTCGGGTGCAACCATACTGATACCTATGAAATTAAAGGTAAGGTGGTTTTTATTGTATGGAAGATTGAGGCCAACCGGTAAAAAGGTAGCCGAATCAATGAATTTTGCATATTTGGTGTATTCAAATTTAGTATTAAAAAGCTGAATACTTTCGATAGTTGTTATTGGTGGGATGAAATTTTGAAAATCTTTAGTAGGGTCTAAAATCATAACCCCGTTAATAGTCCCAAACCAAATTTTACCGTCTTTAGTCTTGTAAATGGCATTCTGGTTATTTTCAATTCCCATAAAACCGTCGGATTTACCATAGTGTTTAAAAGTTTCATTGACAGGATCAAATCTGTCAACTCCTGTATTTGTCCCCACCCAGATAAATCCGTCATCATCACTTATTATGCTGAACGGATTATCGGAACTAAGCCCCTCTCTGACACTATAATTTGTGAATTTATTGCCGTCAAACTTAAAAATGCCGCTGCCAATTGAGGCAATCCATATATTATTGTCTCTGTCGTAGCAAATAGCACCGTCGCTAAGGTCTGTCAATCCGTCCTTTTCGTTGAAAGTGGTAAATCTTTTTCCGTCATATTTTGATATTCCTAAATTGTCACTTCCAAACCATATATTGCCGTTTTTGTCGCTCTGTATAGTCCATAAGTTATTGCTGCACAGTCCGTCATCAGTTGTAAAAGTCTCTATTGTTTCCTTTTTACCCTTTTTAGGATAAGAATATTTTGAAACACCTATTCCCAAGGTTCCAAACCATATATCACCGTTTTTATCTTCTGCAACTGAAATAACGGATGTCGTGATTAGCCCGTCTTTTTTAGTAAAAAATCTCATTTTGCCGGTTTTAGTGTCCATTTGTATTAACCCGCCTCCAAAAAATCCAAGCCAAATATAGCCTTTGGAATCAGTGAAAACAACATCCACCTGGTTTATGGGAAGCCCGTCTTTGGTCGTGTAAACTTTAAAGTCTTTTCCATTGTATCTGCATAATCCGTCCTGTGTAGCTATCCACATATCTCCGGACAAATCCCGGGTGATGCTGAGAACCATATTGTTGATTAATCCGGTTTGCTTATCAATAATTGTGAATTTATCACCCGAGTATTTATAAACCCCATTGTTCATTGAACCTATCCAGAGATTATTTTCCCTGTCAATCGTAATGTTATTTAACTCTTCTGCCGGGATTCCTGTTTTAACGCTGAAAAATTTATACTTTCCGTTAGTCAATGAAAATAGTCCGGATGTGGATGTTCCCCAAATAATATTATCTTTATCAACAACGATATTGTTAAGAAAATTAATATGTGAGTTGTTGTGGAAATAATATGTTTCGGATTTTTTAAGAGAGCGGATATCTTTTTTATTGATTTTGTATATGCCTTCCTTATTAAGACACCACAAATTGTTTTTATTGTCAAAAGCAAGTGAAAATACATCCTCAAAATTACCGGCCGGTATATTTTTATTATTTATAATTACCGTTTTTTTTGTCTGATTATCATAGGTGATAAGCAACAAACCCGATTCGGTTCCCAATAAAACTTCCTGATTGTCAGCAAAAGCTATATCGTAAATGTTGTCGGGGAATTCAATGGAATCTGCCTGCAGATGAACAAAATTGTCTAACCTTGCTTCACTATTTGCCGGTAAGACAAATAATCCGTCGCCATAAGTTCCAAACCATATATTTCCCTTTTTATCTTCTTTGATGACATTTACTCTATGGTCGGTTAAACCAATAACCGAGATATTGTTATTATACATTACCGTTAATCCTTTATACCGGTGTCCGAACCAATACCTTTTTAGCCTGTCCTGTAAAATAGAAGCAATATGATTGTCGGCCAAACCGTGACGTGTGTCGTATGTTCTGAAAGTTTGCCCGTTATATTTGCTTAAACCTCCCTGAGTACCAAGCCAAATATTGCCTTCCGCATCCTGATAAATAGAAAGAACACTTGATTGAATCAATCCTTCATCCAAAGAATAATTTGTGAATATGCTACGTTGCGCAATGGAAGAGCCGGAGATTAACAAAGCTCCCAGAATTGAAATAATTATGTAAATTCTAGCCATTTATCATTCGGGGTTCACAATAAAACTATTTATACTGTATTATTAATATTTGGTTATATGTTTTGTGAATTATCTTGAAAAAAAATCAATATTTTGTATTATTGCAGATTAATTTGGTTCGGGAATCAAATTCTTTTCCAAATCATACTTGAAAAATTACAAAAAATTAATATATGAAAGTAGTTACTATACACGTATTTGTCTTAATAATAGGAGTATCATCATTTTCCCAGCAATTAACCCAATGGAATGTAGGAACCGGAGGTAATCCCGCGCGCAACAGTCTGGCAACCGTTAACGGGCCTCAGCAGGCAAATCTTCTTTGGGAGGGAAGCCTTTTTGCAAAGCGGGGATATCAGACATTTATTGATTACGATATTGTAGTCGCAAGCCGGAGGCATAATTATAATGATGTTTTGCATGGAGCCAAGATTGTTGCACATAATATACATTCGGGTGATACTTTATGGACAACTGAACTTCCTGTTATTAATGAAGAAGTGGAACAGTTCAGTCAGGTAAAAGGTGCCCGTGACGGACAGGTTTATTGCACCAGGTCGGGCGGGCCAAATAATGAATCGGTAATGTATGCACTAAACATTTTTACGGGAGAGATATTATGGCAGACAACAGCGGAAATAACCCAAAGTTTCAGCGAGGATTTTACATTTGCTGAAAACGGTGATATTATCGTAGGAAACTTCAATAACATCATAAGAATTGATAAAAATACTGGTGATCTTCTTTGGAGTGTAAGCAGGTCGTCACCTACGACAGACGGGTCGGCGGTTGCCGTTTACGGCGGAAAAGTTTATGGATGGGAAGCATATACAGGTGGTCCCCGGATTTCTGCCTTCAATATTGAAACAGGTGAATATCTCTATTCCAGTGATCCGATAGCTCCCGGTTGGGTACAGCAAACCGGTATTATGATTGGCCCGGATGGTACAATATATGCTCCCCGCACGCAAAACAATCCTGACACGGACTTTTTTGTTTCCCTGACAGACAACGGTGAAGAAATCAAGGAGAACTGGAGTGTGGAATACGGATATGCATTGTGGGCTAGCTATGGCATTGGACCCGACGGAAGCGTTTATACCTATGATCGTGACAGGCATGTCATCAGGCTTGATCCTGCAACGGGTGAAGTGTTGAACATAAGTATGGAATTTTGCTCGGCTTATCCAGCAGGCCCTAAAATGGCAATAGGTGCTGACGGAATCATATACCTTACTAATGGAAAGTACGGTGAAAGTAAATTGTTTTCGTTTAATCCCGACCTGACTTTACGCTGGAGCGAGGATTATGGTGTAACGGTAATCGAAGGTCCTTCGATAGCCTATGACGGGACAATGATCGTTTGTGCGGGAAACTATCTTTTCAAAGCTTATGAAGCTGAAAATCCTCCTCAACTGATAGCGGAATTCGAGGTTGATTCTGCAACCGGAAACGTCCCGTTAACAGTACATTTTAAGGATAAATCCGTTGGAATAAACTCCACCATAACAACCTGGGAATGGGATTTTGATAATGATGGTGTAGTTGACAGCTATGACCAAAATCCGGTTTATGAATTTCAGCAAAGCGGTAGTTATACCGTCTCTTTAAAAATAGGCAACGGAGTGCTTGAAGATACTATTATCAAAGAAGATTACATCCAGGTTTTTCCAAATACGGATATCCTTTCTCTCAATTATTTGAAACCGGTGATTTATCCCAATCCGGCAAAAGACTTTATCCACATAGCAATTCCTGATCAGAAACTTAAGCCGGAGTTAATATCGGTTTTTGATATGACGGGAAAATATGTTTTAAAGACTTTCTATGTTGAGGATGCCGAAAAGATAACGGTTGATGTTTCCACTATTGAGCCGGGATTGTATTTTATGAGATTTTATTATGCCGGCGGTATTGAGTTTACTGAGAAGGTGATGATAAAATAGGTTTATGGATTAATAATCTCTTCAATAGCCCTTTCCATAATGTCGTCTATACCTTCGGTTTCATGACCGGGGTTCATCCAGACTGTAATATCAGGAGGAACCCCATTTTCAAAGTTTTCTCCGTGAGGTGTTAGTGTTTTAGAGCAGGAGAACCGGTACGCCCAGCCGTTGGGCAGTTCAAAGCCTGTTGGAGAACCCAGGCCGCCGCCGGTAGTGTCCCCGATTTGAGTTACGTTGGGTAAAGCTTTCATAATCAGACTAAAAAAGGAAGTTGCGCTGAACGAACCCCTGTTGGTTAGAAACATAACCTTCCCCACATAATGTTTGCTGCCGAGTGGATTCACATACACTGCGGCGGGCTTGCCAAAATCATCATGTCCGGGACCGTTTTTTAAAGATGAAGTATAAACCAACCGCCTCTTATCCGTAAACCTGCCTGCAATTGTCCGGATATTACTGACGGAGCCGCCACCGTTACTCCTCATATCGAGGATTATCCCGTCCGTATTCCAAAACCTGTTTATCACATAATCAATATTGTAGGAGCTGACATTACGGGAAAAAGAGCCGTAATAAATATATCCGATACTATGTCCGTCGCGTTCGATGAAAGCATTTATTAGAGGCCCTGTGATATTGTAATCCCAACCGATATAATTATCTTTTAGTAGTCTGTAGTTGAAGTTTTCCGGATTCGGATAGTTGAAAGCATATCTGGAAATGTTGAATGGGGATGTGAGGTTAACATGTCCGTCCTTAAGTTCGTTAAGCATATTGGCAAGCAGGTCGAAAAGCTGCTCATCGGTCATATTTTCGGATATTTGCGGATAGTACCTCGAATAGACCTCATTCCAGTCAATTCCTTTATATTTGAAAAATGAGTATTTCTCATCCGCAGTATGCCACAGGGCTTTAAAATTTGCTTCCGGTGTAACCTGCGAATCCTTCTCAATAAGTATCTTTTCGCACGATGTGAAAAATGTTAAAACCAAAAATGCAAAATATATTTTTTTCATAATCTGTTTTTAAACGATTTACCTCACGCGGCGGCGCAACGACGCAACGTTTTGTTTTATTACCTCACGCGGCGGCGCAGCGACGCAGCGTTTTGTTTTATTACCTCACGCGGCGGCGCAGCGACGCAGCGTTTTGTTTTGTTACCTCACGCAGCGACGCGGCGACGCAGCGTTTTATTCTTTTAAACTATTAAATCTGAAGATGAACGAAAAATATATTCCGTTCAAAGCTCCCTGAACCTTGTTATAACCCGGATTATATTGATGATACTCCCACAGATAGGACAACTTCAGCATATTCCCGTTGTGGAGTATGTAAAATAATTCAACAGTTGAATTTATCTGAAAGAACCTGAAAATCCCGCCTTTAAGATTGTCGCCATTGAAAAGTTTTTCCTCAGGGTCGCTGAAATTGGTAACTGTTACATATCCCGGGCGGTAGATCATTCCGGCCACAGGCAGGTATATTTGCCAGCTCAATCTGTAACGTCTGTCACGCCGGTGAAGTCTCATTCCCAGAAACTTGCAATCCTTGCTTTTGTGTCCAAACGGAAATTCGATACGTGAAGCAACTCCCGCATCAAGCATAAACTCATAGTTGTACGCCGAGTTGCCGTATTTATAATTTATCCGCGCATAGTTTGTGAAATCAATTCCCCCGCCGAGATACCAGGTAACCTTATCCTTTGCGAAGTCTATTAACTTTGCCAGGTATAAAAAACGCAGGTCGAAATAGAGTCCCGTTGCACTACTGCGTGTTACGGGATGAGACTCTTTGTCGGTTTTCAATGTTCCTCCCGCAGCTGAAATTTCAAAAGTCTTGATTAGCTTATGGGAATGCACAAGATATTGAAGATTTCCGAATGCAGTGGCTCCCGAATAAAGAAGCGGTGACGTTGCCTTGTCCTTGGCACTCATTTTGACAATACCGAATCCCGAAGAAAGATATTTATTGCGGGCTTTACGTTCTGTTTTTTTCAGGGCTCTTGTTACCGATTTTGTCCCCTGTTTTTTTTCCTGTGAATGACCTGCCTTGGATAGAAGGAGCAACAATAAAAATATAATTGTGAAAATGCGCATATCCTGCCCTTGTTTATTACTGTTTTGCTTTGAACAAGACGGCTGTTACCAACTTGAACACAACTGCAAGTAAAGCTGCAATTACCAATCTTTTTGTTTTCATAGTTCGGATATTCGAATGTTTAATGCAAAGCATTTCATTTATCCCCCGAATTCCATCAGATAAGCTTTTATGAAAGCTTCAAGGTCACCATCCATCACAGCCTGAACATTACCTGTTTCCACGCCTGTTCTCAAATCTTTAACCATTTTATAAGGGTGCATCACGTAATTTCTGATTTGTGAGCCCCATTCGATTTTTTTCTTATTACCTTCAATCTCAGCCTGAGCCTCACGCTTTTTTCTCATCTCAATCTCATACAATTGTGATTTTAACATTTGGATAGCTTTGTCACGGTTTTGTCCCTGCGAACGAGTTTCCTGACATTCGACAATAATACCGCTTGGTTGGTGCCGCAACCTGACTGCCGTTTCAACTTTGTTGACATTCTGCCCGCCCGGCCCGCTTGAACGGAAAGTGTCCCAGGTAATGTCGGACGGGTTTATCTCGATTTCAATATTATTATCAACAACCGGATAAACATACACCGAGGCGAAAGATGTATGGCGCTTGTTAGCCGAATCAAAGGGCGACAAGCGTACAAGTCTGTGTACTCCGTTTTCTCCTTTCAGATACCCGAATGCAAACTCTCCGTCAAATTCAAGTGATACGGACTTTATGCCCGCCACATCACCCTCCTGAAAATCCAGCTCCTTGACTTTGTAGTTATTTCTTTCTCCCCACCGTATGTACATGCGCATAAGCATCTGTGCCCAGTCCTGACTTTCGGTGCCTCCTGCTCCCGGATTTATTTGAAGAATGGCGTTCAGCTTGTCCTCTTCACCGCTGAGCATTTTCAAAAACTCAAGGTCTTCAATCAGTTTTACCGCTTTTTCATATTGCTTATCAAGCTCCTCCTCTGTAGCTTCGCCTTCCTGAAAAAAATCAAACAAAACTTCAAGGTCTTCAAACCCCGATTTTACCACTTCAAATTTTTTAGTCCAGTTTTTTTTTTCTTTTATGGACCTCATCACCGCCTCGGCCTTCTTCGGGTCGTTCCAGAAATCCTGCGATTGTGTAAGGAGTTCTTCTTCTTCTATTTCCTTTAACTTCTTATCAATGTCAAAGGAACCTCCTCAAGGCATCAAGCCTTTCACGTAAATCTTTTATTTGTTCTTTTAATATCATAATTTGTTTTATTTCAGTAATTTGGCAATGAAAGCACTGTAAAGAAAGTTCATTCTTTTTCTTTCCTCAATTCCCCGATCACTTCCCATATAATCTCACTTTCAAATCCTCTGCCGGTTGCAAAATTAACAAGTTTTTGCTTCCTTTTGTAATAATCCTCTTCCTTCAATTCCTTTTCTTTCTTTTTCAGGATGGATTTAAGCTTTAGTCTGTACTCTTCAAGATTTATTTCGTCCAGTGCCGTTTTAATATAATTTTCAGGAACTCCCTTAGACTGCAAGGCGTGGTATATCTTATATTTACCCCATCCTTTCATTTTGAACTTTCCACTTGCAAAAACACGGGCAAACCGCTCCTCGTTAATAAAGTTTTCGGTTACAAGCTCATTAATTATTGAATTTGCCTTTTCCTTATCAACTCCCATCAATTTAAGTTTATTCCTCACATCACTTTTGCAGCGTTCCTGGTATGCACAAAACCTTGCAACCTTTTGCATTATCTCACTATTATTTGTTGTTGATGCGGATGACATAGTCAAATAGTTTTCTTAATGTGCTTCATTTTGTTTGGTATTGTTCTTTGCGCAAAGATAATTTTTTTATTCATTTAACATTGTTCAATATTACAGTAATCCGAACCTCTACGATGTTTACCTCGGTACTCTTCACTGCAAAAAGTCGGTAAGTTTTATTTTTCTTCCCTTACCTCTCCTTCAATATACAAAGCATCCGGACTTGATTGTCAGCATCAGTTTATCGGCTCATCGGAAAAGGTTGGATAATCTTTTTTTGTTCCGATAAGGATTTTCTTGTACTTTTGCCACTCTTAATCTTTACAATTCTGAAATATGAAACATCTTTCT
>JALSSR010000068.1 GCA_026984135.1 Bacteroidales bacterium
TGCAATTCTTTTTTTATTCATCTCATTCTCTTCTTTTTCACAGGAACACAGTTTGAAAGTGACCGTTAAAAGCCTGACTCCCAAGATGATTTATCTTGCAGATTTTTACGGCGATAAAAATACTAAGATAGATTCCGTAATGTCCGACACAACCGGACGGATTGAGTTTTCGTTAAAAAATGATTTGCCTGCCGGAATGTATCGGATGATTTTTGATAAACAAACATCATTGGATTTTATTTTAAATGGTGAGGATGTGGAAATGCAAACCTATCTTGGTGCTCTTTATGATAGTCTGAAAATCCTGAAGTCGGATGAAAACAAAGAGTATTTTGCTTTTTTGCGCGAAGGAAACAGTTACCGCCGCAAGTTTGACCTGCTGGCACCCGTTGTCAATTATTTCCCGCAAAACGATCCCTTTTACGATACTGTTTTGAAAAAATATGTTTCCGTTCAAAAACAATTTTTAAATTTTATTGACAGTCTTGTACAAAGTAATCCCGGTAGTTATGCCACAAAGATTATCAAAGTCAGAAAGCCGCTCTATTATCCTCCCGGACTTGACGAAGACGGAAGACGCGAATATGCAAAGCAACACTATTTCGACAATGTGGACTTTACGGATGTGGCTCTCGTCAGGAGTAATGTTTATACCACCCTTGCCATCGAGTATCTCACCCTTTACAGTAACCCTTCATATAGCCAGGATATGCTTGAAACAGAATTCACCAAAGCTGTTGACAAAATAATGTACGAGGCTATGGACAACAATATTATATATGATTTTATTGTTGATTATTTGGTGGGAGGTTTTGAACGCTATCATTTTGACAAGGTGCTGGATTATATAGCCGAAAATTACACACCCGATCAATGCGAAAACGAGGATAAAAAAAGCGACCTCCAAACACGGCTGCAAAAATATGCGGAACTTGCAGTGGGTAAAACCGCACCCGACATCATATTGCCCGACACAAGCGGCAAAACGGTTGATCTTGACAAGCTCAAATCGAAGTATGTCCTTGTTCTTTTCTGGGCTTCCTGGTGCCCGCATTGTACGGAGACACTTCCGAAAATTTTCAATTTGTACGAAAATAGTATTAACAGAAAAAATCTTGAGGTTTTGGCGGTCTCAGTTGACGGAGAAAAAGACGAATGGCTCGCAGCAGTACGCAAAGGAGGTTATGAATGGCTGAATGTATCCGACCTCAACGGCTGGGATAACAAAGCCGCACTTGATTACAACGTATATGCAACACCCACAATGTTCCTCCTTGATAAAAACAGAAAGATAGTTGCCAAACCCATTACCTTTCATGAGCTGAAGCAGGCATTGATCAATATCAATATTTTACAGTAGTTAACCTAAGTAGTTAAGCCTCTTTTATAAACTGACGAATTGCAGGATTTTCCAGGTCGAACAATACATTGTATGCAGGCCTCTGTCCTTTCAAGTCGAACGTGGCTTGTGCGTTGGAGACTTGAAAGGTCGGGAAAAAACCATTTCGTAGGATGACATCAACACTAAACACTCAATAATCAATATTCAATGCTCAATACTTTTGCTGTTCTGGATTTTGGCGGATGCCTGCGCACAAAGACGGCGCTTATATTTTTGAGGATTAGTCTTTTACCATAATGCCGCACCTACGGTGCTCTTCGTAAATTGATAAATGCAAAGCACATACATTCGTGCAATCCGTGCAATTCGATGATAAAACCGTTAACTTGAAAAATTATACCGTTAACTTTTTTCTTTCAAAAAAAACTTGACTTTTTAATTTTTATTCTTATATTTGCCTGCGTTATTATCCCGAAAAAGAAGATCAAAATTTTACGTTTAACAAAGGTGACCTAAAATGCCGATAAATATTGAAAATAGGATAGCCGTTTCAAACCTTTTGCGAAAGACAAAAACCGGTGTGTGTAATTTATTGAGTATCAATGAGTTGCGTCGCTATCTATCTATCTATCTATCTATCTATCTATCAGGCGGTTACGGGTCTGTCAATTAACATCTTATGTTTCGTTAAAAAACAGTTCCGGAAACTACCGGAGCAAAATATACTATTTAGTAAAATGCGTTCTTTTACGGAAAAGCAAACCGGAAATTTGGCTTTTCAGACTGAATTTGTTTTGACAGCCACAATTCAACGGATGACTGCGCACAAGGCCTAAGCAATGGCAAGTCATCCGCTGAATGGGCATCCGTTGAATGCGCGCCGAAACCTTTCAATTCGAGGCAAGCCCGTGCGTCCGGGAATTGAAAGGTTGAAAACAACGAATCATCCGAATAGGAGAGATATATGCAGACTTACGCTATGAGGAAAAAGAAGAAATGAAGACAATAGGACGATGGTTGGGATAGATTGGCAATTCAACGGGTGACTGTGCGCAGGCCCAAGCGAAAGCAAGTCACCCGTTGAATGCGGAAAAGGCAAGCCATCCGTTGAATGCGGGAAGCTATATATATTATTAAGTAACCGAATTAAAATTGAAAAAAAATGAAAAAAATAATAGTATTAAGTGTTTTTATAATGAGTGCGGTAATA
>JALSSR010000069.1 GCA_026984135.1 Bacteroidales bacterium
TTGTTTTGTGCACAGCCTTCGGGAACACTTTCATCTTCGCCCCACTCGGTACCGTTAATAAATTTGTATTCAATTTGATCGCCTTCATTAAAAGTTTCGGTATATTCATAAATATTATTTCCGGCATCGGTCATCATAGTAGCACCCGGGTCCCATCCCTGAAAAGAGCCTGCAATATGCACCCCGTTCGGAGAAACTGTTTCGTTTGACATATCCACCCTGAATGTTACCGAATAACCGCTGCTGCCGGCAGTTGTATTCTTGAATATTCTTGACAATGCCTGTTCGTCAGCTCCAAGACCTGAAAGCAAAATATCAGGTTTGCCGTCGTTATTATAATCCGCCACTTTGGAGTCACCCCAGTAAGCTACCGGTAATTGAGCCGTAGTGCTTTCGGTAAAAGTATCGTCACCATTGTTAATATAAATTGCACCTACATAGTTACCTTCGCCGGGAGTAGTCATTGTTCCGCAAATAAAGAGGTCTAAATTACCATCCAGATTAAAATCAGCCCATTCGAGAGCACTGTGAGAAACTCCCGGAAATCCCGGATCAAGCTCGGTGAATGTTCCGTCGCCATTATTTTTATAAAGCAGACAGTATCTTTGGGTTCCGTCACCACCTGTCCCCGAAACAACGAGGTCAATGTTGCCATCATTATTATAGTCACCCCATTCCACATCTCCAAGCCAGCCTTTATGGATGTTAATTCCTGAATTTGAAAAGGTTCCGTCACCATTATTTTTATAAATCTCCGAAACAAAATCATTTTCAAAACCCGTTAATACAAAATCCTGATCTCCGTCATTATCATAATCAGCCCATTTGAACTTTCCATACATAGTACCCGGGAAATTTGTTCCCGTAACCTCCGTAAATGTTTCATCACCATTATTTTTATACAGTCTGGAAATGTAATAAGGTGCAGCGTCAATAAACCCGCTTATTGCAAGATCCTGATCTCCGTCATTATCAAAATCAGCCCAGCTTAAATCTCCCATATATGTCTGAGGCAATCCAGTGGAAAGCTCGGTAAAGGTACCGTCGCCATTATTTTTAAATATTTTCGTATATCCTGCGGCAGTATTATCGTTGTATCCCTGAATGGCAAAATCAAGATAAGAATCATTGTTAAAATCCGCACATTCGGCAGTTCCTATTTCCAACGGAGGAAATTCAAAGTTTGAAATTACAAAATTATCATTCCCCTCATTTGTATAGAAATCGCTTTGTATTGACGTATTAGACAACTCTCCAGCTAAAATCAAATCCATATCCGAATCATTATCAAAGTCGCCCCAAGTTGTTACTGTGTACCATACATTAATAATATCGGCATTGATATTTTCAAAAGTTTGCGAAAATCCGGCAATGCCTAAAAAACAAATGCTTAGAAATGATAGTAATAATTTTTTCATTTTTCAATAATTTAAGTTAACACCTTTGTTTTAAAAGGCAAAGATACAAAATACTATTTAGACTGAAATAAAAAATACAACATTTGGCAAATTGCTTGGAATTCATTATCTATTTCTTTTCCATATCATCCTTATCAAGTTCAAGATGACCCTGCTCAAAACTTTTTTCGATTGTGTCGTGCAACTCGTCGTAATCGTGCAGTATTTCGGATATGTTTTTACCGCCTTTCCTGATAACCAATGCAATTGTCATTATAAAACTTGTAGCCAGAATCACATATAAAAGTACTCCCTGATCAAAATTTTTGATAAAATAATTTGCAGGAATTGTAAAGAAAAGAAGTACTGTTATCAAACCTCTCGGGGCAATAAACAGTTCCGGCATAATACTTCTGTTTCGGTAAATAATTTTCAGAAAAACCAACCGTACCAGATATAATATACCGGTAAATACCAGACTTTGTATTGCAACCTCAAAATTCACCAAAGATATTAATGAAATTGTGATACCAAAAGTCACAAAGAAAAAGGTACGTAATACAAAAGCCGACTCTAACGTAATAGTATAAAACTCTTTAAAGATAGGTTTTATCTTTTCATCATTTATGGCATTTTTCAGGATTCCTCTGTAAAACAAATCGGTATTGTTAAGCATCAGCCCGAATAGCAGGATAAGAATCAAAGATGATAAATGAAAAACCGAACCTATTGCATAAAGCAACATCAACACAGCAATAACCAAAAAGAATTTTACATGGCCCGTTAACTTTTGCATTGCCCAAACGGATAAGTACCCTGTTACTACAGCAACAATTACAGTTATCACTATATTGGAAACCACACTAAATACTATGTGCGTTGTGGATGTAAAATCTTCGGAGATTATCAGGAACTGGAAAAGAATAATGCCTAAAATATCGGAAAATGTACTCTCATATATCATAAACTCTTTTTTGTACTCCGTTAAGCCCGAAACACTTGGTATTATAATGGCACTGCTCATAATGGACAGGGGCACTGCAAATACAAGGGAATTGTAAAAAGAAGATTCAAGAAAATATTGAATCGCCAAAGCAATGAGAAAGGCACTCACAACCAACCCGAGAAAAGCCATCAGGAAGGCTTTGATGATAAGACCTGCTTTATCTCTTTTCAATCTTAAATCAAGAGCGGCTTCCAACACAATCATTATTAAACCCGCTTTACCGATTACAATCAACGTGTTTTCCAGATATGTGTTATTCTTTATCCCGGGATAGGCATACTGGATTAAAACGCCCAAAGCCATTAACAATAACACGCTTGGAATATTTGTTTTTATAGATATTAAATTGAAAATAAAACTCAGGATAATAATCATTGATATAGTGATTATTATGAAGTATTCAGGTTTTATTATATCCATTAAGTAATCCATAAATATCCTTTTCGTTATTTTTTATATTCCAACAATTCCGTAAAATTCTTTTCGTTTTTGAGTAAAACAGCTTTACCGTCAATAATAATTCTTTTGTCCTCACCCCTTTTGTTCGTTTGCACCACAGAGACGGAATCTTTACCCACGGAACAAAAGTATTTAACATTTTTAAATAAAAATCCGAATGATATTTTTCGCCAATGCCGGGGAAGGGCAGGCGATATCTTAACCACATCACCTTTTAAATCCACTCCCGCATAAGACTGCAAAGCAATCAAAACGGTACCGGCCATAACTCCTGCATGAATCCCCTCACCTGTTGTACCTCCCTGAATATCATTATAATCACTTGTCAGAGCATCCAAATAGAGATTCCAACTCAACTCTTTGTCACCGATCATGTTTGCAAGTTGTGCGTGAACAACTCTACTGAGGGTTGAACCGTGAGAAGTACGTGAAAGATAGTATTTCAGATTTTTTTCAGGATAATCTTCCGGAAGATTGTAACCAAGCTTTTCAAAAATAGTATCAATTTCAGTTTTGGAAAGATTATAGAAAATTTGCAATGTATCGGCTTGTTTGGCAACTTTGTATTCGTCTGCGGATTTACCTTCCGCTTTAAGAATTCTGTCCATTCGGTAGATGTTTCCGTATTTTCTTTTGTAATGCTCCCAATCCAATTCCTTAAGGTCGAAATATCCGTCATATTGGGCCAGAATATCATCTTCAATAACGATATTCAAATTTGATGCAATATCATTCCACCTTTGTAGTTCTTTCTCCGTGAAATTTATTTTTGCAAAAAGTTTTTTCCGCGCACTATCATCAATAAGGTTTAATAGAACCGAAGCCTTGCTAAATGCCCATACAACCATAATATTAGTGTATGTATTGTCTTTCAGACCACCCTCTTTGCTTTCGGGATACTTTTCATGAAATTCATCCGGGCCCATAACATTTTTGATGGAATATCGTTGTGTTGACTTATCGAAGTAGGTCTTTGATTCCCAGAATCTGCAAATTTCAAGGAACATTTCCAATCCGTATTTTTCAATAAAATCAACATCTTCCGTAATATTAAAATAGTACCAGATATTGTATGCAACTGCGAGGGAAACATGGCGCTGTAAAGAGCTGTAGTCGGGTCCCCATTTGCCCGTTACCGGATTCAGATGCAGGGTTTGCGTCTCTTCCCTGCCGTCGCTGCCGCTTTGCCAGGGATACATGGCTCCCTTGTATTTGTGTTCTTTGGCATATTCCCGCGCTTTGTCAAGTCTCCGGTAACGATACATCAAAGCGGCTTTTGAAACCTCCGGGAAATGAATGTCGTAAAGCGGAAGAATAAACAATTCGTCCCAGAAAATATGTCCGCGATATGCTTCACCATGCAGTCCCCGTGCCGTGATGCTTGCATCAATGTTTTTGTCATGAGGTGAAAACGATACGATCAGATGATAGAGATGCATACGTAATAACTTCTGAGCCAGACGATCGCCCTCAAGTTCCATATTGATTTCATTCCAAATCAATTTCCATTGCCGACAGCTTTTCGCAAATTCTTCATCAAAAGAGCCTGCACTTTCAATCGCTTTTTTCGAATCTTCAAGCGGATTTGTACTATCATCTGCCTTTGAAGTAAAAATTGCAACGGTCTTTTCAATCTTAAAAGGAACACCCTTTTTTGCACTGATTTCAAAGGTGGAATGTATACTTCCCGGCTCCTTTACCGTCTTAATTTCCACATTATAAGGTTCATTCATCTCGAATATAACAATCTTTGAGGCTTCCGCTACCTCAATACCCGACTGTGTGGTTTTAACCACAAGTGTATCAATACCTGCCTCTCCTTCTTCAGAAACGGGTTCAATATGCTTCTGATTAAGTTGCCTGTATCTTTCAACACCGTCATTTATTATTGCACCGTCAAGAACGGATTCAACAGTGATTTGTCCTGAAAAATTCATCGGAGTCAGTTCCCAGGACATAGCTGCCAGATGAGGATTGGCCATAGAGGCAAACCTTTGAGAATTTAACAGGTATTCCCTTCCTTCATTATCTTTGAAACGTGTTTTCCTGGTAAGCAAACCTGTTTTAAAATCAAGCTTACGCTCAACATCAATAATTTGGACATTATTATATTTCAGCCATTTACCGTTTCCTACACTGAATCTTACAGGCAACCAATTCGGAGCATTAACAAAATCTTCATTTTCCACTTCCCTGTCGCCCACAATGGAAGTTAATCTGTTATATAGACCGGCTATGTAGGTTCCGGGATAATTAATGCTTCCGCCAAGACATTCCTCCAAAGCACCTCTTGTCCCGAAATATCCGTTACCTATTGTCAGTAATGTCTCTCTTGTCTTCTCCCGCTCCGGCACATAATCGAAATATGAAATACTCCAGCTGTCTTCTTCAAGTCCCTTATCAAACCATTCTTCAATTCCTTTCAAGCCTATTTCGGAAATATCACTGACCACTATATCGGCACCGTTGATTTTCAGTTCTTTTTCATTTCCTTCGCGTGCAATTCCAAGCACAAGACCGAAATTACCCTTTTTGCCGGCCTGCACACCCGAAACGGCATCTTCCACGACAACAGCCCTGTCGTAAGGGACACCGAGATTATCTGCTGCCGTTGTAAAAATATCGGGTTCGGGTTTTCCGTTCAACTTCATTTCGGCAGAGACCACACCGTCAACACGCGTTTCAAACAGATTCAGAAGACCGGCCTTTTCCAATACCGGCTTGCAGTTTTTACTTGAGGAGGCCACACCGATTTTAATGCCCCTTCTTTTCAACTCCCTGATGAGAGATACCGTTGATTCGTACACTTCCACACCTTCCGCATCAAGCACTTCGTTGAAAGCCCTGTTTTTACGATTGCCAAGTCCGCATACGGTCTCTTTATCCGTTGAATCCGAAGGCTCTCCGAACGGCAAATGGATATCCCTTGATTCAAGAAAGGATTTAACGCCGTCATATCTCGGTTTCCCGTCCACAAATGTCAGATAATCATACTCATGAGTAAATTCCTTGAAAGGCTCACCGTATTTACGTTCCCTCTCACGAAGATAATCATTGAACATCTTTTTCCAGGCGGCGCTATGCACAAGAGCCGTTTTTGTTATAACTCCGTCAAGGTCGAATATTACAGCTTCAAATTTACCTTTTTTCATAAGTTTAAATTTTACTAATATGTTAGTCTTTAACTAATGCCACTAATGCACGAATAATAATTACCCTATTTTAGCAATTTTATGCTTATAATTATATTTCAAAAAAAATCAACTTTACAAAACCTCCTATTGATTTCTTTAAAGTATTAACTATTTAAAAACAACATTGTTCTTAAAATCCGTTAAGAAACAGTATAAAGTGCAAAAGTAGAGAAATAAACCGAAAGAAATCGGGTTTGCAAAAAGCAAACCTGATGAAAAAAATAGCATAAATTTACCGGACAAATTCCTCCGGTTACAATTTTTTTTTGTAATTTTGGCGGTACAAAATCCAAAAAAGAAGCAAAAATGGATTTAATACATCGTTTTTTTAAAGAACCCGGTATGAGTTATTTTATTTTCGGGCCAAGAGGAACCGGTAAATCAACTTGGCTGAAAATGAGATACAAATCAAATTGCCTGTACCTTGACTTACTTTCCCCCCAAGTTTTCAGAGAATATTCGGCTCGACCGGAAAAATTGGAACAGTTGGTAGCAGGAAATTCCAACATACAAAAAATCATTATTGATGAGATACAAAAGGTTCCGGCACTTTTGGATGTCGTACATAAAGTCATTGAAAACAATCGGGAGATAGAGTTTGTATTGACAGGTTCAAGTTCAAGAAAACTTAAAAGAGGAGGTGTTGATTTACTATCGGGAAGAGCGGCAAATAAAACGTTTCATCCGTTTATGGCCTCCGAGTTAGGGAAAAAGTTTATTCTTGAAGATGCAATAAAATTCGGATTGTTACCGGTTGTAACCGGCTCCGAATCTCCGGCGGAAACAATAAATTCCTATGTTTCATTATATATGAACGAAGAGGTTAAGAATGAAGGGCTTGTGAGAAATATAGGCGACTTTAACCGTTTCCTCGAAATTATCAGTTTTTCAAACGGAAGCATACTAAATACCTCGGAAATTGCAAGAGAAAGTCAAAACGGAAGAAAAGCGGTAGAAAACTATATATCAATTCTTGAAGATATATTACTTGCATTCAGAATACCGGTTTTTTCAAAAAGAGCAAAAAGGCATTTGGTTAAACATCAGAAGTTCTATTTTTTTGACGCCGGAGTTTACAGAACAATACGGCCGGCAGGTCCGCTTGATAGTCCTCAGGAAATAGATGGTATAGCACTCGAAAATCTGGTTTTCCAGAATTTGATTGCCTGGAACGCATATAAAGGTAATGGAAATGACATTTTCTATTGGCGAACAAAATCGGGGACTGAGGTGGATTTTATACTCTACGGAAAAGATACTTTTGTAGCTATTGAAGTGAAAAATTCAAATAAAATACGGTCGCAAGATTTAAAACCTTTGAAAAGTTTTTTAACGGATTATCCTCAGGCGGAAGGCTTGTTTCTTTATAGAGGCACCGACAAATTACAGATAGATGGAATAAACTGCATCTCTTGCGAACACTTTTTGCGCAACCTGGTTCCTTGGAAATCAATTCACAGCATCATAAATATGAATGAATAATGAAAAAGTATTTCCCTTAAAAATCATAACGATATCCAAAAGTATCCGTAGTTTTGAAGCGAAAGCGTTCCGTTTTCGCCAATATTCGGCTTTTGCCCCAAAAGGTCAATTTCGGGTAGTGCGTATTGACTGAAGTCCGCTTTGACCTCCCTATCGGACAAATTATGGACGATTAACAACTTTTCGTTATCATAAGTCCTGATAAAAGCAAGCACCTCATTTTTCTTTTCACCTTTATCGTCATAAACATCAATCCAATGAATATCTCCCCTGCCGAAACATCTAAACCGGTTCCTTGTATTTACCATCGTTTTTATCTTTGTAAACACTTTAGTATGAAATGAATCGGGATTCGATAGCTCCTTTCCAAGTGCTTCCCAATCAATCTTACCTCTTACCAGGAACCTTGTATCATCCTTCCCGGTATGTTTAATCATCTCTTTGTAATAATCGGTATCATTGAGTTTTCCATATTCGTCACCGTAATAAATAATAGGCGTTCCCGGCAGTGTCAGCATTATGGAATAAGCAAGAGCTATCTTAAGCGGATTTCTCTCCATAAGTTCCGACAACCTTGCCGATATACCTTGCCCCAACCTGAAATCCCATTCGGGTTTTAAACAGTAATTATCGTGGATATATTTTCTGTCTTCTTCCGAAACATATACAAGTTCAAGGCTAAGTTCATCGTGGCATCTGAGAAAAGTAAACCATTGTGCCGAAGATGGAATCGGAGGCGTTACCTGAGGGCTCAGTGTTTCAACCACAGGCTTATTGCTTTGTGCCGCAACGGCTTTAAACATCTGCGGCATAAGCGGAAAATGATATCCTGCGTTGCACTCGTCACCATTACCGAAATATTTCACAACCTCTTTGGGCTTTTGACAAGCTTCGGCAAGAAGCAAAGTATTGGGGCGGACATAATCCAGCACCGCTCTGAAAAATTTCACAACTGTATGCGTTTGCGGCAGATTTTCACAACTCGTCCCCTCCTCTTTCCAAAGATACGGAATAGCATCTGCCCTGAACCCGTCAACACCCTCCTGCAACCAAAAAAGGAAATTTCGGGTCATTTCAATCAGCACCTTCGGATTTTTATAATTCAAATCGGGCTGAAATTCAAAAAAACGATGGAAGAAATACCAATCGCCATGCTTTTGCCAGTTGCTTTCGCAAAGTCCGTAAAATATAATCCTTGCCTCTTTGTACAGATCCGTGGTTTTTGACCATATATAGTAATCCCTGTACGGGTTATCTTCCGATTTTCTCGCTTCTCTGAACCAAAAATGTTCCTCGGAAGTATGATTTATTGCAATATCAAAAATAACTTTGATATTCCTTCTGTGTGCTTCCGTGAGAAACTCTCTGAAAACCTTTCTTTGCTCATCTTCGGGGCTTGATTCCGGAAGTCCGAGGAGCTCTGTCCTTATCTTTCTGTAATTCCGGATATCAAAACCTGCATCTTTCATCGGAGAATCAAGTATTGGCAACAGCCAGAGACAATTAACCCCAAGATTCTGCAAATAATCCAATTTTTTCGTCAATCCGGTGAAATCGGTATTAAAAAGGTCAACATAGAGTGAATATACAACAGCATCTTTGTACCATTCTTCCGTATTCCAATATTGTTCCCTCCCGGATCCAATAAATTCTATCTCATCAATGAACCTGAAGAGCAAAGATTGATAATTGCCCGAATACAATGAGTTCCAAAGACTTATAAGAGTTTCTTTTAATTGCATTTGATTAATTATTTTTCAAAAGTTAAGGATAACCATTGTTCCCCTATATCATTTACTGTTTTTCCATAAATTAACAAATTCTTCCAAATCAAGTTTTAAATCTTCGCGTATAATTTTCCTTAATAATCCTTTTGGTAAATCCTGATTTTTATGGACAGGAACAGTTGTTATTCTGCCGTCTTGATGTTTTAAACGAAAATGTGAGCCATTAATACGAATTATTATGAACCCTACAGATTGTAAGAACTGTACAAAAGACTTTCCAGAGATAACGGGTAATGGCGGCATTGTTATTATAATTAGACAGTAGAAAGAGTAGTTGATACTTGCATCTCCCTAAACCCTATAAAGCGGTTAATTCCGGTGCTTTTTTCTTTTTCTTCGTCGACACACATCTCAATAACTTCCTTAATATTATCCAAAGCTTCGTCAATAGTTCGCCCATAAGAGTGGCATCCTTTAAACACCGGACAGCTCACTATATATAGATTATCCTCATCTTGTTCGACAAGAATAGGTAGATGTAATATTATTGCATTAGATACTTTCATAGTAATCGTTTTTTTGTGATGTTATTTTGTGCAAAAATAAAACAAATATCAGAAAAATAAAAACAAAACTCTAAAGATATCCGAATACTAATTCTTAACACACCTGAGCGACACACCAAGTCCGAAGTTATTATGCTCTCTTGTTGTTGAAAGTGCATCAAACGATAAGAAATATGTCCAGGAATCCGTTGTACTGTTCATTGTCGAAGTCCAGAACAAACCGTTTTCACCCAACAAGGCAAAGCTCTGTGTGTCGTCGGCTCTACCGCCACCCGGCAGTCCGGTGAATCCGCTTGCATTGGTTGCACCTGTATTGGGAGTACTCCAATGTGTCGTTCCCGTTTCCTTCAAAGCTCCTCCGGAAGTTGCAAGCCCCCCATAAACATTTGTCAGAGTCGTCCACTCACCGTCGGACGGTACATGCCATCCGTTGGGACAGATTCCCTGTCCGGCTTCCGTCGTAGTATATTGCATCAATTCGTTCCATTGGTAAAGACCGCCGTAAACATCACAATTCGCATCACTGTCTCCGTAACAATATTTTTCAATCACCCCGTTGTCCGTTTGATTACCGGCACCGTCAATTCTTGATCCGACATTAAGGTTTTCAGCCATCCAGCATTGTGAACCGATGAGAACCGTGTTATATGTTTGACCGTCACGAAGGTCTGTAAACGAATCTCCACAATTCAGCGGCAAGTCAATTTGTGTATAAGAGCCGAGATTTGTTTCCCAAACATCATTTTTATCCGGATTATTCACTTGTGAATCCAGATTTAAGTCGCTACCGTAATATCCCGAGCTGCCCGCATTGTTGTTCCAGTTTATATCCTTATCACCAGTATTTACCATACCGTTACCATCGCTGTCACCGCCGATCATTCCGAAAAATCCGCCGCCAAGATCTTTTTGCCCGTCCATATAGGCTTTTGAAAGTGCCGTTGTAAAATCATAGCTGTATGTCGTTCCCAACCCCTGAAGTGCAGTTGCCGACATTACAGCAAGATGATTTCTGTGATAAATCACGACATATAGATTTTGTGTAATATCACCGTTATATTGTATCGGACTGACGCCGTCGGGTTTTACAACGGAACCGTCATCAAGCAATAAAGCAGCCTGATGGTCAAGGAATTTATCGGCAGTTGCCGTAGAGGCATCACCGTCGGTTTCCCTGAATTCAACCAACACCCAGTCAACTACGGGAGTTTCGGGCGGCACGTTCAATGATTCCAGTCCGTCATAGTTCCATGGCACGGTATCATACGGTTGGTCATTGGGAAGAACACCGTTATCGTAAAGGATTGTATTCATAGTTGAACCGTTGAAAGCTCCTTCAAGATTAACTGTCAGATTGAAAGTATATAGTTGTGTAGTGCAGGCACTGCATTCACCGAAGCAGACCGTATCAAGAGTTGTATTGGCGGATGGAACAGTAAGATAACGATTTCCGTTGTAATTACATTCTCCGGGAACAAACTCGGCACCGTCAAAGGTATTTCCGTTAATAAATTTATACTCGTGATATTCTCCTTCACCAAGCGACAATGTAACCTGATAAAGATTTCCTGTCACATTCGTCATTGGTGTTGCGGCAGGATCCCACCCCTGAAACGAACCTGCAATATGAACTCCGTCGGGAGAAACATTCTGTGTGGACATATCCACCGTAAAAGTAATATCATATTGCGGCGGATTACAGACAGTACAACTTGCAAAACAGACCACCCCGATTGTGGAATCATTAGCAGGTGCGGTTAAATATCTGTTACCGTTTTGATTACAATCCGGCGGAACGCTTTCATCCGCCCCCCAGGCCGTGCCGTTAACAAACTTATATTCGTAGTAATTACCTGATTCCAAAGTTGCCGTATATGACCACAATCCATTACCATTGTCAGTCATAATAGTAGCACCGGGGTCCCATCCCTGAAAACTGCCTGCAATATGAACTCCGTCAGTCGAAACCGAATCCACCTCCGACATATCCACCTGAAAAGTAACATCAACATAAGTTATTGAAGAACAAGGATCACAACTACCGAAACACACTGCCGCGAGTGTAGTATCTCCCGCAGGGACCGTCAAATACCTGTTGTTCCCATTGGCACAAGCTGACGGTACCGATTCATCCGTACCCCAGGCATTACCGTTTAAAAATTTGTACTCATAATAATCTCCTTCGTTCAATTCCACCGTTGCGGCGTATATTCCGTTTCCGACAAGAAGCATTTCCGTAGAATCGGTATCCCAGCTATTAAAAGAACCTGCGACGTGTACTCCATTTGGTGAAACCGTTTCATTCGACATATCTACCTGAAATGTAACATTGTGCGTTGGGACATTGCAAGGCTGGCAGCTTGCGAAACATACGGCAACCATTGAAGTATCGTTTGCACCGACGTCAAAAAATCTGTTATACCCGCCAAATCCGTCATCTTCTCCACATGCGGCAGGCACCGACTCGGCATAGGGCCAATCATTGCCGTTTATAAACTTAAACAATAAATGGTCGCCCTGATTTGCCGTAAAAGTGTATTCATAAACGGTTCCGAGCAGATTTGTCATTTGAGTTGCAGCAGGATCCCATCCCTGAAATGAACCTGCAACATGAACTCCGTCAGGAGAAATAGTTTCATTTTGCATATTAACCCGTAAAGTAACATTTACCGTTTGGCCGAGTAATGAGGAAGCAGCAATTAATATGCTGATTGTGAGTAGTATTGTAAACCTTTTCATAGTTTTTTATATTTTAGATTATTAAATAGTTATTATTACCTGTTATCCGGCAAAGATATAAATTTAATTTTTATTGTAAACTGATGCTGAACGAAAATGCAAATTTCTTCGAGTTAAATTTACTATAATTCAGGTAATTACTTAAAAGAAAATTTGCAAAGTTTATGCGTTTTAGTATAAATTTGCACACTCAAAAAAAATATATAAATGAAAAACTTTTTCTTTACTACACCTATCTCATTGATACTTCGATTTTTATACCGCTTCCATTTAAAAATTCAAAGAAAAGGCAGTATATCTTTGACTATTATTAGTTTTGTTTTTGCAAATCTAATCAGTCTAAGTACATATTCACAATCGTTTTCAGGCGACACAAAGACCTGGTCAAAAGATGATTTTCTCGGTTTTGATGAGGTTGGAGACTGCACGGGAGAAACCGGTGATATTTCTTCGGTGTTTGCCAAAGTTGATGATAAAAACCTCCTTATTCGGGTTACTTTTGACAATATGGTCACAAGAGCAGATAATAAAGTGATAGCAGATAACTTTTCGGGAAAAAATATTGAAATGAAGGTTATCTTCCACTCAGGGAAGGAAATTAAACAGAGTTATGTTGTTCAAACCGGTTCTTTGGAAAAGAGCACAAAAAACTGGCACTACTTGAGAACACCAAAGAATAATATGCTGGAAACGGAATTTGATTATAAAATAACCGAAAAGAGTTTGCAAAACATTTCGGTCCAAATCGAAATTGTGTTAAATGGGAAGGTTGTTGATAAATTTATTTCAGATGGAATAAAATCCAAAGATGTGGGAAATTGTGCTTTTGTACAGCACGGAAATCAGGGTTTGACATACAGCAATGTTTTTTACGGCGACCCGAACGGCTCCAGTGGTCTTGACGGCAGCGGATATGACGAAGTATTACAGGCACACGAAGCAACCGGTGTTCCCGGTAATTTCCACATGTCCGGAACTCTCATTCCTGCGGCGGAGTGGCACAATCCCGAATTTAACGACTGGCTTGCAACTATGGCTGCCAACGGTCTTGCCTGTATGATGACATCAGCGCTGGGGCAAAATATAATGCCTTTTGCTTATAATGAGATGAATGACTGGTCTGTATATGTTGAATCTCAAATGGTTAATTACCAATATAACTACACACCTCATATAGCCTGGGTCCCCGAGCGTGTTTGGCTGGGGCAGGGATATTATCCTGACGCAGGCGTAAATGACTGGATTGGTGATAATTGGGAACAGCATGGTGTTTGGGGAGTTGTATTGGACGACACACCACATCTTAACGGATACGACAACAGGAAGATACACTGGATGAATAACGGATCTGGAGTCAATCTAAGAGTTATCCCCATAAACAATGACTTTGTAGGTAATGTGATGTATGACGTCAATGCTGCAAAAAATCAGATAGCGTCAATGGGACAATACAATATTTGCGTTTATGGTACGGATTGGGAAGTGTCAGCCGAAATGAACGAGCATGACGGCACGAACTTTTTGGATAACTATGAAAATATTTTGTGGTATTGTCACGACAATTATCCCGGAGTTAATGTTTGGAAACTTGATGATGCCATTCAAAATCCGGATTTCAATGGTTCAAATGCAAATTTAACAAAAGGAACCTATAATTTACTTGGCGGAACAGACGGATACGGCGGAAGCAACAACAGCTGGTATATCAACTGGGCTGCAACTCCTTCACACTCGGACAATCATAACCCGCAATGGAATTACGGTTCCGTTTGGACCGACGCATACAATTTCATTATGGGTGTGAACGATAATGACCTTGCGCAACTGGGATGGTACACAATGATGATAAACCTGCACGAAACGGGATGGCACACTTCGGGCGAGGTTGCCGACTGGGAACATCGTTATTCATCTCATATAAAAAATGCAAATGTATATACGGAAGCCTCACGTTGGGCTGACGGACAATACGTTGTAACTACAGCATGCTATTTTGATGATATTGACCACGATGGAGCAGATGAGTTGGTAATGCACAATGATAAGGTATTTATGGTGTTCAAAGGAATCGGAGGTAAGGCGAATTGGGTGTTCTATAAAAATAATCTTGGTGAGGCATACTCGGTTGTGAGTTCCGACATGGCATACTGGTCGGAAACGGACGGCGATTATAACGAAAATTCGTCAAACAATCATGTAGCTGCACTTTCCGATGTTTGGCCCGACCAGCAGAATGCAATTTACAATATTACAATTGACAAATCATCGGGTGATACGGTTCAGGCAACACTTGACCAGTGGGGCATAAAGAAGACTTTAACATTATATACCGGAGTTGATTATCTTGATATAGTTTATAATTTCTTCGGTCAGACAGGTTATGTAAAATCAGGCTGGTCACCCGATTTGCTTGATATTCTGTGGAGCGGAAAAAGTCATCTTCAGAGAATGTGGGGCGATTACGGCTCCTATTGCGGCTACAGGAATTCATCCTCGGGGGCTACCGTAGCCTTGGTTCTTGGCAATGGCGGTGCATCGCAAAATAATGAGTTCGAGGGAACCCTTGTAAAAGGTGATGAAATTTATGGGTATAATCAATTTAAAATGAGACTTTTTGCAGGATACACTTCAGAACCGTACGGAACCTCAACACCTGAACTCAACAGCCTTGCATCTGAAAATCTTGATGTATTTGCCCCCGTTTTGTATAGCCCCGCTGTTTTAGTCAGCAATAATGAAGCATTGCTGACATTCAGCGAAGCTGTTGACCTTGCAACATCTGAAAATATTTCAAACTATTCCCTATCCGGTTTTTCCGGCAGCTATACAATTGTGTCTGCTCAACGTCAAGCGGAATGGAATAAAGTAAAACTGACCTTTTCAACGGCTTTTCAATCCGGAGATGAGGGACAGATTATTGTGAACAATCTTGAAGACCTTAACGGGAATGAAATTGCAACAAACAGCTCGGCCACCCTGACAATTCCAATGGGAATAACTCCACACACTGTTTTTATTGACGGCACCAATGACTTCCTGACCGGAAGCGAGCTCATTGAATCCCAAACACACGAACTGTATATAACCTGGGACAACGACAATCTTTACGTTGGCTTTTATTCGATGGACTTGAATACGGAAGGAGATTTCTTTGTGAATATTGACACCGATCAGACATCCGGCAGTGGCGCCACAACAGGATCCTGGGGCAGGGTGGATTTTTCCGGAGATTATTTGCCCGAATTCCAGATTGCCATTGAAGGCGGCGGTGGTTCCATGCAAGTTAACAACTGGACCGGCACAGCCTGGAATTACCCCGGCAACGGAGCCATCGGCTCTTCTTATGAAGGATGGGCAAACAACGGACTGACGGAGTTCTTCATTCCCTGGAGTGCACTTGGAAACCCGCAAGGGATTGCCGTATCAGCTCACATCACGGAGGAAGATACGCAGGTAGTTCCCGAAATTTTTCCGGGATTGAATACAACGGGAGACCATCCTGTCATAAACTACTTTTACGCTTTTTTCCAACCATTTATATCGGGTAACATGCCGCTGTCAGGTATAGAGCCTAATTCCGTATTTGTGGTTCCCAATTCATCATCTCAGATTACTTCCTTCAGTCCTGTCGAATCGAACATTTCAATGTTGATAAACACCTCTCAAACATTTTCAGTCAACGTATCGGATGTAGAAAATGACGATATTTCCTACAACTGGACATTGGACGGAAACACTGTAGGGTCGGCATCAGCCTGGACTTATTCCCCTTTGCTTTCGGACGTCGGGAGTCATATTGTAAAAATAGTCGCCGGTGATGATGTTCCCGGCAATGAAAAAGATACCGTGGTATGGAGTGTTGAAGTCATTGAATCGGCAATAACTATGAATCTGAAAATATTTCTTGAAGGACCTTATTCCGGCGGAGTTATGCAACCATATTTGAACAACAACGGAGTCATTCCTCTGTCACAGCCATATTCATTATCACCTTGGAATTATAACGGAACCGAAAGTGTGGTAGCTGTCCCCGGCATCAATGTCGTTGATTGGATTTTGGTTGAATTACGTGATGCAACCGACACTACCTCCGCAAATTCCGGGAGTGTGGTTACAAGGCAGGCTGCCTTTGTCACTTCCGACGGAACGGTAATAGGAACCGACGGGTCGGCAGACCTCCGCTTCAATGTTCAGATTAACCAGCAATTATTTGTGGTTATCTATCACCGCGACCATCTGGCAATTATGTCGTCGGCAGGTCTCACCGAATCAAACGGAGTTTATTCATACGATTTCACAACCTCTCAGCATAAGGTTGTGGGTGGCTCGGCAGGCTATAAAGAGATTGCCTCCGGCGTATGGGGGTTGGTTGCCGGAGATGCTAATAACGACGGTGTCGTTGATGATCTTGACAATAATAACTACTGGAAAATGTCGGCAGGAAAGGCCGGATACTATTTGAGTGACCATAACCTGAATGCAGAGGTTGAGAACAGGGACAAAAACGACCTGTGGTTACCGAACAAGGTTTATGTAAGTCAGGTGCCGCAGTAGAAAATTATAACTTGACAATAGTATCATAAATTGTCAGGATGATTGTATACATATTCTTTCAAAATTGAACATTAAAACACTATCGTTGTTGCACTTAAAAACAATAAGCTGAAAAGACTATGAAAACAGTACTCATCACAGGTGCATCAAGTGGTATAGGCAGGGAACTTGCCCATACCTTTGCAAAAAATAACTACAACCTGATATTAACTGCCAGACGTAAGGAGAGGCTTGAAGATATAAAAAAGGATATTGAGAAAACACTTTCAGTTTCCGTTCAAGTAATACAACTCGACCTTGCAGCATCCGGCAGTGCGGAATTGCTATATAAAAAAACAAACGGAATCAGGGTTGATATTTTGATAAACAATGCAGGTGTTGGAGTTTACGGTGATTTTAAAGAAATTGATATGGAAAAAGAAGAGAAGATGCTCATTTTGAATATCATAACACTCACAAAACTAACCCGTTTGTTTGCCGGTGATATGATAAAAGCCGGACAAGGTAATATTGTGAACATCGCTTCCACTGCCGCTTTTCAGGCTGTACCGTTAATGGCTTCATACTCAGCTTCAAAAGCTTATGTTCTGAATTTTTCGGAAGCAATTGCCCACGAATTGAAAAAGTATAACATCACGGTCACTACAATTTGTCCGGGAGCCACCCGAACTGAATTTGCAGATGTTGCAAGCATGAACAAAAGTATATTTAAAAATGCGCCCACGGCAAAAGAATTGGCAGAATTCACCTACAAAGAAATGGCAAAAGGCAAAACAATCGCAATTCACAGTCTAAAAAACCGGATAATGACTTTCGGGACAAGGTTTTCTCCACGCAAACTGAATACTGCAATTGCTGCGAGAATTATGAAATAACAGCTAAACAGAAAAAATTATCTGTTTTTAAATGAACAAAACAGCATCAATCCCGTTTTTATTCATAAACAATAATTATGTCGGACAGAAGAAACTTTTTCAAATTATCAATGCTGGCTGCTGCCGGAATTGCAAGTGGCAGTGTGTTAGCAAACGGCGGTAAGGATGACGGCACACTTCCTCAAAACATCATTTACACGGAAAAAGACCCGGGAAGATGGCCAAAAAAAGCAGGCAGT
>JALSSR010000070.1 GCA_026984135.1 Bacteroidales bacterium
GAAGGTATTGTCGGACGCGTTCCATATAAAGGTAATCTGTCGGAAGTCATTCACCAAATGGTTGGCGGATTGAGAGCAGGAATGGGATATACGGGTTCGCCCGATATTAATACACTGCAAAAGGCAAAATTTACAAGAATTACGGTTGCAGGTGTTGCGGAAAGCCATCCTCACGATATTACAATAACCCGTGAGGCGCCAAATTACAGCAGATAGTGTTAAATTTTGTTAAATGACTTTTGTGTTAATGGAGGATTCTAAATCGTATTTGGGTCAATATGTTGAAATTGAGGTGGTTTTGTGAAGTTTGTTATGTTTTTTTACTCTCCTGTTATTATTCCAAAACAATTATATTTGCACCCTCAATCAATTTTTATTGGGATACAGCAAAAGTTGAATGAAAATATGTTAATAATTGAAAAAATTTTATAAAATGAAAGCTAACATTTTTAGGAGTATTTTAATCATTTTTGCATTTTTGACGGTATTTGGAGCAATAGCTCAGGATAACAGAACTTTGGTGACTATAGCAGGCGAGCCGGTGACCGTTGACGAATTTATGCGTGTTTATCAAAAGAATAATGTTAAGGGTGATACAATTGACCAAAAATCCATAGAGGAATACCTTCAGTTGTTTATTAATTTTAAATTGAAGGTTAAGGAGGCGGAAGCTCTCGGTATGGATACGGCAACTGCTTTTGTTAAGGAACTTGAGGGTTATCGCGAGCAACTTGCCGAACCCTATTTTGTTGATGAATCAATTATTGACAAACTGGTTAAAGAGGCTTATGACAGGAGTAAGTATGATTTAAGGGTAAGTCATATTCTTGTCAGGGTGGGGCCGAATGCTATTCCTGAAGACACTTTGGCAGCTTATAATAAAATAATGAAAGCTAAGGAAAGAATTGAAAAGGGTGAATCTTTTGCCGATGTTGCAAGAGATGTGTCTGAAGACGAGTCGGCTCGTGAGACGAAATTGCGTAACGGACAAGTCATGCCCGGGAATAATGGCGATCTCGGTTATTTTACGGTTTTTTATATGGTGTATCCTTTCGAAACGGGAGCTTATAATACTCCTAAAGGAAATATCTCCGAACCTGTTCGTACTAATTACGGTTATCATTTGATTTATGTTACCGATAAGATCCCTGCTCTCGGTGAAGTACAGGTTGCACACCTATATTTAAAAATACCCAAAGATGCAACCCATGATGATTCGGTGTATGTGGAGAAAAGGATAGATTCCCTTTATCAGAGAATTCAAAACGGAGAAAAGTTTGAAGACCTTGTTAAGGAGTATTCCGAAGATAAGGGGTCAGCTCCCTCTGGCGGTGTACTTCCGAAGTTTAAGGTTAACAGGATGGTGCCCGAATTTATTGAAGCTATTGCCGAATTACCCGATTCCGGTTCGGTCTCCAAACCGGTTCTTACAATGTATGGCTGGCATATTATTAAACTGATAAGCAAAACGGGTGTGAAATCATTTGACGATTCAAAAAAAGAACTGGAGAAAAAAGTGAAGAAAGACCGGCGTTCTCAATTGAGTAAAGAGGTGATAATAGAAAGAATAAAAAAAGAGTACGGATATAAAGAAAATGAAAAGGGTGTTGAAGCTATGTATCCTCTTGTTGACTCATCTGTCTATAAAGGAAAATGGTCTGTTCCAGACAAATCTCAAATGGGAATGATTGTTTTTACTCTTGGGGATAAGACCTATTCTCAAACGGAGTTTGCCAATTACATAGCAGATCATCAGACAATTGGAGAGGGTGAAAAGATAGATGAGTTTGTTAACAGGATTTTTAAGGATTTTGTCAATGAACGTTGTAAACAATATGAAAATAGCAGGCTCGAAGAAAAGTATCCCGATTTTAAAGCTATCGTTGAAGAGTATCGTGACGGGATTTTATTATTTGACCTTACTGATGAAAAAGTCTGGTCTAAAGCCGTTAAAGATACGGCAGGGCTTAAGAATTATTATGAGCAACATAAAGGGGACTTTATGTGGGGAAAACGACTTGATGCTTCTATTTATACTATAAGTGATACTGCCTACGTTAACGCTGTCAGAGAATTGGTTAACAAAGGAGTGTCGGAAGAGGATATTTTGAATCAATATGGAAGTGATTCGCTTAAAGTGCTGAAAATCAATCATAAAAAGTTTTCCAAAGGTGATGATGATATTATTGATAAGATTAAGTGGAAAAAGGGAGTTACGGGGAATATGAATAAAAACGGCAAGACCGTCTTTGTGGTTGTTCATGGTAAGATTGCTCCCGGTCCTAAATCTTTCGACGAGGCAAAAGGGCTTATTACAGCTGCATATCAGGATTATCTTGAAAAGGAATGGATAAAACAGCTCAGAGGGAAATACCCCGTCGTTATTAATGAAGAGGTCTTAAAAACGATTGAAAAATAGGTAAAGAATTTGTATTTTCTCAGGAACATAAGCACATTATTATTGTTTGCATTTGCATTAAACTCCTGTATTAATGTGCCGAAGCAATCAGACGAGAATGTTCTTGCACGGGTTTATGATGATTATCTTTATGAGACAGACCTGAAAGGAATTGTGCCGGAGGGAACCAATGTGAAAGACAGTATTTCTATAGTCAGGAATTATGTAAATAACTGGATTACTGAAAAACTGGAACTTTATAAAGCCCGAAGGAATTTACTTGAGGAGGATATGCAGTTTGAGAAGCAGCTTGAAGAATATCGCAACTCTCTCATAATTTATCAATACGAATCAAAGCTTGTGAGTCAAACTCTGGATACTGTTGTCAATGATTCCGAAATAGAGGAGTATTATAATAAGAATATTGGGAATTTTCAGCTTAAGGACAATATTGTTAAAGTGTACTATGCACGTTTTAAGGAGGATAGTCCTGTTATTCCCAAGGTCAGGAAATTTTTCTATTCAGACAAACCTGATGCAAGAGATTCGCTGGAAGTTTATATCGAGAAATATTCAAATCTTTACTTTCTGGATGATGAAATCTGGATTTTGTTTGACGATTTGTTGAAATTCGTTCCCATTGAAACATATAATGAGGAGGCGTATTTGAAAAATCACAGGAAAATTGAACTAAAGGTAGAGCCTCATGTTTATTTTGTCAATATTACTGATTTTAAAATAAAGGAGAGTGTATCTCCGTTAAGCTTCGAAAAGGAGAAGATCAGGCAGATAATTCTTAATAAACGAAAGCTGGAGATAATTAATCGTATGCGACAGGAGATATTTCAGGCAGCCCAGATGGAAAACAATTTTGAAATATATTAATTTGTAAAATAAAAAACACCGGTTGGTGTTATCTAAATAAAATATTGCTTTAATGAACTATCGAATTTATATATTGTCTTTTTTTTACCTGCTTTTATCGGGGAGCGTTTTTTCTCAGGATCAGCCGACCGAACAGCCTCAGGGAGAGGTTGTTGATGAGGTTATTGCCATTGTCGGAAGTAATATTATCCTGAAGTCCGATATTGAAGCTCAATATATTCAGTACAGGATGCAACAAGGTGGTGCTGCAGGGAGTGAATCAACCGTAAAATGTAGTATCCTGGAGTCAATGTTACGGCAAAAGTTGTTATTGAGCCAGGGTGAACTCGATAGCGTTGAGGTTTCGGATATGCAGGTTGAGTCGGAGATGGACAGAAGGCTCAGATACTATATAAAACAGTTTGGATCGCAGGAAAAACTGGAAGAGTTTTATCAGCAGTCAATATTTGAAATCAAAGATGAATTCCGGGACCTGATAAAACAGCAAATGATGATGGAGACGGTTCAGAACTCTATTACGGCAGATGTAACCATTACTCCGTCGGAGGTTCGTAAATTTTATAGGGACATCCCGAAAGACAGTCTTCCGTTGATAAATTCGGAAGTGGAACTGATGCAGATTGTGAAAAAACCGCCCATCAATCCCGAAGAGAGGGAAAGGATACGTAAAAAACTTCTTGAATTGAGAAAGCGTGTATTGAACGGCGAAAGTTTTGCCACTCTTGCCATTTTATATTCCGAAGACCCGGGCTCGGCTAAGAATGGCGGTGAACTCGGATTTGTGGGACGTGGTGAATTGTACCCTGAATTTGAAGCTGTGGCTTTTAATCTGAAAGAAGGTGAAGTGTCCGACATACTCGAAACGGAAGCAGGTTTTCATATTATTCAAATGATTGAAAGGCGTGGTGATTATGTAAACGTCAGGCATATTCTTTTGCAACCGAAAGTGTCGCCTTTGGATTTGATGAAAGCAAAAAAAGAACTGGATAGTATTTCCCAACTAATTGAAGATGGTAAATATACGTTTGAAGAGGCTGTTGCCGAATTTTCGGATGACCCCAGTAAAAATAACGGCGGACTTCTTATTAATCCTAATACCGGTACATCCGTGTTTGAAGCCGATCAACTTGACGCAAAGGTCTTCTTTGTTATTGATAAACTTAAAGTTGGTGAAATATCCGCTCCGGTGCCTTTTAAAACCGATGATAATAAAGATGCATACAGAATTTTATATCTTAAAAAACGGACAGAGCCTCACAAAGCTAATCTTAAAGACGATTACGACAAAATTCAGCAGTGGGCTCTTGAACAGAAAAAACAGCAGGTAATTCAGAAATGGATGGCAGAGAAGATTGATAAGACCTTTATTAAAATTAATGATGAGTATAAGGATTGCAAGTTTTCCAATAACTGGTTTAAAGATTAACAGGTGGGATTACTGCCGGAGAATATCCGGCATAACACATAACACATAGCATATGTACAATTCAGACGTAGAAGCATTAGACGCATTTGTTCAAAAATATAAAGACCTCAGGAAGGAGATCGCAAAAGTTATTGTCGGGCAGGAACAGGTTTTGGATGACCTTCTGATAGCCATTTTTTCAAGGGGGCATGCATTACTTGTTGGTGTCCCGGGACTGGCAAAAACACTGATGGTAAATACACTGTCTAAAACACTCGGTTTAAAATATAACCGGATTCAGTTTACTCCCGACCTGATGCCTTCGGATATCATCGGAACCGAAATACTTGACGAAAGCCGTCATTTCAGATTTAACAAGGGGCCTGTCTTTGCAAATATTATCCTTGCGGATGAGATTAACCGTACTCCTCCCAAAACACAGGCCGCCCTGTTGGAAGCAATGCAGGAAAAGGCAGTAACCGTTGCCGGAAAGCGTTATAAACTTGAAGAACCTTTCTTTGTTCTTGCTACACAAAACCCCATTGAGCAGGAGGGAACCTATCCGCTGCCCGAAGCACAACTCGACAGGTTTATGTTCAATATCTGGCTCGACTATCCATCCTTTCAGGAGGAGATAGACGTTGTTAAGAGTACAACAACAGAATATGTAGCTGATTTGAAAGTTATTCTATCGGCCGAGGAGATAATATATTTCCAGAATTTGATACGCAGGATACCCGTCCCGGACAATCTTTACGAATATACGGTGGGGCTAGTTGCCAAAACCCGGAACGGTACCGGAAGTGCTCATCCGTGGGCCAACGATTACCTCACCTGGGGTGCCGGACCCAGAGCTTCTCAATATCTTATTATCGGGGCCAAGAGTCACGCCGCAATAAACGGAAAATATTCGCCCGACATAGAAGATGTCAAAGCCGTTGCCGCTACTGTTCTTCGTCACAGAATAGTTAGAAATTACAAGTCCGAAGCTGAAGGTATTGGTGTGGACGATATTATTTCCGAACTGCTGAAATAATAGCTTATTTATTACACCTGCCTGTTTGGATTTGAAGGTTTTATAGATAGATTAACCTTTCGGGACGAAGCAAGCCCGTGCGCCGGAGTCCCGAAAGGTTGAAAACCCCTCTGTCAACCTTCGGTTGACATCTTCCCTGAATGGGAGAACGGGCGGTAGTATTAGGAATAACAGTGGTGAAAATTTATGTTTTGTTATGAAATTAAAAACATTTTGAAAACATTTAAAATGCCGGAAAGATTCGGAACAACTGATATGAAATGTGATGAGCCCGTTTTATGTGTGAGTTTTTCCTTTGTGTTTTCTTTGAGCCTTCGTGTCTTTGTGGCTAATTTTCCGCTATTTTGCCACTAAGGCTCAAAGACACTAAGAACCGCAAAGGCACCAGGTATTAATGTAATGAACTTATTCCTAATAATTCTGAAATTATCCTTTTTGGAGTACGTTAGAATTAGTTTCTCCTTCAGGAGAGATTTAAAGAGGTGAAAGAGAAAAATTTATGTTTAATAATACATTAAAAACAGTTTTAATACCTTAATCTCACATCCATATAACCTCCTGAGAAGTAGTAGCAGGGATCGGCACAATCCGATGATGTGTATTTTACCGTTAGCTTTGATTCATCAACCACATTGATTGTTCCACCGTCTTTTTTATATTTTGCAACAATGGAATACTCCTTGTCAACGGGCACATCCACCCAATAATCCTCCCAGTATGAGGTGTCAACATATTCGATATTGTTGTCATTAAAATTTCCGCGGTAAACAACCAAAGGTACAAACTGATTTTCTTCATTAATGGTCATTTTTACGTTCAAAGGTCCCCATTCCGGGCGTGTTGTATAACAGTCGTTACAGTCAACACTGCCTGAGCCGTAAGGTATATCCCTTTCGCAGGACAGTGATAAAAAAATTCCCGTCAGCAAAATAAGAGCCGTTATGATATTTCCTGTCCTCTGTTTCATAATTCAGGCGGTTTTTTAAGTTGTTCTTTGAATTTATTTGCACCAATCATAAAACTAAGCGAAAAAGTTATTCTGTTTGGTGAAATATTATCATTTTTAAAATTAAGATATTCGTAATTGAATCGTACTTCGGCATTATCAATTCTCCAGAAGATTCCTGCTTTCGGTGCAAACTTGAATTTCGCATTTGGTTTAATACTTGTACCCCGGTATCTTCCGTAAGTGTATAAAAAATTGGCACCGGCAGTAAAACCTCCGTAGTTATTATATTTTATTCTGAAAAATAAAAAGTACTTGCTAAGACCAATATAGATGTACGAGCGTTTTTCCCACATTTGATATTTCTCATTGTTAACATCTGTCAACACTGTTCTTACCCAGGGGCGAGTCAGAAATCCCGTTTCAATATTAATCCGGTATTTCGATTCAAAAATGCCGAAGTTGAGGCCTCCGAGAAAATCCTTATTATTAAAATCCATTACTATTCCCGGTTTTACAATATCAAAGACCGGTTTGCGGTTTTCAATCGCCCCCTTTTCAATGAGTAATTTTTTTATTTTTTTATTTCTGTATTTTGTGGCAAGAAAAAGCGGATTTTTCTTTTTACCTGTTTTTTCATTGGGGTCAGCTCCGTTATCAAGCAGTAGTTTTACTACATCTTCATTCCCGTTGATTATTGCCAGTGAAAGAGCCGATAATCCGAAATCATTTTTTTTGTTAATCTCTGCTCCGAAAGAAATGAGCAGGGAGGTAACATCGGGAAAGCCGTTTTGTGCCGCTGCCATTAACGGAGTGAAGCCTTGTTCATCGGGATTGTTGGGATCGGCTTTATGTTGAAGCAACAAATAGGCGGTTTTATAATTTCCGTAAAAGGAGGCAAAATGCAATGCGGTATTTCCCTCTTTATCTTTTAAAAAAACATTAGCTCCGTAAAAAAGGAGCATATCTGTCATAAGAGTGTCATTATATGCTGCTGCGTACATCAGAGGTGTCACCTTGTTAAGGTCTGTTGAATTGATATAGGCACCGTTTTGTATCAGGGTGTCTGCAATAAAAACGTGGCCTGCTATGACAGCACCCAGCAAAGCGCCAATCCGGTTATACGGCTTTGAGTTGACGGAAGCACCATTATGAAGTAAAATCTCAACGGTGTGCAAGTGTCCGTTTTGTGCGGCATACATAAGGGGAGTTACACCGTCAATGGTCTTCGCATTCACATTAGCCCCGAATTTCAGGAGTGCTTTCACCAGTATGGTGTCGCCTTCGGAAGCAGCAAGAAGGAGCTCGAAATCAGGGTCTTCCACAACATAGGTTGTGTCGGGCAGAATAAGTTTGGTAGTATCCTGTGCTGTCAAAAGCAATGGTAAGCACAGTAGAGCAAACAGAAATAATATTGTTGTTTTAGCATTCATAGTTCGTATCGAATCGCTTTGCGAAAATAAACTAAAAAATCAAAGGTTGTAATATGAATTATTTTTTTACCTTTGCGCCCCTGAACGAATGAAACATTGTTAATGATAGACAGAGTTAAAGGAAGTGAGGATTTTGAATCCACAAGTTTTATTATTTTTCTTCATCATTGGAGGAAACCGTTGATAATTGTGACCTTGCTGGCTTTTATAGCATCCATCATCTTTTCTTCTCCTATGTTCATTACTCCAAAGTTTAAGTCAACGGTAATAATGTTCCCAACGTCCACGAACTCAATATCCAAGTCTCTTCTTTCGGAAAATGCAAATTCAAAGCAGGATATACTTCAGTTCGGGGAAGATGAACAGGCGGAACAATTGTTACAGATATTGAACTCAAACAGGATTCGTGACCGTATTATTGAGAAGTTTCAGTTGATGAAGCATTACGGTATCAAACCGGATGAAAAGTATAAATATACAAAGTTATATGACGAATATGAGGATAATATAAAATTCAGCCGTACGGAATATATGGCGGTTAAGATTGATGTTTTGGATAAGGACCCTCAATATGCTGCTGATATTGCCAATACTATTGCAGATTATCTCGATTCAACGAAAAATGCAATGCAGAAAGAGAGAGCAATAATGGCTTTTAAAATCGTTGAAAACGAATATTTAAATCTTAAGGCTGATGTTCAGAAGAAGGAAGATTCGTTAACCAAGCTACGTGAGCTTGGAGTTAATGATTATGAGTCGCAGTCGGAAATGATTAACAGACAACTTGCAATTGAACTTGCAAAGGGAACAAATAAAAATGGTATTAAAGCGTTAGAAGACAAGCTGGATATACTTGCAAAGTACGGAGGCCCTTATGTATCTATCAGGGATGCACTGGAATATGAGAAAAAGCAATTGAGCCAGGTAAAGGCAAAGTATGACGAGGCAAAGATAGATGCTACCGAAGTGCTTCCGCAGAAATTTGTTGTAAGCAAAGCATATAAGGCCGAAAAGAAATCATATCCTGTCAGATGGATAATAGTTGTGGTTTCGACACTGTCGGCATTTTTACTGGCTTTATTGGTTTTGGCAGTGCTTGATAGTCTGTCGAGGTACGATAAAAAAAAAAGTCGGAAATTGACTTAAGTTTCCTGAATATTGATGAAAAGTTTGACAGGTTTTTGTCAATCTTTACTTTACGGAAGGACAAGGAAGGGAAAAATATCGGGAAATCGGCAAAAAATGCGGAAATTGAAAAAGATAACAAGTTCAGTAATTGGGCTTCATCATTTAATGTAAAAATAGATATGGAAAGTCAGTTTTATCAGATAAACATTTTGAAGCTTCTGCTAAAGTGGAAGACTCATCTTGCTGTAATTACGGTTGCAGCAATAGTTTTGTCGGCAATTTTTTCCGCTCCGTTTTTTATTACGCCAAAATATAAGTCGTTTGCCGTTGTATATCCTGCAAACACTTCCCCGTATTCTGACGAAAGTGAAACGGAGCAGATGCTCCAGGTTATGCAGTCGCGCGAAATCATTGACAGTGTAATTAATAAATTTGACCTTGCGAAACATTATAAAATTGACACGTCATACAAATATTTCTATACCACAATGATGTATGAATGGTCGCAGAATGTAAGCATTGGAAAAACACCTTATGAGGGTGTTGAAATTGATGTTTTGGATACGGATCCTCAACTGGCCGCAGATATTGTTAATGCAATAATTGATTTTTATAATAAAAAGATAAAAAGTCTTCATGAAGAGAAATTTTATGAGGTGGTAACTATGTATGACCGCTCCTTGAAAAAGAAAAAGAATTATATTGATAGTCTTGAGAACAGATTCAGAGAGTTGAGTACCAAGTACGGATTACTTGATTATGAGAGCCAGTCACGTGAGGTTTCACGTGGTTATCTCGGGACTGTTGACGGTACTGCAAAGATTAACAAAAAAGAGGTGGATAAAATTAGAAAGAACATTGAGGATAAAGGGGCTGAGGCTTTGTTGCTAAAAGAACTTATTGAGAATGAAGCCGGTAAATATGCTGATCTTAAACAGGAATATGAAAAAGCATATATGGATTACGACAGACAGTTTTCGTACACAAATGTTGTTACTAAACCTTATGCCGCCGACAAAAAGGCTTATCCTGTCAGGTGGTTAATAGTGATTATTTCAGCATTGGCTGCATTTTTTATCTCATTCATTGTTATATTGGTTTTGGAAAATTATAAGGGAATGTCAAAAAAAGCCTGACCGAAAACTAAACTTTACAACCTTGACGGAAAGAAGTAAATTAATATGGGTATATCTGATAGCACTGCTCTTTATAGTATTCAATTCGTATCTGATTATTAGGGAGTTTTACTGGGGTGCTTTTCTGCCTGTGGTTCTGTTTATTATTCTTCTTTATTTCATATCGCTCGATAAGGTTTTACTTCTGATTACATTTTTAACACCGGTTGCAATAACCTTACGCGATACGGATTTGGGCTTGGGGGTGTCCCTGCCGACCGAACCGTTAATGTTCGGAGTATTGGTGTTTTTTATAATTAAACTTTTATACGAGGGAAGCTATGACAGAAGAGTCCTTAAGCATCCGGTGACAATAGCAATATTGATAAACCTTGTTTGGTTACTTTTTACAAGCATAACGAGTGAGATGCCTGTCGTTTCATTCAAATTTTTGTTATCGCGGTTGTGGTTTGTTGTCCCGTTTTATTTTGTTGCTGTTATTCTCTTTAAGAATTTAGGAAAAGTAAAATCATTTATCTGGCTTTATATCATTCCACTGACCGGAGTGATTATTTATACTATATATAATCATGCACTGCATGGGTTTGATGAAGATTCGGGGCATTGGGTGATGACACCCTTTTATAATGATCATACTGCTTATGGTGCCGTTCTGGCTATGTTTATACCTGTACTCTTCGGCTTTTCAATTGATAAGAAATACAGTGCAGGTGCGAGGACGGTTTCGGGTATCTTTTTTGCCGTTTTTATCGTTGCTATTATATTGTCGTACAGCAGGGCAGCCTGGCTAAGCCTTGCGGTTGCCGTTATGGTTTTGGTGCTGGTTTTGCTTAAGGTAAAATTCCGGTGGGTGCTTATAACGGGAGTTCTGTTTTTCGGATTATTTTTTACATTTCAGCAACAGATACTTGAGAAACTTGAACGTAATAAGCAAGACTCGTCGGCGAATTTTGTCGAACACGTCCAGTCAATAGCTAATATAACATCAGATGCATCGAACTTGGAGAGAATAAACCGGTGGCAGTCTGCATTACGGATGTTCAGGGAGAGGCCGTTTTGGGGTTGGGGGCCGGGAACATACCAATTTTTATATGCACCTTTTCAGATGTCAAGAGAAAAAACAATCATTAGTACAAACGCCGGTGACAGAGGTAATGCACACAGTGAATACATAGGTCCGCTTGCCGAAACGGGAATAATTGGCTCTTTATCGGTAATTCTGTTATTCGGACTTGTCATATACAGAGGTCTTAAACTTTATTCTTCCTCTAAAGATAAGGAGGTCAGGATACTTACATTATCGGTTTTACTGGGTTTGATATCATATTTTGCACATGGTTTTTTGAATAATTTTCTTGATACTGATAAAGCATCCGTGCCTTTTTGGGGTTTTATAGCAATTTTGGTTGCTCTCGATGTGTATCACAATAGTAAAAATAAAATTGTAACGGAACAATAGTGTTGAATTCAAAGATTTTTGTTAAAAATTATTAAATATGCTTGGTTATTAAATATTTTTGTATATTTGCACCACATTTTGATTCCCATATTTCATTTTTTTCATTTGTCTTAGAAAAAAAGAACTTAAAAAATTACTTGAGGGAGATTATAGAAAGAATAACTATTTCAATAAAAGGGCAATTCCAGGAAAAGATAATTATAAAATAATCCATACTGTTCTGAAGAAGATAGAATTAGAATCAGATAATTGAAAAATAAATTTAATTTACATGTACGATATTATTGAACTTAACGGGAAATTGGTTCCCGAATTAAGAGAAATTGCAAAGACACTTGGACTTAAGAAGTTTGAATCTTTAAAAAAACAGGATCTTATCTATAAGATATTAGATCATCAGGCACTGAATCCATCCAAGGATATTCTTGATAAAGAGAAATCAGAGAAAACCTCGAAAAACAGAAGAAAAAGGATTAAGAAGCAACCTGAAAAGGTGGAGAGAAAATCAAGAGCCGATTCGGAAAAGAATCCCGAACCGGTTAGTAAGAGTCCTGAAGGGGATGCCGAACCAAAGAAAAGGGGGCGGAAACGCAAAGTTGAGGAAGAGACTAAAGCGGAAAGCCTTTTCCCTGAGTTGGACGGTGAAACTATTTCAGGTGCTAAGGAGACTTCAAAAGTTTCTGAAAGTGAGCCACCTAAAGAAGAAAAACAGGAAGAAAAGAGATATAAAAAGGTTACCCCGTCTAATGGTGACTCTTCAAAACCGGATTTAAGTAATAACAGAAAGAACGACAGATATAAGGATAATGAAAAAAAGAAGGATGAGTATCCTTTTGAGTTTGAAGGGATGATCTCCAGCGAAGGCGTTCTGGAAATTATGCAGGATGGATATGGCTTTTTGCGTTCATCTGACTATAACTATCTGAATTCTCCTGACGATATATATGTTTCCCAGTCACAAATAAAACTCTTTGGATTGAAAACAGGTGATACCGTCAAGGGAAGTATAAGACCTCCAAAAGACGGTGAAAAATATTTTCCCCTTATTAAGGTTGAAAAAATTAATGGTAAGTTGCCTGAAGAGATTCGTGACAGGATTCCTTTTGATTTTCTTACTCCTCTGTTTCCTATGACCAAGTTTAACTTGACCGGTCACAAGCAGAATTCAATGTCAACAAGGATTATTGATATGTTTTCACCAATAGGTAAAGGACAAAGGGGATTGATAGTTGCCCAGCCGAAAACCGGAAAAACGGTTTTACTGAAAGAAATTGCAAATGCAATAGCATCGAATCATCCTGAGGTTTACCTGATTGTATTGTTAATTGACGAAAGACCGGAAGAGGTTACGGATATGGCCAGAAGTGTAAGAGCTGAGGTCATTGCTTCTACTTTTGACGAACCGGCCGACAGACACGTGAAAATTGCAAACCTGGTTTTGGAAAAAGCCAAGAGAATGACTGAGTGTGGTCATGATGTGGTAATTCTCCTTGATTCAATAACACGGCTTGCGAGAGCATACAATACTGTTGCTCCGGCATCGGGAAAGGTGCTGTCGGGTGGTGTTGAAGCTAACGCTCTGCAAAAACCAAAACGCTTTTTCGGTGCTGCAAGGCAGATTGAAAACGGAGGTTCACTGACTATCATTGCCACTGCGCTTACGGAAACAGGTTCTAAAATGGATGATGTTATCTTCGAAGAATTTAAAGGTACGGGTAATATGGAGCTTCAACTTGACAGAAAATTATCGAATAAGCGTATTTATCCTGCAATTGACATTGTTGCTTCAAGTACGAGACGTGAAGATCTGTTGGTTGAGAAAGAACAATTGCAGCGTATCTGGATTCTCAGAAATCACCTTGCAGATATGAATCCGTTGGAAGCTATTACTTTTCTTAAAGATAAAATGAAATTTACGGATACAAATGAAGAGTTTTTAATTTCTATGAACGGATAAACAGTTCATTTATAGATATTAACAGCCCCTTCCTTTCGGTTGGGGCTTTTTTTATTATTAAGATTGGGTAATCCTTTTTCCCAAGTCCTCAAAATCAATTCCGTCAAAGTTGCCCGAACTCATCATTAAAAGATTTTTTCCTTTCCAGTCAATTGACAGCAAGTCGTTGAACAAATTCCCGGAATCGGTATATATCTCGATGTCGGGATTTGCGAATGCCGCCTTAACCTGTTCTTTGGTTATCTCGGGCAGTCGTTTTAGCTTTATTGTGTGAGGGTTGAAATATACTTTTGGGATATCAACGGCATTCATACATCCTTTGTAGTGATTCAGAAATTTTTCACTAAGGCTGCTGTAAGTGTGAAGTTCAATGCATCCCACCAATTCCCTGGCGGGAAACTGTTCTTTTACGGCTTTTGTAGTTGCCAACAACTTTGAAGGTGAATGAGCAAAATCTTTATAAACCGTGGTAAACTCATTTTCAGCAACAAGTTCAAGTCTTTTTGAAGCTCCCGAAAATGATGAAATTGCCTCGAAGAAGTCCTTGTCATCTATTCCAAGCTCATTGCATACCAGCCTGGCACCGTTTATATTCATCAGGTTATGTTCGCCAAATACCCTGAGAGGTATCTCCTTGCCATTATAAATAATAAATGTAGTCCCGTTTTCAATTTTGTGCTCGGGAATGGAGTAGGGGAGTCTCCTGATATCTTCCCGGGCAGCATCTCCGATTTTTTTGACATTTTTGTCTTCTTCACAATATATCAATGTTCCGCCCGGATTTACAAGACCGGCAAAAATTCTGAACTGCTCTACATAATTATCAAAAGTTGGAAATACGTTTATGTGATCCCAGGCAATTCCGCTGATAAGTGCAATATCGGGATTGTAAAGATGAAATTTCGGACGACGGTCAATGGGTGATGTCAGATATTCATCACCTTCCAGGACAATTATCTCTGCATCTTCTGTCAGTTTTACCATAACTTCAAAACCTTCCAACTGGGCACCGACCATATAATCACAATTGATATTTAAATGGTTTAAAACATGAAGAATCATTGAAGTAATGGTCGTCTTTCCATGACTTCCGCCAATGACGACCCGTTTTTTATCTTTAGATTGCTCATATAAGTATTCGGGGTATGAAAAAATCTTTATTCCCAGTTCTTCTGCTTTCTTCAGTTCTGGATTATCCTGTTTTGCATGCATCCCAACGATTACCGCATCAAGTTTGCTGTTAATTCTTTCGGGATACCAGCCCTCGGAATTAGGTAGCAGACCATATTTTTTCAGCCTTCCTTTGGATGGTTCAAAAATCTCATCATCCGAGCCGGTCACATTGTAACCTTTTTTATGCAGAGCAATTGCAAGGTTGTGCATTGCGCTTCCACCTATTGCAATAAAATGAACATTCATAAGAATCTTGTTTTATTAGGGTATTAAACTGTCAAATTTTTCCAATGTTAATTTTTTTACAAATGTATAATTTAGAGGGATAGAAAATACCTGTTAATAAATCTTTTTTTTTGAATGGATTTTTGAATTAAATTTGCAGATTGTATGAAGGAAGTGGAGATTAAAGAATATTGCAACCGGTTTAGAGATGCGACGCCCCAAGAGGTAATAAGATTTTTTGTGAGCGAGTTTAAGGGGCAGATTGCTTTTGCCACGAGCCTTGGTCTGGAGGACCAGGTTTTGACACATATGATAACATCCATTTCGCCTGATACAAAGATATTTACCCTTGACACGGGAAGGCTTTTTCCGGAGACTTATGATCTCATTGACAAAACAAACAGCAGGTTCAATATAAAAATTGACATCTATTTTCCTAACACGGAACATGTTGAAAAAATGGTAAAGGAGAAGGGGATAAATCTTTTTTACGAAAGTATTGAGAACCGGAAACTGTGCTGCCATATACGTAAAATAGAACCGTTGCATCGGGCTATGAAAGGTTTAAAGATGTGGATAACGGGTCTGAGGAGAGAGCAATCGTCAACAAGAGAAAATGGTAAACTTATTGAAGTGGATGAAAATAATAATGGCCTTTTTAAGCTAAATCCTCTGATTAATTGGAGTGAAAAGCAGGTTTGGGATTATATAGAAAAATATAACATTCCTTTTAATGAACTTCATAAGAAAGGATTCCCGAGTATAGGTTGCCAACCCTGTACGCGCGCTGTTCTGCCCGGCGAGGATATGCGTTCCGGACGCTGGTGGTGGGAAATGGAAGGACATAAGGAGTGTGGATTGCACGAAAGATAAAATAAAAACCCCCAATGAATTCATTGGGGGTTTTTTTTATTCTATTATCAGATTCCAGCCGTGCTTGTCTTCAAGCTCTCCCTCCTGGATACCTTTAAGTGTATTGTATAGTTTTGTTGAAACGGGGCCTGGTTTCCCGTCAGGACAATATTTGTATTCTTTGCCACTATCGCGGTCCACAATTCTTTTAATTGGAGTGATAACTGCTGCGGTACCACAAGCACCAACCTCGTCAAACTCTTCCAACTCTGTTTCGGGAACTCTGCGCTGTTCTACTTTCATCCCCAGGTCTTTTGCAATTTGCCTTAAACTTTTGTTTGTGATTGACGGAAGAATGGTCGTGGAATCAGGTGTTATATAAGTGTTTTCTTTAATACCGAAGAAATTTGCCGGACCTGCTTCATCAATATATTTGTTTTCTTTTGAATCAAGGAAAAGTACGGTTGAGAATCCCTCTTTCTTTGCTCTGGCAGCAGGTCTGAGGCTTGCCGCATAGTTTCCACCCACCTTATATTGTCCCGTTCCGTGAGGAGCAGTTCTATCATAATCGTGAATTATTTGTACGTCAACGGGATTGAAACCCTCCTTGAAATATGGGCCTACCGGTCCGGCAAAAATAAGGAAGAGATATTCCTCAGCTGGTTTAACTCCCACCTGCGGCCCCGATCCGATGACAAGAGGTCTTAGATAAAGAGCTGCTCCAAGACCGGCCGGCGGGATATACTTTTCATTCATTTTGATGACTTTTATCATCATCTCATTAAAAAGTTCCAGCGGAGGTTCGGCCATCATAATCCCCTTACAAGAATTTTGCATTCTTTTTGCATTCTCTTCCCAGCGGAATACTCTTATTTTACCGTCTTT
>JALSSR010000071.1 GCA_026984135.1 Bacteroidales bacterium
CTCTGAACATTGAGCCGTCAAATCCCGACTTCTGGTATATGATGGGCGATATTCTTTATAAGGCTGAAAAATATGACGATGCACTGAAATCTTACATCAATGTTGCAAGTCTTGACCCTAAGCATCCTGAAATATGGCTCGACTACTCTCATATTTATGCTTTGGATGTTGATTATTTCAGAGCAATAGAAATTATTGACGAAGGGATAGCCGAACAACCTGGAAATGCCGATTTTCTTTATCGAAAGTTTGTCTATTTGCATAGAATGATGTTGCACAAGGAGGCTTACAATATTCTTGAGGAAGCACTGATAATGGATTATAGCAAACATAAAGCCATATTTGACTATGATCCCGACCTTTTTAAAGATACAAATCTCATTAGGATCATTGAAATGTACAAAATCAAATAAATTTTAAAGATATGTTAAATTACAAATTACCGTTTCTCCCCGAAAGGCAAGACAAGCCAAGGGAAACAGGACTGGCTATGGTCATGGACAAAGGACTAAGTGTTGAAGAAGCAAAAAACCTGGTTTCGGTTGCAGGTCATCTTATTGACTTTATGAAATTGGGGTTTGGCACTTCAATAATTACCAATAACCTCAAAGAAAAAATCAAAGTTTACAGGGATGCGGGGATAAATGTTTATTTCGGAGGCACCCTTTTTGAGGCATTTGTTATTAGAAATATTTTTAATGATTACAAAAAGTACACATCTGATTTCGGTGTTAATGCCGTTGAAGTATCCGACGGTTCAATGAGTATGAACCACGATAAAAAATGCGAATATATTTCGGAACTGGCCAAAGATTATATAGTTGTTTCCGAAGTCGGTTCCAAGGATTCTGTTGTTGAGATATCCAATGATGAATGGATTTCGCAAATGGATACCGAACTTCAGGCAGGCTCCTTCAAGGTTATTGCCGAAGCAAGAGAAAGCGGAACGGTCGGTATTTATTCGTCCGACGGTAAAGCGAATACATCTCTGATAAACGATATATCCCATAAAGTACCGCTTGATAAGATAATCTGGGAGGCACCTAAAAAGACTCAACAGGTATGGTTTATTAAACACTTTGGTGCAAATGTAAATATCGGCAATGTTGCACCCAACGAAATAATATCTCTAGAAACATTAAGGCTGGGATTGAGAGGAGATACTTTTATGGAGTTTCTCCCCGATTATTTAAAGGATTAATCCGTTGTCACAACTCTTACCATAATTCTTCAGAATTAATACAACTATCATGAAACAATACTTATCCGTATTATTAAAAGGAATTGCAATGGGTGCCGCAAATGTTGTCCCGGGTGTATCGGGAGGTACAATAGCTTTAATAACGGGAATTTTCGAACGGCTTATTGATGCTATCAAATATTTTAACCTGAAAGCCGTAAAACTTCTTTTATCCTTTAAATTCAAAGAATTCGCAGAGCATACCGACCTTTACTTTCTGATAGCACTTTTCTCGGGCGTTTTGGTGGCGGTGGTTACACTGGCAAAACTATTTGATTTTCTGTTTATAAATTATCCGGTATATATTTGGTCTTACTTTTTCGGGCTTGTTCTCGCATCCGTATTTTTTGTAGGTAAAACGGTAAGCAAATGGAGCTGGAGTGTGATATTGACATTTATTATAGGTACGGGTTTTGCAATTGCCATATCGGTTTTGAATCCTGCCAAAGAGGACAGCGGATTTCTTTATCTCTTATTATGCGGTGTTGTTGCCATTTGCAGTATGATACTTCCGGGTTTGTCAGGCTCCTTCGTTTTGATTCTGATGGGAAATTATCAGTTAGTGATGATTGATGCCGTTAATAACAGGGATTTGGGAATATTGATTCCGGTTGGTATTGGTGCAGTAGTCGGATTAATAGCATTTTCACACGTTCTCTCCTGGGTTTTCAAAAGATACAGAAACCAGACCATTTCACTGTTAACCGGCTTTATACTCGGCTCAGTATCAATATTATGGCCTTGGCAGAAAGCTGTTTACCTTAAAGATGCAACCGGAGAAATAATCGTAAAAAAGGGCAAAGCAGTTGTTGAACATTATGACAGGTTTTTGCCGGAAACATTTGATATACAGGTGATTTTTGCTATTGTTTTCGTAATTATCGGAATTATCACAATTTGGGCGGTTGAGAAAGCAGCACAAGGAGAAGGTTGAGAAAACAGGTTAGGTATTGTTTATACTTTGATATACAAATTTGTAAGTCTAACTAATTGTTAATTTATTATAGTTATAATGAAATTATACGGAATAATCGGCTATCCCCTCTCCCACTCTTTTTCAAAAGATTATTTCAACACAAAATTCAAAAATAATGATTTATCGGATTGCAGTTTCAGAAATTTTGAAATTAAAAATGAAGGAGAGTTCAAGGCTTTGATTGCGGATAATCCTTATCTAAAAGGTCTGAGCGTTACCATCCCCTACAAAAGGTCAATAATGAGTTTTTTGGATGAAATTGATGGAGATGCTAAGAAAATAGGTGCGGTAAATTGTGTAAAGATAGAAAGAAAAGAGAGAAAAACCGTATTAACAGGTTACAATACTGATGTTTTGGGATTTGAACGTTCTTTTAAGCCTTTGCTGAAAAGCCATCATAATAAAGCCCTTGTACTGGGAAGCGGCGGAGCTTCAAAAGCAGTGATTTATGTCCTTGAAAAACTTAACATTGATTATCTTATCGTTACACGCTCTCCTCACGGTTGTAAACATATCCGTTACGGCGTTCTGCACAAAGAGATAATGAAAGAACACAACATCATTATCAACACAACACCTCTCGGGATGTACCCTAACCCCGACAAATGTCCTGATATTCCATACGAATTTATCAACACGGACTTCCTGCTTTTTGACTTGATTTACAATCCCGAAACGACATTATTTCTTAAAAACGGGAAGGAGAAAGGAGCAACAATAAAAAACGGACTTGATATGCTTCACTATCAGGCGGAAGAGGCCTGGAAGATTTGGAACGGAAAGGTCAATTAAATTCTTCATAAATGTAATCGTCAATCCTTTTATTCTCAATGTCGAAGTTGATTCCGAGCAAGGTTATTTTCCGTTTACCGGTAGTGTATTTTTTGTGGTAACCTTTCTCTTTTATCTGTTCCAATGCCGTTTTTGCATCCTGATTTGCTTTGAACTCAATGACATAGATGTAATCGTCGGTGGTTATTACCGCGTCAATCCTGCCGTCAATGGTCATCACTTCCAACTCGATTGTAAATCCAAGCAGCCTGACTATCATAAAAAACAGGGAATGAAAATACTTCTCTTTATTATCCACAAGGAGATATGAGATGCCTTTAAACAGGTCGTTCATAAACTCCATAAACTTTTCAATATTATTTTGTTCCAGTGCCCTTTTCATTTCTATTACAAGGGTGTCGGCTTTTTCGGGTTTATTACCGTTAAATTCGCCCAAAAGGTTAAGGTTAAAGGCACGCTCCACTTCGGCATTGGGAAAGTCAAGCGAGTAAGTCATTTCCTGCAGGTTAACACTTTTGATTGTCAGGTATCCGGTTTGAAAAAGCAAAGGAATGAGTGAAAGTGAGGTGATTTCATATTTTTCCAAAGAGCTTTTTGTAATCAGGACGTTCTTTAAATCGAAAATCGTATATTTTCTTTCTTTAATCAATTTTATCAGGAATGTGGGTGTTCCCGTGGCATACCAGTAATCGGCAAATTCGAGATTGTCGAAAAAGTTAAGTACCGAAAACGGGTTATAAACGAAGTTCCGCCCGTCCCACGAGTACCCGTTATACCAGATTTTTATTTTTTCAATTATATTATCAAATATTCCTTTGTAAAAGTCGGCAGTTTCTCTAATGTATTCGTCGAAATATTTTTCCAATTCCATCTGAGTATATCCCAACATTGTAGCATATTTTCTGTTTAATGTAATATCGTTCAGATTGTTCAAATCGGAAAAGATGGAGACCTGACTGAATTTGGATACTCCCGTTACGAAAAAGAATTTGATGTAGTTGTCGCTGTCTTTGATGACGGAATAAAAACTTTTCAGAATTTTTCTGTTTTCTTCGGCCTGCGGAATGTCGTCAATGTAGTCAATTATGGGTTTGTCGTATTCGTCAATGAGGATGACGACTTTTTTATCCGTTGAAAGTTTTTGAATTAATTCCTTGAATTTCAATGAAAACGAACTTTTTCCCAATGTTAAATTATATTCATCGGCAATATCGTTAAGCATATTGTCAATGGCATTCCTCAATCCGAGATGCATATAATCCATTGAAGAAAAGGAAATCTTAATAACCGGATACTTTTCCCACTCAATTTTATCATAAATCCACAGACCTTCAAACAACTCCTTGTTTCCGTTAAATATCTCTTTTATTGTGTTCAAAAGCAATGATTTACCGAAACGGCGGGGACGGGACAGGAAATAGTAGGAAGCCGAATTTATCAAATTGTAGATAAATTCCGTTTTATCAATATAGAGAAAATCTCCTTCCCTGAGTTTCTTAAATTCCTGTATGCCGATGGGTAGATTTTTCATTTCCGTAAACTTTTTACAAAGATAAAAAAAAGTTTGCAGTTAGCACAAAACCTAAAATTCATTTGCTAAGTATTTAAACGGAATTTAATAATATTTTAGCAAAAAAATAAAACAGGATAAAATGATTAGGAAAAATTATACTTTTGCAATAATTACATTAAATTAAATAAACATGTCGGTATTACTTGAATTTGCAATGTTTCCCACTGATAAGGGTGTCAGTGTCAGCAGCTACGTGAGTAGAATAATCAAAATGATAAAGGAGAGCGGTGTCAGTTATCAATTAACTCCGATGGGAACCATCATTGAGACGGAAACAATGGACGAAGCTCTGGTGATTGTAAAAAAATCCTATGAACAACTTGAACCGGACAGTGACCGGATCTATTCAAGCCTGAAATTCGATATCCGTAAAGGAGAAAGAAACAGAATGAAAAAAAAGATCAATTCCATCGAATCGAAAATAGGAGAAGTTAACAGATAATGGAACAGGTATCCGTAAATGAATATCAAAGCCGTAAAACAGGTCTTGTTTTAAATAAATACGGGATCCGGCCATCTTTTTACAATCGTGAGTTTCTGTCGTTCCAAGCTGTTAGGGAGATAAAACTGAGGGTTTACCTCTTTTCGGCAGCCATCTGTCATCAGACATATTCGCTTGTAAACACAAAAAAAAACCTCTACGGATGGGATTTTATGGAATATGCCTTTTTGCAAATGGCAAAACAAAAGTCATTTCTTTTCAATGAATTAAGTAACCGCCCCGTTACAAATGAAGAAGTTAAAAATTTATTATCCCTGTTTTTTTCTCACGATGGAAAACCGCAGCACTGCACCCTCGACACCCTTGATGAACGTGCGGAAATGCTTACGGAAATATGCAACTATACAACAAAACATTACAACGGAAGTATTGAAGCATTGATTGACAGTTGCAACAATAAACTTTACGATTCGGGAAAAGGTATTTACGAACTACTCGGGCAGTTTGCCGGTTTCAAAGACCCGTGGAAAAAGAAAATAACTTTTTTCCTGAAACTGGCTTCGGATGCTCGTGTACTGCATATCTCGGACACCGAAAATATCATACCCATAATGGACTATCATATGCAAAGGGTGCTGATGCGATTGGGCTGTGTCGAAATAAACGACAAGGAGCTTCATCGTAATTTAACGGAAAGAAATCCTGTCGCTACAGATTCACCTGTGAGGGAAGCTTGTATAAAATCAATAAAGATAATATCTGAATTTTCAGAACAAGGTATATTAAAAATGAATGATTTTTTCTGGCCGCTAGGAAGGAGTTGCTGCAATGAAAATCCGTTGTGCATTGTGCAAACCTGCGAAAAAAACCCCTGTACCTTTTTTGAAGTTGTGGAACTGACTTCCCACGAAAAATGCATATTTGAAGAGGTCTGCAAAGCTTCTTCGGATATGAATTACAGAAAATTATGGCAACCGGTTGTTAAAACGGATTTTTATTGATATGAAAAACAAACTGCACACCGACCGCCAAACCCTTAACGAACTGGAGATCATTAATTCGGACGACAGGAAATCAACTGTTTTCTCATTATTGAATAAAACGGTTACAACAGGAGGCAAGGATAAGTTACGAAAGATATTTCTTGAGCAAGAATATAGTATTGAAACAATAAAAAAGAGACAGGAAGCGGTAAAATATATACTGAGCAATCGGAAAAGCCTGAAATTTCAATTCGGTAAGAAGTTGATGGATCAGCTTGAGTATTACTACTTTCTGAATATTGACCCTGTTATAAGCAAATACGAATTTGTCAACTTTTTCGAGGGAGTCCGGTATTGGATACTTTTCAATTCGTATTATAAAACCTTTAGAGAAGGAGTCAATCACCTCTTCAAATTTTTCGGAATACTGAACTCGTTACACTTCAGGAACAGAACGGGTGATATGCCGGAACTATTGAAAGAGATTTTCAATGAGATTGAAAAGGTATTGAAAATTGATTTCGTCAGGGAAATTCTTGAAAAGGGCGATAAAGGAAAGCCCGGCTTTATTGAAGTTTTTTCAACGGACAGGTGTTTCAGAAAGGATTATAAAGATGAAATGGCTCTTCTGATAGATAAAATATATGAACTTGATGTTTTGATTTCAATGGCAAAGGCGACCGAAGAATATAACCTCACGTTCCCGGAATTTATGGAAAGAGATAAAGCTCACGTTGAAATAGCCGGACTAAGGCACCTTTTCGTAAATGATTGCAAACCCAATGACTTCAAAATGACGGACGGAAACTATTTTATGTTTCTCACCGGTCCTAATATGGCAGGAAAAACAACATACCTCAAAGCTGCCGGAGTGGCGGTTTTCCTTGCCCATCTCGGGTTCGGAGTGCCTGCACTAAAAATGACACTGACGACTTTCAACAACCTGTACAGCAGTATAAACACTACAGACAACCTCGACAGAGGCTACAGCTACTTCTACAGTGAAGTGTTGCGCGTAAAAGAGGCTGCTATGCTCCTTGGGAAATACAATCGCTCATTTATGATTTTTGATGAACTTTTCAGAGGCACGAATGTAAAAGATGCTTTTGACGGCTCGCTCCTTGTTATAAAGGGTCTATTAAATTGGCAAAGCTCAATATTCCTTCTCTCCTCCCATCTTCTGGAACTTGCCAAAGAGGTTTCAAAACTTAAAGGAGTACAGTTCAATTATTTCGATTCGGATATAAAAGACGGAAAACCTTTATTTAACTTTGAGCTAAAACAGGGCATTTCCGACGAACGCCTCGGGCTACTGATTCTAAAAAACGAAAAGATTGACGAACTTCTCATTCCAGAAAAAGATACATATAATAAACTTATGCTATAGTTTACGGGAAACCCGATACAACAAATGTGCGAATTTTGCCGCATCGGGTTAAACTGTCAGCAATTAAAATCAGACATTCTCAAACAAACATTACTTAATAAATACTTTTCCCGTAATAACATCACTACCGCAACGCACCTTTACAAGGTAAAATCCGCCATTTACATCAAGCGGGATTTGAATGGCATTACGGTTAGAGAATCCTTCCGAAAATACTTTTTTACCAAGCATATCAAATATTGTAACCGTTATATCCTTTACGCCGGTACCGGTTATATAAACGGTTTTATTGAATGAATAAATATTTTGATTCCCAATTTGTTTTTCTTTTTGTGAAAGTTCCGTTTCCGTGATCAGAATATTGAAGCGGTGTTTATCATCGGTTGTTGCGCCATAAAAATCATACATATATCCTTGCCCGATTTTTTCAACAGAACCGGTTTGCAAATCTTCAAGATAAACAAAAATACCGTCATTAAAACTCAGTTCGTCAAATAAAAGATGATACATATCATCTGTTCCCACCTCAAGACATACCGGAATTACCAAATCTTTAGCAAAAGGCAAGGAGTTGACCGTCAGTTCATTTCCCTGAGACACTGAATACAGTTGGGGTGAAAGCACATCTCCACGGAGTTTCCAAGCGTCGAACTCACCGTCAAATCCTCCGGTAGCTTCATCATTGAGTTGAATTATCATTTTATCTTCTCTTCCGTTTCCGGTTACAGTACATAGTAATTGACCGGGCTGAATGCTTTCTTTATAAAAAGATTGTGAGGAATGTAGGCGTTCACTTTTGGGAATAGTAAGAGATGCGTTACTGTTGTCGGCTTTTATCCAGAACCCTTGTCCCGGTGCTATATAACCGTTTGGCAAAGTACCTGTTCCGCCAGTGTTATAAGTCAAATAGTTACCCGATGTCCCTGCGTCATATACATAGATTGTAGCATCCACATTTGTTCTTGACCAAACATTATTCCACTGTACGGATGAGGGATAAGGATTTCCAACCATATTCCAACCTCTTTGAGCAAGAGGTTGCGTTGCGGTATAACTCAATCCCGTGACGATAATGTCACTGTTGTTAGGCTGCCCCTGATATTCCACTATTGCATTTCCCGTTGATGCACTTGACGACCATACCATAAAACCGCTACCTTCGGTCAGGTCAAATGAAGTTGAAGTTACATAATTCCAGGAATAGTCCGGTTCGTTGAAATATTTCAAATAAATGCCAAGGAACACTTCCGACAATGCGTTTTGAACGGGAGTTGATATTATGTGCCATCTGTCTTGGGAAATATAACTTTGAATGACCGGAGGATTTGCAAAGGAAACCGTTCCATCTTCTATGAAGGATGCGGTTCCGTTAACATCGGCTTTGAGTAGTGTATTTCCGGCAATATTCATTATTTTATCCTGAGGAACCGTGAAATATGCTCCGGGATTAATGACGAAATCACCTGTAATATCCAAATCCGATGAAGGAATGACGCTTGCATTGGATTTTGAAATGATTATAGCCGGCAAAGTTGTTGTTCCGCCAAGGGAATAGTGTACCGTCCCGTTCCATATCTTATCCGTATAGGTTCCCCCGTTACCGGGTTGCGTTGAAGAACTTTCGTCACCACTTGGGATTGTAATATGACTATTGCTATATGTATTTGTACCTGTCCTGCAAGCTATTTTGCCATATGTATATGTTCCTGAAATATAGCAGGAAATAAAGAAGCCGTAAGTACTACCTGCAGGTATTGTTACCGATTCCCCGGGATCAACAGGTGTGGGATTATTCAGACCCGCACCGGTAACCGATTGGGTTGCTCCCAATTGCACCCAACCCGCAGGATCAGTTGTATGACCGACATAAGAGTCGGTACGGTACCATATTTCAACATTTAGAGTCGCAGTGGAGTTCGCATTAATGTCAAAGGAATTTATTTTTACGGGAACACCACCTGAAGTTGTAATGTCAAAATAATTGGATGTTTTCTGAACCGTTGCACCGAAAATTGTAGTCAAACTATCCTGAGCTCCGTTTGTTCCCACCAACGAATTGGATGATCCGGCAAATTCAACATTTCCGTTTTCTCCATCAAAAATCCCGTCATTAATAAAATCTCCTTCAATACTGATTACCGGACTACCCGCTTTGTCAAACAACAGCTTAAAACCAGGTAAAATTTTGAGATCACCCGTAACGGAAAGCGACGAATTACCTTGTATCAGCATATTTCGGCAAGTAGCCCCAATGGTAAGGCTACCGGAATAGACAGGCATATTCCCGCCGGTTACGGGATAAGGTATTATTACATCATAGTTAGCATCGGGTACCATGTTTCCTTCCCAGTTTCCCGCCACATTCCAATCCGACGACACATCTCCCGTCCAGGTAGCAGTCAAGGGCATTGTACCGTCAATTTCTATATCATCGAAAACCCTTCCATCGGCATATGTGCCAAGTGAAAAACCGGTGATACCTTCCTGCCCGAACCTAATTTGAAATTTAGACGAAATACTTTGTCCGTGTTGAGAAAGCAGATCATCAATATCTAATCCCGCAACATTAGTCCATACCATATTGGAACCATAATACAAAGTCGAATATATCTCAATCCAGTCATCGTTGTCACTCCCCCTTATCCAAACCTTGTCATTGGGTTGATCTTCCTCTTTATTATTCATATACCAGAATGACAGTGTAAGATCATCGGAAAAAACATACTTCGAAATGTCAATAGTATTAATCAAATAATTCACAGACATATATCCCGAAGGAGAAGCATCCAAAGCCGCAGCTTGTGAACCCGTATGTGAATATGCTTTAAACTGCAGTCTGCCATTTACCGTTTTTTCATAGGACCAGGTACAAAGGCCATTCAAATACGAAATACCGTTAACAAAGACAGAATCGGGACCTGCATTCTCAAAACTTTCTGTCCAAGGCAATGTAACAGGAGGGCAACTTATAACTTCAATATAGCCCGTTTTTGTTGTTGTATCACTATATGTTCCGTTATTTACAATAAGAGTGACATCATAAGTACCTTCGGTGTCATATTGTATAGGCGGAGGATTTTCCCCGTTATAACTTGAAGGTGTTCCACCCGTAAATGACCATAACCAGGAAACGGGGTTACAACTTGAATTATTGGTGAATGTAAAAGTAACAGTGTTATCAACTACAATGGTAGTAGGTGTACCCGTGAAATCAGCAATAACCTCATTGACTGTAACATATCCGGTTCTCACCTCCGTATCACTGTCGGCACCGTCTGAAACCGTAAGGGTAACATCATAATTACCGGGAGTATCATAAGTAATGGGTGGCGGATTTTGACCAATATAGCTTGACGGGTTTCCGCCGGGGAACGACCAGTTCCACATTGTAGGACTTCCTAATGAGATATCGGAAAAAGTGACTGCAGAACCGGGACAAACTTCTGTAGCATCAGCCGAAAAAGCCGCATATAGCCCCTGTAGCTCATAGGGTGAAACATAAGTCATAAACACCCCGTTCCGGTTATCTGTCCAACATGGATAAAATTTATTGCCACGCGACGTAATACCAAGATAATCGCCCATATAATCTGCAGCCAATCCAGCAATGGGAGCCGGTGTGAAAGAAACATCACTTACAACAAAATCCGTCCAGGTATTTCCTCCGTCAAGTGAATAAGCTGAAAATGTTTCACAAGAAGAGCTGTTTGTATTCCTGTCGTCATAAAAAACAGTCGCAAGGTTTCCTGTTATGGGATCGCAAGTAATCCAAGGGAAATAGGCCTCTTTACCGTTCACGAAAGGACCTTGGTTTACTCTTACGGGTGTTGACCAGGACATTCCGCCATCACCGGATTTTATTAAATATATGCTTCTGTTTGTGCCTGTATTGACACCCGGTGTGCCGATATTCGTCCATACAACATAAATATTGCCGTTATTAGTTCCTCCTCTTACATCCACAGCCATTACAGGAAAGGAATTAACCCTGTGATTTTTCGTAACCCCTGAATATCTGATTCCTTTAATATTGTCAATTATTCTTACGGGAGAGGAAAATGTAACGCCTCCATCAGTTGATTTTGCAAAACCTATTGCCACTTCATCGGATGGCCACGTGTCATATATGGCCCATACCACATAAACTTCCCCGTGGGGACCCGTTTGAATGTTTGCCCCCATACTCATATTTCCTGCTATATTCTGACTTATATCAAGCGGTACCGACCAGGTCGAACCGTCATTTGTTGATCTTGAAAACAAAATATGTCTGTTTGAACTGCCACTTGAAAAATCAATCCAGGCATCATAGAGGTTACCCTCATATGGACTTGAAACAGAGTTATCCACCCACAAATGTTCCTTATCCTGTAAATCGGTAGATTGATATACCGTAGTGGTATTCCAATTTATTCCGTCATCCGAATATGCAATCTTCTGACCATTATTACTACCTATCAGCGCTACAAACTGTCTTCCCGAATTATTTATTGCAACTGCCGGATCACCTGCGTTCGTACCACCGGCACCGTAAACGGAACCTGCCCAGGTAATACCTGCATCACCGGAATTAAAATAATCGGCACCGTAAAAGTTATTGGAAGTTATTCCGTCCCAATCCGTGGAATTGTTGGAGTTCAATATAAAATCAACATCATTGGGATCAACAAAAACCGAATTCTCACTTTGCGTTGTGTTAGTCAGTGTTGTAACCGGCACATCTGCCGAAACTACCGACTTCACACCTTTTATTTGCTTTTTGTTACTTCCGTTATATTCCGCCGGTTTAACCGGGATTTTAGGATTGTACGGAACAAGTCCCTTTTCGGCCATTCTCATCCAATAGCCGATATTATCAATTCGAGTGTCAATTTTCTCATTTGACTTTTGTGCATTTACAATTTCCGCTGCAAATAAAATTGCTGCACTTAATAAGAAAAATAATTTTTTTTTCATCTTGATTTGCTTTATAAATTATGCCTCAAAAATATAATGAATTTTCATTACTGCCAAAAAAAACAGGTCATCAAAAGGTCATCATTACCAAATTACAACATATTACAAAACCCTTATATACTGCACTTTAGCAAAATACGGAATTGTTATTCAGGTATATACAAAGAGACAAAACCGGCAAAACTAAATATAGAAACCATTAAAACTTCCTATTGGTCATTTAATAAATAAATATTTGTTCTACCATATAATATCCGGCAAATAACTTTTCGTTTATTCCAAAAATAGATCAATAATATTTTTGAGTTCCGCCTCACGGGAGATAGCAGCAATGAATGATGAATAATATTATTTTCTTCGTTCCAAACCGGATGCAACTGGTCGAAATTAATTGCTTCATAATTAAGCCTTGCCCCTGTCGAATCACGAATTTCACATACAATTGTACCTTCAAACGGAACGGCCTCACTTTCAAATCGAAAATCAAATTCAACTAATAATCCTGTGGGATTTAAACTGTCAATAGACAGCCTTATAATTTTCAAATACTCTTTTTTCGATATAACCGGAATATTTCGCAAGGAATCTACAAGTATTAGATGTTTCCCGACCGATTTCTTTCTCTTCATCAGTCGGAAACCGGAACTTTCATTATAATCAATTTCATTATAAAGAGTTGTCGTGTTCTCCCACCTATCAAAATCACACAGCAGGTAATCGGCAAAGGTGTCAAGTTTTTCACGGTGAAGCATGGGATTCATTTTCCCGCCGGTCAAATAATTATAATACGACCAAACAAGCTTTCTTTTATGATCTTCGGTTACGATTGTCGGCGGAAAATCACCCGGTTTGACCGAGGAGTATATTTCCGAAAAAAAAGAATAAGGCACGTATGGTGTTTTGTCGTGATTTGAACTTTGCAAACTGACCTGCCCGCCACTGAATAACGGAATAAACCAGAGCGGAGCCAATGAAAACAAGATGGCTTTTCCTTTTTTCCCGGCAATTTCGTCAACGGAAAAGGCAACAGAACCATATAAAAGCGGAATGTAATAGATAGCCAATCTGCCTTCCTGATATGAGGTTCCCAACAAATGATGCATTGCAAATCCGGAAAACAGGTTTCCGAATATAATAACAATAAAGACAATACCGTATGAGTTATTTACGATATCTTTCCAATCCTTTTTTATAGAAAACAAATAATAAACGCTAAATAATATAAACAAAGCGGTGAAAAAAATGGCAAAAAGAGCCGGAAACCAATTGTAAACGATTTTTGATAAGCTCATTATCGTACCATCCCATAATCCCGTTTCGGCTCCCCCGAAAACTCTACCCTTACCGAGCAAAGTAAAAGAGTACCACAAGAAAAACCAAATTCCGGAAATACCGATGATAAAAACAGGGATTGAAAGGAGATGACGTTTCCTTGTATGTGTTTTAAAATTAAGAAAATAGAAAAGCAAAAGGATGAAAAAAATTATCAACAAAGAAATTATTAGATTCAGATTGGCACTTACGGCAAGAATGGCAAAGATGATGGTTCTGAATGCATCCGCAACACTATATGACCGCATTGTATTGAGGAGATACCAAAGGGAGGCTGTCAGAAGGGCAAGGGACATACCATAGCCGCGCGAAAGTGCCATATACTCAAGAATGTAATGCGTTGCAAGCATGGAAACATAAAACGACCAACGCACAACGGAATTGCGGATAAAGGTTCCCATCTTATAGACATAGTAACAATAAAGAGCAAAGAAAAGCAATTCGGGTAATCGCAAAGCAAATATTGACGGTCCGAATAAAAGATAACTCCACCGAACAAGTAAGGAATTTAAAATATGATTATTGGTGTCCCAAGCAATATCGGGTGGAAAAATACGACCGGGTTGAACATACATAAAAAAGGTGGCAATCTCGTCAGTAAAAACCGGGAAATACACAGCCCTGAGTAATATGTATATCCCCACGACTAACGATAGCAGTATATAAATCTTTTTTTCGTAATTCTGTTCAATTGCCATTTAACTTGATGTAATTTGTTGCAGATCAGCCTTTTCAGCAGACTTTGCATTATATTCATAATAGTACTTATTTACCCGTTTTTGCACCCAAAATACACTAATCCTGAAATAAAAAAATAAGCGGAGATATAACTCTAATTATGATATTCTTACTAACCATAAGTTCATTTGGAAAAATTAAATATGCTATATATAAAATCAAAAAAATGCCAAGGTACTTTAACCATCTTAATTGTTTAATTGTCAGTTTTTTATCCTTAATAAAAAATTCATTATTATTTTTTAGATTTCAATGTAACTATCATATAAGTTTTGTAATTCTATTTGTAGGCATATTTACAAGGGCTCCCTTTTATTAAAATGTTTCAGTTCCCAAAAGTAAAAACCTTCAATTTATTCCAACCATTTATAATGAAACCTTTTCCCTGATGGATTATCCTTTTAGTTTTTTCTTAAATCCAAGAAAGCGGTAGTTTAATGAAAGAAGGTAGGACGTACGGGAGGCCAGGAACCCGACCTCCGACCTTAGCATCCAGCGCTTGCTCAACTGAAACTGCGCCCCTACCAACATGTTCCACCGGTCTTTCACCTGTTTGTCAATCCCATATTTCACGATCGATTCACCGTTCCTCGTATCGAGGCCATCAATGATGGGCGTCATGGTTTTGTCAGCAATTATTTTTTGTCCCGGGGTTGCTTCATTGTTGTACCAATCCCAATAGTTGGCCACGATCTGGTCTTTTCTGTCCCAGGTCTCATCCGGTATGGCCTCCCTCATGGTCAGTGAACCATATGTATCCGTTTGCATTTGTATACCCATTGCGCCAATCCATATAGCAATATTTCGGTATGGTCTGTGTTTGAATACAAAAGTGTGCCCCATTCGGAGCCCCATAACATTTACGCGTGTTGCATTATCTGTTAACTCTGGTTTATTCCAGGTGAAGTTAAAATCGCCTGAAAACCATACAGGGCCAACTCCGCCTGCAACTAGGAGCCCCACTCCGACCGTACTTATACCCTGGTCCACAACGGATGTCATATCAAAATCACGATTGCCCAAACGGTTGATGTTTACTTCGGTATGTGAATTCCCAAATCCAAAAATACCATAAACATTTAAAAAGGGGAACACCCAGATATCCGGACGAACGTTTATGGAATAGGATTTATTAAAATTATGTCCAAATCCAAGGATTTCATTTCCCTCTTCATCAACTACAGGTATAAGCTCAAAACTGTTATCAGGATTGACTACATTATCAAATCCTAACTGCAGATTATCAATCAGAATATCCTGTTTCGACCAAAAGAAGTTACCCATGATCCCAATAGGGTATGGAATGTCGAAACCTTTTTTGTATACACCCTGCCCGAGAATGGGAAATACATAGTTATATTCAACATTCTTAAGGCTGTCGGTATATGCCTCATGCTTACTTTTTACTTTTGTAGTTGTGTACTGCGCATAGCTTTCTTGTGTGTAAACAAAAAATAAAACGAAAGCGACAATTAATAGCTTGTAATTTTTTCTCATACTTAAAAATTTTATATTACTATATTGATTAATTATTCTTACCTGACGATTTTTCCTTCTTTTTTTCTTCTTTTTTCATCTTTTTTTCTTCCTTTTTCTTTTGAGCTTTTTCGCCTGCTCCTATCGGTATCTCAAGCTTCAGGTATATCGAACTGTTATTAGTACCGGATATACCTTTAAAGACATTTACAAAACCGTAATAGTATTTCAGGCCGAGAGTCCAGCCTGTCTTCCTGTGCATTAGTTTATAACCAACCCCTGCCATAACTCCTGCATCAATTTTGTTTATTTTATCTTTATTATACTCCTTAAAAGTGGCATCAATATCATCAACTTTCGTATCAAACTGCACATAAGATTTATACATTAATGAAAACTGTGGCCCGGCTTCGACATACATATAGTTTTTTAACTTATATCTGACAAGGGCAGGTACCATAAAAGAGTTTATCTTTTGATTATAATTTCCCTCTAACCTATTACCATTATTATCAAAATATATCTTAGCATCTAAAGTATTCATATCCTTATCAGAAAGCTTACTTACTCCAAAATTGGACTTAACCAAAACTCCGGTATAAATAAACCATTGGTTTTTTAACCTTATATCGAAATAAAAACCCAGATTCCATCTGCTTGTAAATTTTTTGGTTTCCATTGCTGAGATATTTGACCAGTTGCCTCCACCCTCAAGTCCGAATTCCAAACCATCGGAATTTAATTTATCTCCAAAAATAAGGGTAATCAACACCTGAGACTGCACCATTGTTCCGGCAACTAACAGGAGAATAATTAGTAAATACTTTTTCATACTATTCAATTATAAATTAATTATTTAAACCTTCTAAAAAACTGACGAACACTTTTACAGGCCCGGCTATCCCATTTGGGCGTGTCCTTGGGAAATCTTCTGCTGTTGCATTCATAAAAGCAACAATAAACAGGAGAAGAAACAGTACCAATTTATTCATATATATCATTTTTAAGATTTATCAGACTATAAACTAAAAATCATCCAATAGGTATTTTATAAATTACATCCATATCAAAATTTTAAGGTCATCCCAATTGCAGGCCCTTTAAAATTATATTCAACAATTGCATCAATTTGTTTACCTATATTATCATATAATCTGATATTAAACTCTTTATAGCTTAAATTAATAGCCATCCAGGTTGTGGGCTGAAACCCAAGCGATAAACTTAAGTCGTATATAATTCCGCCGTAATTTTCTGCGTTTAATGAAAAGACTCCCATAGAACCATGGAACAAAAGCCATTTCGTTAACCTGAAGGAGCCTACAAAGCCAAAATTCGGCAAAGGCATAGTATATATCAGGTCTGCTTTTCTTTTTCCATTTTTCGTTTTAAAACCTGTTTTGAGAAATATAACATAAAGATTGGCATAAAAGCCGAGATATGCATCAGGTTTTGACAAAGCTGAGTAAATATAACCTGCGCTGATAATTTGTGTATTAAAATAGGTTGTAACACTTGATCCGGCCGGAATAGTGTCATCCAAAAAAATCAGATCATTATTATTTGTGAAAGTTTTATTTCTGTTAATACCATAATAATTGGCATAAAACCCGCTTCGTTTCGTGATTCTGTAAACAAACGCAAAAGAGGAAAATGAAGCTAATGAAGCAAGCCCTAAGTTATCCTCAAGGCTGAGCGAAAGATTTAAAATACTATTTGGCCCACTGAATGTTACCCGGGTTTTCAGGCTGGCAAAGACATAGTCGTAGCTGATAAGAAAACGGGAATGTGTCTCCTTTAATAATCTCTTGCCCTCGGCTTTCTTTTTTTTCCGCTCTTCTTTTCTCTCTGTCTTTTCTGTTTTTCTATCCAATCTTTTTGTGCTGTCAGGTAAAGATTCCTGAAGCAGGTAATTATTGTTACCGGCATTTGCTGAAATAGCAATAAAAACCAAAACCAATATAAATGTAGCTCTTAGAAATATGGTCATTAATAATTGAATCGCTTGTGTCATATTGAACTTATCAAAGAAAATAATATATACAAAATTAAAAATATTTACATACAAATTAGATTATTGTCATTTATTTTTAAAATAAATTAAAGTTATTTTTTATCAAACCACATAAACTGGTAAGCAACGATCAGTGTGTTGAAATCGGCACCATATCTTGTAGAAACGCCACTGGTAAAAGCTATTTTTAACGCATTGTGTTTGTTGATCCTGAAAGCAAAAGCAGCGCCAAACCTTGAATTTCTTTGCATGTC
>JALSSR010000072.1 GCA_026984135.1 Bacteroidales bacterium
TCCTCTTTTTCTTCAAAATTTGAGGAATTGATACAAAAACTTTCAACGGATAAAAAAGTCGTCATCCTCATTGACGAATATGACAAACCCATAATTGACTACATTGACGACATTCCGCAGGCCGAAGAGAACAGGAAAATTCTGAAAAGTTTTTATTCGGTTATCAAAGACAGCGATAACTACATCAAATTCTTTTTCGTAACCGGAGTATCCAAGTTCAGTCAGGTATCAATTTTTTCCGATCTGAATAATTTGAACGATATTACTCTTGATAAAAACTATGCAGTATTGACAGGATACACACAGGAAGAGCTGGATTCCTATTTCCCTGAGTACATTGAAAAGGTAGAACGGGATTATGAAGGCATCTTCGATGATATCCCGGCTCAGATAAAAAAATGGTACAACGGCTATTCCTGGGACGGGAAAACTTTTGTTTACAATCCCTTTTCCATTTTGAACTTTTTCTACAAAAGAACCTTCGGTGATTACTGGTATGCCACGGGAACTCCCACGTTCCTAATGAAATTGATAAAGGAAAATAAATATACGATTTTCGATTTAAAGAACGTCCTGATTACAAAAAGCTCTTTGGAAAAATATGAAATCACCTCACTTTCACTCATTCCTTTGCTTTTTCAAACCGGATACCTGACAATCAAAAGTGTTAACCTGCAGGAAATGACTTACTCGCTTGACTTTCCCAATGCCGAAGTGGAGCGTGCTTTTAACCTTAACCTTTTGGGCGAATTTAACGGTAACAGACCCGAAAGGGCCGACACCCTTGTAATAGAAATGAAAAGGGCATTGGAGCAAAATAATATTGAAAAGTTTATGGAGTTTATGAACGACCTGTTTAAAGGTATCTCATATCTCCTTGTGGATAATAAAGAGAAGTATTTCCATTCCCTGTTTTTTATGATAGTCAGGCTGCTCGGATTTACAATAGAGTTGGAAGTGATGACCATTGACGGCAGAATTGATGCCGTAATTACCACCGACGATTACATCTATGTCATTGAGTTCAAAGCAAATCAGGATGCGAAAACGGCATTGGAACAGATAAAAGAGAGAGGCTATCACAAAAAATACACATCCGGCAAACGGAAAATAACCTTGCTCGGAATCAACTTTGACATTGAAAACAAAAGGATTGACGATTATATTGCCGAAAGCGTATAGCCGGATTATTTTTCCCAAATATTGTCATCTTTTTTTGAATCCGGAATAAGGCTGTTTCCCAATAAAATCTTTGTGAAAACTTTTCCTTCCGGTAGTTCGACAACTGTGTACCGGTCACCGTTCTTCCAAACGGAAGCATTTATGCTTATGTTTCCTTCCGAGTCATCATCGGCAAACCAGTGAATTTCAACGGGAACAGGCATAATGCCGTTTTTTGAAACCACAACTCTGTTACCGGTGACTTCCGTAATTCCGAGATCAGGATACCCGAAATCAAAAAACCAGGGAACGAAAAACCAGCTAAGGTCTTCATCAGCAATATTTTCAAATGTATAGAAGAAATCATATGGTACGGGATGCTTGCCGTTCCATCTGCTCATATACTCTTGTAGTGCTTTTTTAAACGTTTCATCACCAAGGGTCATTCTCAGCATTGAATATGCAACTGCCGGTCTGGTGTAGGCTGCAGTTCTGCTGCTCGAATAATTATTATGCTGATATGTAGGAACCATCAAGGGTAATTCGTAATCTTGCCCTGCCACCCAAGTGTAACCTCTAACCTCCCTCTGCAAATATTTTGAGTCGGGATTATACTCCCGGAGAAATCCTTCAGGCAGATATGCCGCCCACCCTTCATCCATAAAAGCCCATTTACGTTCGTTGGTACCCATATAAAACGGGAAGTAAGAGTGCGATATTTCGTGAAAAAGAAGCCCTGCAAAACTATCAAAATGTTGTGGTGCACCGTCATTGGCCATCATTGGGGTTTCCATTCCGCCGCCATTGCTTCCTGCACAAAATGAGGTCATATGAGGATAGGGGTATGCAACTCCGGGAAGCTTAAAAGACATATATTTCACCGATGCTGCCGTGATCTCTGCACCTCTGTCCCAGTGAGGAAGATTATCGGGATAAACGGCCTCGGCAAACACTCTGCGCCCTGTACTCGAATCAACCTTTACGCTTGTTCCGTCCCAGTTCGATCTGTTTGTTGCAAAGAAAGAAATATCGGGGACATTGGTTGCAACATAATGCCAGGTGTGTTTTTTGGACTTTTTGGTTGGAGAGTTTTTGTCGGATTTTGAATAATCGAAAATTTTCACAACAGTATCCGACTTTTGTGCAAGGTTAAACCTTTTCAGAACATCATCGCTAAGGATTTCGGAAGCATTTTGTAACTTTCCCGTAGCCCTGACCAAATAGTTGCCGGGAACGGTTATCTTAACATCGAAATTATTAAAATCATTATAAAATTCAACCATCCCGAGGTATTCCACATTATCCCATCCGTCAATATCGTCATAAACTGCAATTTGCGGATACCAGTAAGCAATAAAGTAGTGTCCGTCATCGTATTTTCCCATTCTTAAAGCCCTTTTAACAGGGATATTAAAGTTCCATTCCATTTCAAAGGTTTCGGAGCCGCCCGACGGAATAGCTTTTTTAAGGCGTATGCTTTTATTGGTGATTTCCCATCTGCTGCTTTCCCCCATATCATATTCTTTCCCCCCGGCAGTAAATTTTGTGATTTTTTCACCGTCGGTCAATGCTTCCGGGGAGACCGGAAATTGACGTGCATTTCCCTTTTTGAATAAATTTTGATATAACCTGAGAACAATCCTCTTTAAAGTGTCGGGACTATTATTGTAATATGTTATCGTCCCTTTTCCGGTAATAATATCCTTTTTGGTATCCAGTTCCACAGATATTTTATAATCGGCTTTGTTTTGCCAATAATTGGGTCCCGGATTGCCGTCCTTTGAACGGGTTCCTGCCTCATAAGCTGCCTGGTCGTTTAACGGGATGTAATAATTCTGTGCAAAAGAAACTTGAGTAGCAAAAAGTAGTGCTGCGAAAATTGAAAGAAACGGGGTTTTCATAATTTGTTATTTTTAATCTGTAATGCATCCATACGTACTTGTTTCACGTCGTAAACTTTGTAAATACTTTTTTATTTAATTGCCTGAATTACAGTAAATATAACTCAACGAATTTGCATTTTCGTTGAGCTCTGTTTATATGAGTCTCCAAAAATAGAAAATTTTATGATAAGTTCAATATTTATTAATTTTGTATTTTGAGATATTTATAAGATTTATGCTGATAAAAAGCCCGATATGAATAAAACAGTACTCATAAGATTCTATGAGGAGTTGAATGACTTTCTTCCATCTGGAAAAACAAAAGTTGCTTTTCCGCAGATATTACATACCGGTCAAACGGTCAAAGATATTGCTGAATCAAACGGAGTACCTCATACGGCTATTGACCTTGTCCTTGTCAATGGGGATTCGGTTGATTTTGATTTTCAGCCAAATAACGGTGACTATATTTCCGTTTATCCTGTTTTTGAAAGTTTTGATATTTCGGGGGTTACCCATCTGCGTCCCGGGCCTCTTCGTGTCACAAAGTTTGTTGCGGATGTTCATCTTGGAAGGCTTGCCCGCATACTGAGGATGCTGGGTTTTGATACTCTGTACGAAAATGATTATTCGGATGAAATGATCGTGCAATTGTCAACTTCGGGAAAAAGAATAATCCTGACACATGATCTCGGAATATTGAAAACAGGAAAAGTTACCCACGGTTATTGGGTCAGATCGCAAATTCCGGATAAACAGGCTGAAGAAGTAATCTCATACTTTCACTTGCAAAAAAAGATAAATCCGTTAACAAGGTGTTTGGATTGCAATGAAAATATTAAAAAAGTAGAAAAACAGGGTATCATTAGTGAACTTGAACCGAATACGAAAAAATATTTCAAAGAGTTTTACCAATGTAGCGGGTGTGGAAAAGTTTACTGGAAGGGTTCTCATTATAGTAAAATGATCAAGAAAATAAAAACCTTAACGGAGATCCGTTAAGGT
>JALSSR010000073.1 GCA_026984135.1 Bacteroidales bacterium
CATATCCGTTTTGATAGCTAAGGATTTCCGCCATAGGCACAACTGTTATAAAATATTCCGTGCCGGTTTCGGAATCAACATATTTTGCCTTATGAGCCTGATAACAATAAGGTGCTGCAAAAGTACCTCCGCGCCCGTCAATCTGTCCGCTCCACCAATTATTTCCTGTAGTTGTAACAATATCAACTCCGTTGGGAGGATCAATATTGCATCCTGATGTTCCGTAAGTTAACGGATAGTCAGACAATGTTCTTGCAAGGTGACTGTTAGCAATTACCGACCATTCAAATCCCTCTTGTACAAGAACTTTTATAATCCGCTCACTGAAAGAGCATTCCGCCGGCCAGTAACCTTTGGAGAAATTAGGATTTGTTCCGAAAGTATTATCATAAATGAAATGATAAGCCTGAAGCTGTTTCCTGAAAACCCGTTCACTAAGCAGCGGGGAAAGGGCATGATGCATTGTAAATCCCACAATATCCATCCTCGGATTGCCTCCGGAAGTTTGCCAGCCTCGTGCGGTTATAAAGTTATTTTCCCACCCCGTCGAGTATCCCCATTGACTTGCACTTGCAAGGCTATTAATATTTTCAATCAAACATCCGGAATAACAAACCTGGGCACCTGCATCGGGAAACCCGAGTAACGACTGAACAGCATCTTTTGTTCTGTATTGATAAACGGCTTTTCGGTCATCCTTATCGAATATATCCTGAAGGTTGTTAAGCGGATGCTGCTGACCATCCGAATACCAATTTCCATTGTTATCCTTAAGCCATTGTGACTCCCAAACTGTCTGATAATGATACTGATCCCACTGGCTTTGTTCCGGCCAGTAGTTAGGTTGCTGAAGATGCCAGAGATATGTAGTGTGTACCTGTGACCTTAAACCTGTTAGTGTAGTTATGACAAGTAGTAGCGTAGCAAATAGTCTCATAGAAATGTATTTTGCCACAAAGATAAAAAAAAAAGACCTGACAGATATCTAATCCTGTAAAGCCTTTTTTATTTAAGTACCAATATATGCGAAGATGTAAAGAACAATTATTAATTTGGTACGTAAGACACTTTTCCTAAATTTGGAATTATCATTTCATTTTTATCCTGATTATTTACCTCACCGTCAAGGTTAACATCGTTGGAAAGATAACCGTTATAACCGGCACTGTTCGACCAAAGATTTTTATCTGTAACCGAGATATTACCGTTGGAGTTAACATCACCTGCGTACATTCCGAACAGGCCGGATGAAAGTTCTTTTTGGGGAAAATTGTTTCCAAAAGCCTGATAAGAATCGGTTGTGAAGTCATAGGTGTAAACACCTGCCGATTTGGTTAGAGCATTTGCAGATATTATTTCAAGATGGTTACGGTGAAAAACAGCCACAAAAAGATTTTGTGAAAACGTTGCATCAAACTGCATTTTGGATATGCCGTCTATACCTACCACCTTGCCGTTACTTAACAGGAAACCTGCCTGCCTGGCAATTACCGTTGACGAAGTTGCCTGTGCAGCGCTCGCGGCATCACGCAGTTCAACAAAAATCCAGTCAACAATATCAGTATTGGGAATAGCAACAACATTTTCCGTACCTGCATAGTTCCAGGGGGTATCATCATACGGTTGTGAAAGAGGCAGTATGCCGTTGATATCCGTGTTCATATCTGTTCCGTTGAACGGTCCTTCAAAAAAAACACTAAGATCAACAACAATATCAAGGATTAGTGCCATTGGTGAATTAATGTCGCCCACTGCAAAGGTTGATGGAGCCGTTATACCCGTTCTTGTAATTGAGTGTGGTAACGACCCGTTTGCCGCCTGTGCCGGTTGAGGATCCCAATTTCCCGATGTGTAATGACCTGCGCCGGCATTTGTTCTGTCGAAAAGGCTGCCTTCGTTGGCATTTGCCCAATATGGAGTTACCGTTAAATCCGACCCGCCTATTGTGGTTTCAGTGACGATCCAGGATGCATTTACGCAATGGTCTATTTCGGGAATGGTAGTACCAACGGTGCCGTAAGTCAGAACATCTTCAAATACTCTTACTCGGAATTGATCGAAGATACCCGTATTTTTTACTCTTACAGGGAGGAAAGAGCTGATCGTACCAACCGGAAAATAAACGTTTGAACTACCGACCCATTGGTTGAGGCGTCCGATACCGTTCGTAATTATATAGTGAGAAGTGTTGGCACCGCTTATGGTTGTTTGAGCGCCCAGTATAATATCGTTGTCAAATAAAGCAAGTGATGCACCGCTAAGGATTAGCTGACCTCCGACAGAGCAAGTGACTGATAATGCCGTATTTGAGGCTACCGTAAGATTATGGAATGCTGTTCGTGTAGGGCCTCCTATTGTTTGCAACGTTGATCCGTTAAATGTTACCGTTCCTGTTGTTCCCTGCAGCAGAAAACCGGCAGGCATTGTATTTGACCAGTTACCGGTGATGAAAATACTGCCGGAATTGTCAACGCTTCCGTTAATGTTTTCAAAATCACCGTTAAGGATTATGCTTGCTCCGTTGTTTATTGTTATGTCCGCCCCTATGTTTGAGAGTATTTGAGCGGTTACACCCGGAAAAAATCCCGAAATAAATATAACTAAGATAAAAGTTGATCTATTCATTTGTGTTATTATTTGTTTATCAATACCTTTGTAAAGGTTAATCTTTCAGGCATCTAACAGCCAATCCGGATGATTTGTCACTGCTGCCGTGGTTCATTTTAGCCGTGCCGGAACCCATTCCGCGGGTAGTTGCAAAAGCTGCATTTTCGGTGGAAGTCCAGAAGTTGGCAGTGGAGCCTATTCCTCCGAAACCGGTACCCGGATAATAGAATCCACCGGGACGTGCCGTAAACCCAAAGCTGTTGGTCGCTCCGGTGTTAGGGGCGTTCCATTCGGATGTGCCCGTATCTTTTAAATTACCGCCGGCATCGGTACCTTTTAATCCGGTAGTGCCGTCACAAACAATTGTTCCTGCATCCACAAAATTCTCCAATGTACACCATTCGTCACGTGAAGGTACATGCCAGCCCTCGGGACAGATGCCGAAAGGACTTGCATTGTTGTATTGCATCATTTCGTCCCAGGAATATAAGCCTCCGAAAACTTCACAAGGTCCCAGTCCGTAATCCTGGCAAAACTTCTCAATATAGCCGTTATTCGTTGGAGTTTGATTGCCAGTGAGCACTACACCGATGTTCAGATTCTCTGCCATCCAGCATTGTGTTCCAATCTCAACGGTTTCATAGGTAAGGTTATCGCGGGCATCAAAAAGGAGATCGCCACAATTCCAATTGCTCTGAGCGGCAAAGAAACCCATACATCCCGACCAGACAGTACCGTTAAAATAGCGCATACAATGTGAACTGAGGTCATAAATCATCAAACCTTCGGCAGGATTGGTTATGACGGTTGTGTCGGCAACACGTGGCGGTAATAATCCCATAGTGTCGCTTTTAACATCAAGAACCGCCGAAGGGTCGGGAGAAGGATTGTTAATACCGACATTATTTTGTGCAATAGTGCTTAGCGTAAAGATACCAAATAGAAATAGAATAAAGTGTGTCTTCATTTTAATAAGATTTTAATTGTTTCGGGCAAAAGTAACTGCACTTCTGCAGATTATGAGGCGAGATTGTTAAGCGTATATAAAATGTTGCTAAACGTAGCCGTAAAATTATTTTACGTAATTTGCATCTTATCAATAATGTTCTTGAATTTTCAGGCAAAAATTCACAGCAACTTTTCTCTTCCGTTGCAAATTTAATTCCTGAGAACCTAAGACCCGGTGAACCGTTTCAGAAATTGCTCCCTCTTTCTGAATGAAACGGGAATTTCAATTTGATTATTGAGAATAACGGTACCCCCGTCCTGTTTTTCATACCGTGTGATTTTATTCAAATTGATCAGATAGGATTTATGAACTCTGAAAAAATCATATTCGCATAAAAGATCGTCATACTCTTTTAAAGGTCTTGAAACCAGAAACACCCTGTTTCCATTCAAATAAAAACGCGTATAGCTTCCGCCGTCGGATTCACAGTAATAAATATCCGAAATATCAACCGATAGTATGGAGTCGGATGATCTGAGAACAAGTTTCTTATTTTTATTGGCAGGGTTAAGATTTGATAAAAGTGTATTCAGCTTAATATTCATTTCCTTTAACTCGAATGCTCTTTCAACTTTGTCGAGAGCCCTGAAAAGTTCGGAGGAAACAATTGGTTTCAGTATGTAATCAATCGCACTGAATTTGAAAGCACGTACAGCAAAACCGGAATGTGCAGTAATAAAAATTATTTTAAAATCAATTCTGCCTATTTTTTCCAAAATATCAAATCCGCTGCCGTCGGGCATTTCAATATCCAGAAGTACCAAATCAGGATTCTTTTCTTTGATAATTTCAATACCACTGCCCACGTCAACTCCTTCCCCCGCCAACTGAAATTTATCGGGCATAGTTTTTATGATACCTCCGATGATTTGCCGGGCACTTCCTTCATCATCAATTATTACTGTTTTTATCATAATCTTTTAACCTAAAATATCCGTTTGTGTTCACGACAGTCAATCCGGATATTTGCTATTGTCATACCCCGAACAGACTTCCCGTTGAAACCCCATTCCGTTATGACTTTGTAACGGACGGGCAGGCTTGCGTCAAAACTCTCTTTCAAAAGGCACCTTTAAAGTCACTTTCGTGCCGGCCTGCTCCCCTCTGTTATTTTTTATATCACAATATTCCATATTAATTTTTCCGTCCGAAGAGTTGTTCAGGTAGAGCAGCCTTCCGGAGGTTATGGATGTAGCCATTGACCTGTGCCGCTTTATTCGTCCGGCATTGATATGTTTTGCCTTTTCCCTCCCGATTCCGTTATCTTCAACTGTTATTTTTATAAAATTACTCTCCATAAGATATTTGATATCAATATGTCCTTTTTTGTTCAGATGCCGAATCCCGTGTTCAATGGCATTTTCCGCAAAAGGTTGTGTTATCATAGGCGGTATCAAAATGCTTTTTGTGTCAATATCCCCGCCGGCATCAATATTAAATGTGAATTTATTGTCAAAGCGTAAAGCCTGGAGTGTCAGGTAGTTATTGATAAACAAAATTTCATCTTCAAGGGATATCTTTTCAACTGCCGAATTGTTTAAAACGGCTCTGATAAGATTTGCAAAATTCCCTATATAATCGCAGGCAACTATTGTTGATTTCTCAAATACAAAGCGCTGTACAGCAGTAAGTGCATTAAAAATAAAGTGAGGATTTATTTGACTTCGGAGAAGTTTTTGCTCCAGCCTGATGGTTTTTTGCAGATTTTTTATTTTGTGCTGCCTAAAAACAAGAATAACCGTAAAAGTTATCAAGACAATAAGCCCTGCAGCGCCATATAAAAGATATCTCGATTGTTTTGCCTGCAACTGCGTCACCTTGTTCTGCAATTTTAAATTGTCAAGTTCCCGTTGTTTTTTATCAACTTCATACAATGCCTTTATTGTTGAAAACTTATCGTGCGTGTCGCTTTTGTGCAGACTGTCGTTTATTTTGGAATACAAGGTATAATAATTAAGAGCTTTACCGTAATCCTTTTGTGAGTTGTAAATGCCGGAAAGTAACTTGTAGCTCATCAACATTTTAGGGGTTGCATTTATTTTCTCGGACTCCCCTGCCGACATTTTCAGATATCTCAATGCTTTCGGGTAATTCTTTTTATCGTAGAAAATTTTTCCCGTCTCCATTGCCGCAGTTGCCATTCCAAGACGGTATCCGATGGAGTCGCTTAATTTTAAAGATTGTGAGTAATACTTCAAAGCGGTTACCGTATCATTTGAATTTTTATATGTATCGCCGATTTTCACGATTATATTTGCCACGGCTTGCATATCGGCAACCGAATCGGATAACGGCAGAGCCTTTTCAAAGTTTTCTCTTGCCGTGCCGTATTGATTTAATGAAAAATAAACATCTCCCATACTAATAAGTGCCTTGGCCTGCATATACAAATCATCCTGCTCCAAAGCATTTTTATATGCTTTTTCCAAAAACACCAATCCTTCGTTATGGTCTCCGAGAATGTTATACAGCCCGCCGATATTTATCAGGGCACCGGCAAGTTTTTTTGTTTCATTCCGCTCTTCTTTTATTTTCAAGGCTTTCATAAAATATTCAAGGGCGGATATATTATCTCCGAGAAAAAAATATATTGCACCGATATTGTTTAAAAGTGAAGATTCGGTAATGAACCAACCGTTGGCGTGTGCTATTTTGGAGGCATCTGAATACTTTTCCAAAGACTCGAAATATTTTTCTGAATTCATAAAGGCAGTACCGCACAGGTTGGAAAAATAAACTATGTCGCCTGCATTATTCTCCTTTTCAGCCAAAGCAATTGCGGCTTTAGAATAATAAACGGACGAATCGAATAAACCGGCTTTGTCGAAACCGTTAATCAACTTCTCAAGTGAATCCGTTTGGACTTTATAATTTTCGTTTTGCCCGTAAACAAAGATAATTGAGGAAAAGAAAATAAAAAATAAACCGAATGAATTTTTCACATCAAATACGCATATATTTAAATAACAAAATGTTTGGTAATTGGTTCACGAATGGGAGGAGGATTATGAGGTATGGGTTATGGGTTAATCCTGAAATTGACCCTTTCCGGAGCTGTCATAAAAGAGAGAATATTCTACTTTACAGACAGCTCCGGTAAATTCGGATCAATTATTTGCGAAGATGTAAAGAACGTTTTCAATTACAAAAGTAATAATAATTATTTACGAATTCAAAAAAATTTAGTTTCCGGCGGAAAAATGTTGTTTGATAGCAGGTTTACATTATTATTAAAAAAACTTTTTCATTACCGATTCTTTGTAGCTTTTCCCGATAGGTAACATTTCCCCGCCTATTTCCACCGTATTTCCGAATACGGAATCGATTTTTTCAATTGAAACAATATATGACTTATGAATCCGTACAAACCTATCGCCGGGAAGAACAGTCTCAAGATTTTTCAATGCTTCCAATACAACAAGGTTTTTTTCTTTTGTATGTATTTTTACATATTCACTTAATCCTTCGATAAAAAGAATATCATCAAAGAACACTTTGATCATTTTATAATTAACTTTTACAAAGAAAAAATCCCTTTCCTTCCCCTGTTTTAATTGGTTATCGGTTAAAACGGTTTGTTGCGGTTTTCGCAATTTCATCCTTTCGGACGATTTATTAACGGCTTTCAAAAATCTTTCGAATGAAACGGGTTTCAAAAGGTAATCAACAACGTCAAGGTCGTAACCTTCAACTGCGTACTGCGAATAAGCGGTGGTGAAAATTACCAAGGGAGGATTTTTAACGGTTTTGATCATTTCCAGACCGGTCAGTCCGGGCATTTGTATATCGAGAAACACCAAATCCACACTATTCGACCTGAGTATTTCCAACGCCTTAAATGCATTTTCACACACTGCCACAACCTCCAGAAAAGGTATCTGTCCTGCATACTCTTTCAATATGTTCAGGGCGGGAAGCTCGTCATCCACAATCAGACATTTTATTTTTTCGTCTTCGCTCATTTATGTTGTTTTGGATATTCAGGGGTAAAAATAGGAAAATTAGCGATATGGCAAATAAAAAAATTTATTTTGTCACAATCATAACCGATACACTGTAGGAATTATTTTTTTCAACTTCGACAAACTCACAGTTATTTCCATAAATCATTTTAAGCCGTTCCTTTATATTTTTAACACCTATGCCGCCGGGCAGATTTTTTGCCTGATCGGGATGTCCCATCGAATTTTCAATCCAAAGGTTCAAATATTTTCCGTTGATAGTCAGTTCACTTTTCAACCAACCGTTTTTCGTATCTTCAAGATTTCCGTGTTTAAAACAGTTCTCGAACAAAGGTAAAAAAAGCAAAGGTTCGATTAGAACACCGTCTGGATTCCCGTTAACTTTGAATTCGATATTCATTTTTTCTTCTTTTTTCAATTGATAAAGATCAAGGTAATTCTTAAGATATTCAATCTCATTTTTCAGCGGCACTTTGGGCTCACCACACTCATACAGGACATATCTCATCATTTCCGAAAGTTTCAATATCACGGGTGCCGCTTTATCCGATTTTAAATACGCAAGTGAATAAATATTATTTAATACATTAAACAGAAAATGGGGATTCAATTGATTTTTAAGGTTTCTCAGTTCGGCCTCAAGTTTCTGATACCGTATTTTTTCGCGTAACTGAATATTTTCAAAATATTCCTTAATAAATCTGATGGAAGAGGTCAGAAGCAGTAAAAGATAGCAGGAAATCAAGATGCTAAGATAATGGGTAAGAGCTGAAAATAAATGGACAACAAATCCATCAAAATTAAACATTTTAACTAATAAAAAATCCGCTTCAATACGTATAATAGAAATTATTAACACGCTTAAATTCAGGTAAACGGCATAATGCCAGTATTTTCTTTTCTCAAAATAAACCGGAAGCAAATAGTACAGATTAAAATAAACGAGAACAGCATTGAAAGAGGCGGTTATCACCGTTCTTGTAAAAACATTTTTAATATCCGATATCTCTCCGAAAAAAAGAGTAATGGTACCTACATAAAATATCCAAAACAACAGATGAAATAATATTCTGTATTTTCTTGCAGGCATTAAGGTTTTCAAATATTTTTCTTTTGAAGTCATTATATAAAATTTTGTGTTGCGCTAAAATAGGCTAATTAGTTGAGGGCAACAATTATTTTCAGCGAAAAGGAGATTTTTTTCAGCAAACGGCATATTTGTCACTATCAACGGCATATCAATTTGATTTATCCCTCTTGTATCTTCCTTTGTGCCATTCACTTGAAATTTACGGTAGTTCATTGAATAAATTTTGTCTCGCCTCCATCCCGATATAAATTTGCCGAAAAATCAAATGAAATGTTTAACAAAAATTTAAAACGATGAAAACAAAAATTAAAAGTTCAATTGAAGCGTATGAATTGTTAATAGCAAAATTAGTTGTAATAGCAATGATACTTACCACTGTTCTCATTTTCGGGTCTTGTAAAAAGGATGAAGATACAACTCAAAAGATACCCGACATTGACACCCAAACCACAAAGGATGAAAGTGTGGCACAATCGGAATATGATGAGGTTCTTGTCATTTCAGCCGAGGCCGTTGACAGTGCACAAACCTCGGATAACGAAACCGTTTCGTTAAGTATAGCTTATTGTGCCGTTGTTACAATTGATACGTTGAATCACAAAATCACGGTTGATTTCGGTGAATCCGGCTGTACAGGTGCCGACGGGATTACCCGCTCGGGGAAAATAAAGATTTCATATATAGGATATTACAGGGAGCCGGGTTCGGCAATGTCAATCACATTCGACAATTACACTTCCGACGATTATACCGTTGAAGGACAATTGTCGTATATTACACTGGAAAGAAACGGTGAGGGCAACTTGCAATTTACAACCGAGGTAATAAACGGAAAGGTCACCTATCCCGACGGAGCCTTTGTTACTTGGAACTCAACACGGACGCGAGAATGGGTCTCCGGTGAACTCTCGGGAGATATTTATGACGATGTGTTCCAAATAACCGGTGAAAGTCAGGGTATTAACAGTAATGGCGACGGTTTTTCATCACAAATTACTTCGCCCATCACCATAAAAACGGCTTGCTGGAACGAATTTATCTTTTATCCCGTTAGCGGTACAAAGGTAATTATGCCGGAACACCTATCCACAAGAAGTATTGATTACGGCGACGGCAGTTGCGACAAAATTGTCTATTTGACCGTCGGCGGCTATAAATATACCGTTTCTCTCCCTTAATCCTGCGTTGAACACCGGAAGACGGCACTATGCCGTCTTCCATCATTATTAATTTTTTAATGTTTTCAAATACATAATAAATACTTTAACCGAAACTCTACATATATGACTCCGGCATCAAATAAAAAATTTTTGAATTTCGTTTTTTCCGTTTTATTCATAGCCGTTTCTCCCAATCTGATATCACAGGATAAGGCAACTCTAAGCGGATATGTCAGAGATTGCAAAACAGGTGAGGAGTTATTAGGTGCAACGGTGTATGTATCGGAGACAGGTCAGGGTACCATTACCAATAATTACGGATTTTATTCTATCACTCTTCCGCAGGGAAATTATACGATAAGGTATTCATATATAGGATACAAAAGCATTACGGAAAATGTTGCTCTGAATGCGGATATCAGAAAAGATACGGAGCTTTGCGAATCGGCAGTAATGATGAAAGAGGTTACGGTTACCGCAAAAGAATCTGATAATTCAAACATATTATCACGACAGATGAGCATTGAAAGACTCTCGGTTAAAGATATCAAGTCCATTCCCGTATTGTTCGGGGAGCAGGATATTCTCAAAACCGTTCAATTGCTCCCGGGAATAGAGTCGGCGGGTGACGGAAATTCGGGTTTTTACGTCAGAGGCGGGAACAGTGACCAAAATCTTATACTTATTGACGAAGCACCGGTCTATAATGCATCCCACCTTCTCGGTTTTTTCTCGGTTTTCAATTCCGATATTATTAAAGATGTTGCCGTTATGAAAGGAGCGATACCAGCAAACTACGGGGGTAGATTGTCGTCGGTGGTTGACATAACCATGAAAAACGGAAATATGAAAAACTTCGGGATGTCGGGAGGAATAGGACTTATTGACGGCAGACTCACAGCCGAAGGACCTATTGTTAAAGACAAAGGCTCTTTTATTGTCGCAGGTCGAAGGACTTACAGTGATATTTTCCTTCCACTTTCCAACGATCCTCAAATAAAAAATTCAAAACTCTATTTTTACGATATGAACGGCAAAGTCAATTATCGGTTGAATAAAAATAACCGTCTTTTCCTTTCGGGATACCTCGGCAGGGACGATTTTAACTTTGCAGGTAATTTCAATGTTAATTGGGGAAATTATACCGGCACATTGCGCTGGAATCATATCTTCAATAAAAAACTTTTTATGAACACCTCCCTGATTGCAAGTAATTACGACTATTTTGTATCCTTCGGCAAGGGTGAAGATAATTTTGCGGTTCAATCTTCATTGAATGATCTCAATCTCAAAACAGATTTTCACTATTATCGAAAACCAGGTTCATCATTTAAGTTCGGATTTACCTCGTTTTATCATGTTTTTGCTCCCGGAAATGTGGTTAACGGTAACAACGGCCCGTTGCCAAAATCAAGTCTCGAAAAAAAATATGCACTTGAAAATGCTATTTATTATGTCAGAAACAATGAAAAATTCAACAGGATTAAGATAACCTCGGGAATAAGATTCACCTCATTTTCGCAGATAGGACCGGGAAATGTTTACCTTTACGATGACAACGGTATTGCAACAGATACCTTGAAATATTCTGCAAACCGGTTTATTAAAACATATTTCGGGCTGGAACCGAGATTGTCCGTAACATTTATACTGGACGAAACATCTTCAATAAAAGCATCTTATATTCGTACTCAACAATATCTTCATCTTCTGTCGAATACAACTTCGGCAAAACCCACCGACCTGTGGATACCCTCTTCATATCACATTAAGCCGGAAATTGCGCGGCAAGCGGCATTGGGATATTACAAAAAATTTTATTCCGGAAAACTCGAAACCTCCGTTGAGCTATATTACAAAAAAATGAAAAACCAAATAGCATTTAAAAACGGTGCTTACCTTTTGGTCAATAGCGACGTGGAATCATTGCTTACATTCGGTGAGGGTGATGCTTACGGGATTGAATTTTTCATAAAAAAACCCAAAGGGAAATTCACGGGGTGGATATCATATTCATTAAGTAAAAGCGAAAGAAAATTTGATGAGATAAACAACGGAAAACCTTTTCCAGCCCGTCAGGACAGAAGACATGACTTTTCCATTGTGACCAATTATAAAATTAGCAAAACGTGGAACATTTCACTTGTTTGGGTTTATTATACGGGAAATGCGGCGACCTTTCCCAGCGGCAAATACGAAATGGAAGGTACTCAGGTTAATCTTTACACCGAACGAAACGGGTACAGGATGCCGGATTATCACCGGCTCGACCTTTCCGTCACATATTTTATGAAAAAGAGGAAAAAATTCGAGTCGAATCTCGTATTTTCCGTTTACAACCTCTATGCAAGGGAGAATGCATATTCCATTGAGTTCAGGCAAAATCCCGATAATCCCGAGGTCTCGGAAGCCGTCCAACTATCTTTGTTTAAAGCCGTTCCGTCAATAACATATAATTTTAAGTTTTAAAATGAAATCAGAGATGAAATACCAAAAAACAGAAAAAAGGAAAAGCTACGGTGTCTCAGGGTATGCCATTGCGGCATTACACGCTATTATTATTGTTCTATTCACATCTTGTGAAAAAGTTATTGATTTTGAATTGAAAGATACCGCCCCGGTCATGGTAATAGAATCCGTTGCCAATGCACAAAACGGCACTATAACGGCCAAGTTGTCTTATTCGGGCGATTATTATTCCGCTTCCGATTTTCAACCTGTTACCGGTGCAACGGTTAAAACGGATATCAACGGTAGTGCCGAAACCATTTTAAATGAAATATCACCCGGAGAATTTCAGGCGCAAACACCGGAAGCCGGTGTCGGGGATATTTTCAATTTCGTTGTAAAGATTGACGGAGCCGAATACTCGGCATCGTCGGAAGTTCACAGGTCCGTTGGTGTGGATTCCGTTTTTTTTATCTATTCCGCAGAAACGGTGTTTGCCCCCGAAGGATACAGGGCTATGGTGGTTTTTCGTGATCCACAGGGTAAAGGAGACTTCTACAGAATTCAGATGTATGTCAACGGCGCACCCGCAACGGAAGGAATGATATATCTGTATAACGACAATACTACCGACGGAGAACCGGTAAGTTATAATCTTTACCGTAACTCTTTGAACGTAGGAGACCGTATAAGAGTAGAGATTTGGACATTCGACAAGCAGGTGTATGATTATTATTCGGGACTGGAAAAATTAATTTCGGATTATCCCGCTTCAATGCAAATTTCACCTGCAAATCCGGCATCGAATATCTCGGGTGGAGTGTTGGGCTATTTTGCAGCTGTGAATGTGTCTTCATCACAGGAAGTTGTTACTCAATAATTTAAATGTTATGAAAATACTGTTTTATACCGTTTTGTTTTTATTGCAGGGATATTCACAAACTTGTGATTTGACTGTTGAAATAAAAAACATAAAAGAGAAGCGGGGTACAATTCGCGTTTTACTTTGGAATTCCCCCGACGGATTTCCGAAAGATAAAACCCGCTTTTACCAAGCCGATTCGATAGTGGTAACCACTGACACGGAAAAAGTGATCTTTCACTATTTACCTACGGGCACCTATGCCGTTTCACTTTTTCAGGATTTGAATAACAACAAAACCTTTGACAAAAACCGGTTCGCACATACTTTTGAACCGTTCGGACTTTCGGGGACGCCCGACTTTTCACACAGACCTGTCAAATTCGACGATTGCTCATTCAATATTCAAAATATTAATGAAACCGTCACTATCAACCTGATGTTTAAAGAAGACCTTGAAAAGAAGTTAAATTAACCGGTATAGCAATAATATTGTCATTGACAATATCAATAAAAAAGGCTTTTACATAATAAAAATAGAATCGGAAGATAAAAGCTATATACGAAAAATACTAAAAAAATAAGTACCGTAAAATCAGTCCGGCACTGTAGTACCAATTCCGTTGTTGCTCACCGACATATCGTTTTTATCCCTGTTGTCCGTTTGTCCGTCGAGGGTTGCATCCGTATTCAGATATCCTGCTTTTCCGGCTGATGAAGCCCAGGATGCGACGTCGGCATCATTCACCTGATTGTCGGAATTAACATCTCCTCCGTACATCACTGCCGTACCGTTGATATCCTTTTCGCCCGAAAGGTATGCCTGCGAGGTGGCGGTCGTAAAATCATAAGTATAAACCCCGTTGGTTTCCGTTAACGGATTGGCGGAAAGGATGCTCAGATGATTGCGGTGATGCACCACAACGAACAAACCGTTGTTCAAATTATGAAAGTGCAATAAATTGACAGGAGATACACCGTCCAAACCCACAATAGAGCCGTCCTTCAACAAAAAAGCCGCTTTGGTATCGAATATCTGGCTTTTCCCGGCCTGCCCTGCCGTTGGTGAATCCCTGCCTTCAAGAAGCACCCAGTCAACCACATTGGGCGGGACGGAGGTAACCGATTCCGTGCCCTGATAGTTCCATGGCGGCGTGTTGAAGGGTTGCGACAACGGTATTAGACCGGAGTTGTTAAGCTTATCCGACATACCGTTACCGTCGAAGGGGCCTTCAAGAAAGGCACTTATGTCCATACTGCTGACAATAGGTATTGCCATAGGCGATTCCAGATCGCCAATCGCAAAGCTTGCACCGAAGGTGATATTCTCAAGTCTTTGTAAATATGGTTGCCCGTCTCCTATTGCATAGGATTCGAGATTCGGGTTCCATTGCCCGTCCTTGTAATACCCGATAGCCGATTGAAACTGGTTGAAATTAACACCTCCCTGATATTCATACCATTCAGGCCTAATGGAATAATCAGCCGAAGCGGTATTTGCAGGTGAAATGTTCCAGGTAACCGGAACACAATCATCTATTTCGGGGATCGTGGTGCCGGTTGTTCCCCCTGTGAGCACATCCGGCCTGACATTTACGGCAAAGAGGTCGTCGGCAGCATTGTTCTCTATATAAACAAAATTCCAGTTGGTGGCACCAACCCTGAAATATCTGCCGGTTCCCGAAGGCACGTTCATTAGTAACCTGCCGGTTCCGTCGGACTTTATAAAATGAGAAGAGGATAAATATCCGGAAGTGATATCCTCTCCCGTTCCGAGGTTCAGGTCGTAATCGGTAAGGTGTATCTTTCCCGAAATGATGTTCAGTTTATTTTCCACGTTCACGTTTGCAGCCAAATACAAACTGCTGTCATTTTCGGTGTAAAGTGAATTGAAGTGCGAAGCTGAAACGCCCCCGATGGTTTGCGGATGGATACCTTTGAAGGTAGTTGTTCCCGTTCCGCCCGCTGCTATAGCTTCCGTCGAAGCATCGTTGGTCCAGTTGCCGTAAAGGTTAACATTGCCGTTGTTGTCTATCTGCCCGTCGTTAAGGTTTATAAAATCGGAAGCTACGACCATTTTAGTGCCCGGCGACACGTAAATGTCCGAACCTGCATTGATAAGCTGCTGCGAAACGGCAGGCAACGACCACAAAAAGAGTAAAAAGACAAACAGAAATATTGTTTTTATTTTTTTCATTGTGTTGTTTTTTTATTATATTAAAATTTCAATATAAATCTCCGTTTTTATGAAGTTTATACCTTACCGCCTTACTCCGCTTGAATATGCTTTGCATTGGAGGTAAAAAGGACAGCAAGGTTCACCCCGTTGTATAGCTAAGTTAACCTATTGTAACAAATAAACTCTTGTTATCCAACGGGGGAATTGTCAAAATCAGTCCTTTATGCAACGGACACTGAAACCGTATGCCTTACTTGCGTAGTTCCGGTACACCGGTTGGTAATAATAGTCCAATTCCCGGAACCACGCATTCGTTCCATTCTCACTGGACGACCATAAGTAGGTTCTGTTAAACCTATCGATGAACGAACCATCCGTGTAGCGGTAACCTGCCGGCAGAAGCGTAAAACCGGAAGAACCGAAGTTGGCATTTTGATCAAGATTGCCATCTGACCACAATGGCTCATTGCCTGCCATTTTGGAGCCTTCGTACGTTCCTCTCCAATCTGTTGCATCGGCTTGTGCCTGTGTCATTCCAAGGTGCATTTCCATAGTTTTATATTCGGTGTCGGTGGGCAAGTGCCAACCGGTTGGGCAAATGCCCTGTGTGCCTTCGGTGGTAACGTACTGCATCATCTCGTCCCATTGGTACAGGCCGCCATAGGTATCGCAATTGCTTGTTTGATCATCATAACAGTATTTTTCTATGACACCGTTATCGGTTTGATCCTGAGAGCCTAAAATGGCTGTTCCTATGTTTAAGTTTTCGGCCATCCAGCATTGGGTTCCTATTACTACAGTACTATAAGTTTGCCCTCCATAGGATATATCCCCACAGGAAATACCATCATTATTGTAGGTCTTATGCCAAGCTGAACCATCATAAAAACATACCGATTTCACAGTAGTGTTATACACCATCAATCCTTCTGCCGGCGATGCTAATGCATTCATTTGAGTAGCTGTCATACGCGGGGGCAGGAAACCTTGAACAGTACTATTCACTTCCAATTTGGCACTTGCGTCCGGTGCTGTAGTACCTATTGCCACGCTTCCCTGTGTGTAAATGGTATCGGTAATACTTTTCGGAACCTGGTGAGCTGTATTGGCTTTATAGAAATCGGCATCTCCCGCATTTCCCCAACTTGCTTGCCCATTGGCATCGCTTACCAGCACCTTGCCGGCGGCTTCATTGCCATCGGTCATTCGGATATGCCCGTTCACGTCCAGCTCAGCCTGGGGGCTATCCGTACCTATTCCCAAACTATCACTGATATAGGTACGCCCCAACAAATAAGCCGCATAATTGGAATTTCCGCTTACATCGGAATATAAACCGTAATGTGTCCCTCCTGCCGATGTGGGGATAATTATGTAACTTCCGTATTTGTTTCCGTTGCCCGTACCTTGCAATCTGCTGAAACTCCCGTAATGATTCCCCGTTTGTGCATTACTTATTAAGGTTTTTGAACCAAATAAATCTCCGGTAGCATATCCTCCGAAATAACTGTACATCCCGTAACGAGTACCATTTCCACCCTGGGTGAATTTGTTATAGATACCATATTGATCATTCGCATTGCCACTCCGTAAGTCATTGAACATTCCATAAAGATGTCCGCTTCCATTGGCCAGGTCATTATAAACCCCGCAATGAGTGCCGCTACCACTCCCGCTGAGAACATTCTTTAAGCCGAAATGGGTGCCGCTCCCCGAATTGTTGTTAAAGAATGAAAAACCGGTTAAATCTTTATTGTCAGCTCCGTAGATGTAAGCATCCACGATTTTGCTATTATAACTGCTTGAAGTATAATTTGTGAGTTTTAAATTTGTCGCTTCCGTATTGGTATAAATATCCAATTTGGCATTTGGCGAATTGGTACCGATACCTACTTTGCCGCTTGGAGCTGAATACATATCGTTACCGACCACGGTCCAGTCATTGTCAGCACCTCCTGCCCAGTTTGCCCACTGGCTTCCGTTGTAGTAATAAAAATTATTGTCATCGGTAACATAAACAATCAGGCCCTGGGCGGGGTTGTTAATAGCATCGCGTTGCACTGCCGTCATCCGCGGTATCAAAATACCGGCGGTATCGGATTTAATGTCGAGCATTGCCGAAGGGTCGGGCAGTGATGCATCGTTGTTGATTGCCACCTGTGCAAACGTGGCCGCACTTAGCAAAATCGCTAAAAAAGTAAAGATTTGTTTTTTCATAATCACTGATTTTAATTGACATAGATTTTTTTTAAATATTTCTTGTTATCATATTCGATTTTAATTTTGATATCACCTTTACATTCGGGAAGTGTCAGTTTTTCAAAGTTGGAACGCTCGAAAGTTTGCTCGACAAGTAAGGTATCGGTATTATCAAAAACAGATACTTTACCTGTTGCGGCAATTTGGTCCAATGTTATGAACAAAACTTTATTTATGAGGTTTACAAGTATCATTTTAATGCTAAAAGGAGCAAAAGTAATTGCGGATTTTAACAAAACCAAAAAAAAGAGGTCATCAAAAGGTCATCATTCGTGTTTTTTTCAAAACACAAAAAAAGACAGACGTTGTAAAACGCCTGCCTCTCATTTGCTCATCTGCGAAGATGTTAGTGTTCCGTCTTTTAGGACGGATTATTTAAAAGAACGTGTTATTTATCAATTCCGTTGTTTGATTTTTTACTGCCGGGTATTTGAGAATGCATTCCGTTGCCCGGGA
>JALSSR010000074.1 GCA_026984135.1 Bacteroidales bacterium
GATGCACGGCCATGGAATGTTGAGACGCACGGCCATGGTATGTTGAGATGCACGGCCTTGGTATGTTGAGACGCACGGCCTTGGTATGTTGAGACGCACGGCCTTGGTATGTTGAGACGCACGGCCTTGGTATGTTGAGATGCACGGCCTTGGTATGTTGAGATGCACGGCCATGGTATGTTGAGACGCACGGCCGTGCGTCTCTATCATTCCTGAAAAATTATATTTTTATTTCACAATAAACCGTAACGTTTCGACAAGATTTCCGGAAATAATAAAATGAGGGTTGAAACCGACAGGAGAAAAATTTAATTACTTTTGTTTTTTTAAGTGATAAATGTTTTGAACATGAAACGCTCTGCATTTGTAACGATTTTCTTTCTGTTTACGGTTTTCCCATTTTCCTTGGCAGGTCAAAATACACGGCGGAATTATTTGACAACGGAAGCAACAATCTCCTACAATTATCTTGAAGATGTAAAAGTTCATTTTTTGTTTACATACAAAATAAAAAGACATAATCCGTTTATCGGACTTGAATTTCCGGTAAACAGTGCTCCCGTCTCCAATTTCGGTTTCAATGCAGGGTATAAATTTTTCCCGAATAAAAACAGGCAAACCTTTGATCTGTTTTTTATCTATATTATTGAGGGCTGTTCAAGAAAAATGTACTATAATTCAACTATCACAGGCTTCTCATTACATAATTTGATTGGCTACGGATTTAATGTTAATTTCAATGATAATTTATATTTAACCCATCACATTGCCGCAGGAATTGAAAATTCATGGTTTGGCGAAAGTGGTGGTTTTTCCGACTTTAGTCTGGTTATTAATCTTGGAATAGGCATAAAAATCAAAACTTTAAAAAACGGAAAATGAGACACTTGCCAAAACATATTCAATCCGGCAAAGCTCTTCAAAAGAGTATTTGTGTAATTGCAGGTTTGATAATTTGTTTTGCCGTTTCAGGTTTTTCACAGGGAGTGATAATTGCCCACAGAGGAGCCTCTTCAATAGCTCCGGAAAATACGATTGTCTCTTACCAAAAAGCCATCGAAGCCGGTGCCGGATATATTGAAATTGATCTCCGTATGTCAAAGGATGATTCGATAATGGTTATCCACGACGAAACACTTGACAGAACTACAAACGGTACGGGCAAAGTAAAAAATTTCAACTATGTGTTTTTAAAGGGTCTGACGGCAGGATATTCCCGAAAGTTCGGCCGGGAGTTTGCAGATGAAAAGATTCCCACATTGTTTGAAGTTCTGAATCTCGCAAAAGGAAGCGTCAACATTTGTATTGATATCAAAAATACTCCCGAAACACCTGTAATTCAAATGATTGATAGGTTGGGAATGAAAAATAATGTTGTTTTGATGTCGTACAATGTTGAAAAACTGAAAAGAATAAAAGCAAATGAGCCTGAAATTAAAACGGTTTTAATAAAAAATATACTTTCAAATATTGATATCGAAACGGCAAAGGAGATAGAGGCATTTGGTGTAAGCGGAGGATATATTTCTCCGTTTGCAATAATTGAAAACGCCCATAAAAACGGGTTGCAATGCTGGTTTGGAGTTGTCAGTGATCCGGCGAAAGCTGCCGTATTGTTTGCAAATAATCTTGACGCCGTTGTTACCGACTATCCTCAATTGATGACAATGAGCAAAAGTGATAAAATAACTGTTTTCCCAAATCCGTTCGGCAATTATTTGCTAATAAATCTGATTGATTATGAGAATGTTACATCCGTGTATATCGTTGATATAAACGGGAAAACGGTTTTTAAACGGGAAAGCTCATTTCCACCTGTTTTAAGATGGATTCCGGCGGAAAACGTAAAAAAAGGAATGTTTTTTATTTTTGTCATTGAGCGGAAGAAAGTATTTTGCAAAAAAGTTTTATTTCTTCGGTAATAGATTTTCGAAAAAAGAAGGCCGTAAAAATACGAATGTCCGGCAATATGATTACTACCGGGCATTTTTTTGAGTGTTGTCCTACCAGGACTCGAACCTAGACTGTCTGAACCAAAATCAGATGTGCTACCATTACACCATAGGACAATTTTAAAAGAACTTTCCTTTCGTTTTAGGAGGTGCAAAATTAATAAATTTTTTAATTCCCCAAAAAAAAGATTATAAATATAAAAAATATTCGTCAATCATCGTAATACCAACGCTTTTAAAATTATTATTTTTCTAAAAACCTGTCAACAACGTCACAAAGTTCATCGGGTTTTTCGGCATGAACCCAATGGGTCGCCCCTTTAATAGTATGGAATTGTGCTTTGGGAAAATATTTTCCGATAAGGTCGTAGTCCTCATCAAGGATATAGTCCGACAACTCCCCTTTAATAAATAATGCGGGTTTGTCGAAAGTATATGAAGATTCTATTCCTAAGAAAATGTCCTCCAGATTTTCATAAATACCTTTAATGTTTATCCTCCAGGCAAAAGTGTTGTTGTTGACACGGTATAGATTTTTCATCACAAACTGTATAATCCTCGGCGATTCAACTTTTTCGGAAACCAGCTTCTCAACTTCCGCCCTCGATTTAACTTTGCTCATATCAACCGACAACAGCGCCTCAATTATCTCAATATGTTGTTTGCGTGCCTTGTATTCTCTGACGCTCATATCAACTACCACAAGCTTATCTGCTTTTGAGGGATGTTCAAGGGCGAAGTTCATAGCCACTTTACCACCCATAGAATGTCCGATAACAACAGGATTGGTCAATCCATGGTCCTCAATAAATTCATAAAGGTCATCCACAAGTGCATAATAGTTAAATGTATCGCTGTGAGGTGATTGGCCGTGATTACGTTGATCGGGTATAAAAACATCATATTTCTCACCCAGCCTTCTCCCTATTGTCACCCAATTGTCCGAAATTCCGAATAGTCCGTGCAAAATTACGACCGGTTGCCCGCCGTCGCCGAAATGTCTGTAAAACAGTTTCATCCGTTTATCTTAATTTTTTTGTTTTTCGTTTCAAACTAAAAGATATTGATATCAACAACAAAAAAACAGCAAGGAATGCAGATATCCTTCCTATGTAATCACCCATTTCGGAATAAAATGTCAATTCCGAATTGAGGTTCACATCCTGCTTTATTGCGGTTCTGACCCAATACTTTGTTGCCTGATGAATATTGCCTCGCTGGTCAATAAAAGCCGAAGTACCCGTATTGGCCGATTGCACTACCCACCTTCTTGTTTCAATCGCCCTCAAAGGCGAAAAAAGCAGGTGCTGTTTATATCCGGGAGTATCACCCCACCAACCGTCGTTGGTTATCAGAAAAAAGACCTGCGCTCCTTTCTTGGCATAATCGCCGCAAAATTCCCCGAAAACGGATTCATAGCAAATTATCGGAGCTATCTTTATTGTATCGGCTACCAACAATACCTGCTCATCATCAATCCCCAGCGAACCGACTGTCCCGCCGAGATCAATAGCCAGTTTGTCAAGAAAACCCCACGACGGCATATATTCCACTCCGGGTGTGAGCTTCATCTTGTGATGACGCTGCAAAATCCCTGTCGTGTCAATTAAAAATGCTGTGTTGTACGATTCGTAATAAAAATTCTCTTTTTCAAAATATCTTGCGGAAGGTGAAAGCTTTTCTCCTTCACGATATTTTTTATAGGTGGAGGCACCAATGACAATATCCACATCGGGATGTTTCCTCACATAATTCTCCAATATCTTCAACGCATGGGATCTTTCAAGCTTGTCTTCCCAAAGATAATCCTGAATTGTTGATTCGGGAGCTACGATAAAACGAACGGAATCATCCATAAGTTTGTCGGCAAGACCTGTAATTATTCCGGCCACCTCTGTTGCTGGTGTTGAGTATTGTGTTGAATAAGGATTAAGATTCTGCTGACAGGCAATAACTCTTACGGGATTTTTTTTCTCTTTATATCCGAAATAGATTAAATATGAAATAAAAACCGGAATAATGATAATGATAAATGCAAGTGCCGAATTTAAAATGAGCCTGTTTTTATTGCCTTTTTGTAAAGATTTTACAGCCAGAAAAATAAGAATATTGGACACCAGTATCCACAATGTTCCTCCGAGAGCGCCGGTATATTCATACCACTGTATCCATTTTATATGATTGCCGAAACCGTTTCCGAGATTAAGCCAACTCCAGGTAAATTTCCAGTTAAGATGTAAAAACTCAAAAGCTATCCATACAAACGGAAGCACAAAATAGCCTTTGTTTTTCCCGTAAATTTCTTTTCTTATAAAATGATAAACCGTAAAGACAATACTCATAAACATAGCATTGAGGGTCCAGGCTGCAATTGCCGCCGGCGTTGAATTCCAGACCCACCAGGTCGTCAATACGTTCCAGAGCAGAAAACCGGGATAGGTGTGAAAAAAAACGGCAAATACCGAAAAATCATCCCTATTGTTAAAAATATGATCTTCTATAAGAAACATCGGCACCATTGCAACAAACAGAAAGGCCGGAAACCCGTTCACAGGCCAACCTATGGTCAACAGGACTCCGGACAAAACCGAAAGCAAAAGAAGATGCTTTTTCTTCATATTCGTTTAAAAGTTATGGGGCAAAGATATTAATTTATGTACATTTGCAAAACTGAAAAAAAGCGTTAGGTATGGAGGCACTTATGCACACGCAGATATTGCTTTTGAACATTCACCATATTAAAACTCCGTTTCCCCGTCATACTCCTCATAAAGAAAATCATTATAGGGATATCGTTCAATATGTATTTTTCGCACTTCGTTGTAGAGAACTTTTTTAAATTCTTCGATATTTTGCTTATTTTTTGCCGAAATAAAAAGTGTCGGGGAATGAGCTTTAGCAAGCCAAGATTTTTTCAGATCGTCAAGGGTCAGGTTTTCCTTTGTTGCGGGAGTGAGGTCGTCTTCATCCTTTTTAACGAAAGTGTAAGCATCAATCTTGTTGAAAACCATTATCATAGGTTTATCACCGGCATTCAGGTCGTCAAGGGTTTGTTTCACAACATTGATATGCTCCTCGAAGTCGGAGTGCGAAATATCGGCAATGAGCACGAGAATATCCGATTCGCGCACTTCGTCAAGGGTTGATTTGAAGGACTCCACAAGGTCGTGCGGCAGTTTACGAATGAAGCCCACAGTATCGGAAAGAAGAAAAGGGAGATTTTTAATCACAACTTTTCTTACGGTAGTATCAAGCGTTGCAAAGAGTTTATTTTCGGCAAAGACATCCGATTTGCTGAGCATATTCATTATTGTTGACTTACCCACATTTGTGTATCCCACAAGTGCCACCTGTACCATCTTACCGCGATTTTTTCGTTGAGTGGCTTTTTGTTTGTCAATCTTAAGAAGTTTCTTTTTCAACAGAGATATTCTGTCGCGGATAATACGACGGTCGGTTTCTATTTCCGTCTCTCCGGGACCTCTCAAACCGATTCCTCCGCGTTGCCTTTCGAGGTGCGTCCACATACGTGTCAGACGAGGTAAAAGGTATTGATATTGTGCGAGTTCCACTTGTGTTTTGGCGTGTGCCGTCCGTGCTCTTTTGGCAAAAATATCAAGTATGAGGTTGTTTCTGTCGAGGATACGGCATTTGAAAGCCCTTTCGATATTTCTTATTTGCGAAGGAGTGAGTTCGTCATCAAAAACTGCAATATCAATTTTATTTTCGTTAATAAAGCCTGCAATTTCCATAAGCTTTCCCGATCCGACGAATGTACGGGAGTCCTTCATCTCCATCTTTTGCACAAAACGTTTAACAGTCTCCGCACCAGCGGTCTCTGCCAGAAACTCCAGCTCATCAAGATATTCAATGACCCTCTCTTCCGTTTCACCACGCGTTATGACACCAATAAGTACTGCTGTCTCTTTACCGCTATTTTTTCCCCGATTACTTTCCATAATTAAAGTGTGCAAAGGTAAGACATTAAAATCAAACTAATGTTTCTAAAATTTTTCTTACTTTTGCTGCCGCAATATATATTACAAAGGGATGTAGAATATTAACATTTTTAAAAATAGGGTTATGATCGAAACAATTAAAATCGGAACACTCAGGTGGCACCATGTGCTTAACCCTTCAAATGAAAATCTTAATTATCTTCAGGAGAACTTCCATTTCCATCCCCTTGATATTGAAGACTGTAGAGCGGAATATAACCAAAGGCCGAAAATTGATATTTACGATGATTACTATTTCATAATTCTGCACTTCCCCTATTTTGACCGCAATAACAAATTTCTGCGAATTCGGGAGGTAAAGATTTTCTGGGGTGAGGAGTTCATTATTACTATCGGCAAATCGCACTCAGCGGTTACCAGTATGTTTCAGGAAGGAAAAGATCAGATTGAACGTGGTGAAGACTTTGAAATCGGCACAAGTGATGCCCTTTTATACACAATTCTCGAGCGATTGATGAAGTCAACCCAGAAAATTATCAAGAAAATAGGAGATGATGTAGACGCCATAAACAGAAGCCTTTTAGACGTTAAGTCGGAACGGATTATCGAACGGATTTCAGTCATCAGAAAAAATATAATTCTTCTTAACACAATGTTTAAGCCTCAGCTTCCTCTGTTTGCTAAATTTGAATCGGGACAAATTGATGGTTATGCGGAGAATATGGAAGACTATTGGGGCAACATCCTTGACTACTACAAACAGATGTGGGATATGACCGAGGATTATGCCGAGCTTATCGAAGGCTTATCAAGAACCTTTGATTCATTGCAGGCAAACCGCACCAATGAAATCATGAAAATACTTACGCTGATTTCCTCCATATTGCTCCCGCTCACGTTTCTGACAGGTTTATATGGCATGAATCTTAATCTTCCTTTGCAGGATGACCCCAGGTCCTTTTGGATTGTAATCGGTGTAATGCTATTTATCGCCATTTCAATGTTTGTTTACTTTAAAAAGAAAAGATGGCTTTAATGAATTACAACTGTAAATCGAAGAAGCTGTCTTAATTTTGAAAAGATGAGTTTTATCTTACAAGATTATTATATCTTTGCACAAAAGTTGAAAAAAATCATTTGATGAAAAAATTATTTGTAATTATTCTCAGTATAATTGCCTTTAACTCATTCTCACAGGAGGTGAGCGAGGAGACAAAGCGAAAGTTCAGTTTTGGTGTTGATGTGTTTACGGATATCTGGCAAAAACTTCCTGAGACACTTGATCCTGCAACTATAAATCAGGGTGTAAATATTAACGGCTCGTATAATTATATTCTCAACAACGGAAATTTCAGCCTGTCGCCCGGAATCGGTCTTTCATATCACAATCTGAATAATAAATCGCTGACAATGACCATTGACGATTCAACGATTTTTGTTCCCGTACCCGACTCCATTAATTTCAGAAGAACAAAATTCACCCTCGGTTATTTCGACATTCCCATTGAGTTACGCTACAAATCGAAAAGTGATGTCAGGTTTGCATTCGGGTTTAAGTTTGGTATCCTTATGACCTCTTTCACAAAATACAAAGGAGATGATTATCGCCTTCCGAATGATAACAACAAGTTGGTTATTTATAAAAAGGTAAGAATACCGAATGTCTCAAGATTCAGATACGGATTATCTTTGCGACTTGGATATAAATGGCTGAATATATGGGGTTTTTATCAACTTTCGTCCGTATTTGACAAAGGAAAAGGACCTGAGATGTATCCTGTTTCGGTTGGTATTTCTTTGATGCCTTATTAAAATATCAGAAATACAATCAACATAATAATCAGCCCTGTAAAAAACCCCTTATAGACTTCCGATTGGGTATGTGCATTGACGGCCAGCCTTGCAAAGCCAACTATTCCGGAAAGCAAAATTATTACGGATATTATGAAAATCATATCCACATCAAATCTGATTGAAGTACCGGTAAAAGCTCCGAGCATTCCTCCCATAGCAACCATATGAAGGCTGATTTTTTCTTTAATGTTAATCAAAATCGTTACTATTACGGTTATTCCCGAACCAAGTAAAAAAAGCCGGAATATCCCGGAAATGTTCAACTGACTGATCATATACCAGGAAAGAGAAATAAAAACGGCTGTAACTATCAGAGGCGCAATCCTTTCATCACGACTTTCCATATTCAGCGACCCGATCATTTTCCGTCGTAACATTATCATCACAAACGATACGGGTATCAGAAAGGTTGTAATAAAAATCACCCCGACAATCAGATATTTTATTTGGTAGGGAATTATAAGTGAGAAATAATTATTCAGGCTGAACAGAATAACGAAAGTGTATGTTGGGATTAGTAACGGGTGCAAAACTACCGAGATAAACCTTGCAATTTTTTGTTCCATATTAAATTTCTTTTCTCAGTCTTGCAACCGGAATGCTAAGTTGCTCTCTGTATTTGGCAACTGTACGGCGGGCAATACTATAACCTTTTTCCTTTAAGATTTTGGCAAGCTGTTCATCGGTCAACGGTTTGCTTTTATTCTCACTATCAATACAGTCCGAGAGTATTTTTTTGATTTCGCGAGTGGAGACCTCCTCGCCGTCCTCTTTTTGCATTGATTCGGAGAAAAAACTTTTCAACAGGAAAGTGCCGAAAGGAGTCTGCACATATTTGCTGTTTGCAACCCTCGAAATTGTTGAAATATCAAGATTTACAATATCGGCAATGTCTTTTAGAATCATAGGCCTGAGTTTTGTTTCGTCACCCGTCAGGAAATACTCTTTCTGATAATTCATGATAGCCTCCATAGTGGTATAAAGTGTATTTTGTCTTTGTTTTATTGCATCAATAAACCACTTTGCCGAATCAATTTTCTGTTTAACAAAAGTCAGTGTATCTTTATGCTTCTTTTTATCCTTGCTGTTCGAATAAGCCTCGAGCATTTCAACGTAAGTCTTATTAAGCCTTAACTCGGGTGCATTTCTTGAATTAAGCTGAAGCTCAAGCCCCCCGTTATTATTGTAAATAATAAAGTCGGGAATAATATAATGATTTGTTTTTGTCGTTTCGTTGAGTGAATTTCCGGGTTTGGGATTGAGTTTTAAAATCTCATCTATTGCATCCTTGAGTTCTTCTTCCGTTATTTTGGCCTTTTTAATTATCTTACTGTAATGCTTTTTTGTAAATTCATTAAAATACCTTTCAAGGATACGAATGGCATTTAAAACGGCTTTGTCGGGATCTTCAATCTTTCTTAGTTGTATTAGCAAACACTCCTGCAGATTCCTGGCACCCACGCCCGGTGGGTCAAGCTCCTGTATAATCTTTAAAACTTCAAGAATTTCATCTTTTGTAGTTTGAATATTTTGCGAAAAGGCAAGATCATCAACCATTGCATTAATATCTCTTTGAAGATAACCCGAATCATCAAGATTTCCAATAATGGTTTCTGCAATGATCATTTGCTTTTCATCAAGGTCATGAAGTCCCAATTGCGAATGAAGCAGGTCGTGAAAAGTTGTTCCCGACACAAAAGGAACATCCTTGCGCTCATCGTCTGCACTTGTATTGTTTACACTCAGTTTGTATGTTGGCACATCATCATCATCCATCAGATAATCGTCAAGGTCAAACTCATCGTCCTTATTTACTTCTTCCGTATTTTCAGTTTCACCCGTATCACCCGGTGTTGAATCATCAAAATCCTGAGATAATTCGGCAAGATCATCAGCATCATTTGTCTCTTCCAGGGCAGGATTCTCTTCAATCTCTTGTTTAATTCTCTGTTCAAGAGCCACAGTCGGGACCTGAAGAAGTTTCATCAGCAATATCTGCTGAGGTGAAAGTTTTTGTAGTAGTTTCTGTTGTAATCTCTGGCTTAACATATCATTTTTTAATTCCTAACCCTATTTAACCGAACAAATATACAAATAATTATTCAATACAAAGCATTTTATTAAAATTCCGCATTTTGAGGTGTTCTCGGAAAAGGTATTACATCTCTGATGTTTCCCATTCCGGTAATAAACTGAACAAACCTTTCAAAACCCAGGCCAAACCCGCTGTGCGGTACCGAACCGAATTTTCTGGTCTCGAGATACCACCACATCTCCTTTTCCGTTACGTTCATTTCATTCATTCGTTTCACAAGTTTGTCATAATTTTCTTCTCTTTGCGAACCGCCAACTATCTCACCAATCTGCGGAAATAGAATATCCATCGCCCTTACGGTTTTATCATCATCATTCAACTTCATATAGAAAGCCTTGATAACTTTAGGATAATCCGTAACAATAACCGGCTTTTTAAAGTGCTTTTCAACAAGGTAGCGCTCGTGTTCCGATTGTAAATCGGCACCCCATTCATTGATAAGATACTGAAATCTTTTTTTCTTGTTGGGTTTTGAATTTCTCAAGATATCAAACGCCTCCGTATATGTTATTCTTGCAAAGTCGTTTTCAAGAACGAAATTGAGTTTTTCGCGAAGTTCCATTCCGGAGCGCTCTTCCTGCTTTTTATTTTTCTCCTCATCGGCAAGTCGTCTGCCAAGAAACTCAAGGTCGTCGGCACAATTGTCGAGAGCATATTTGATGAGATATTTGAGCATATCCTCCGCCAGGTCCATATCATCGTTGATATCATAAAAAGCCGCTTCCGGTTCTATCATCCAGAATTCTGCAAGATGACGCGATGTGTTGGAATTTTCAGCTCTGAAAGTCGGCCCGAAAGTATAAACTTCCGAAAGGGCAAGAGCAGCCAGTTCGGCTTCCAACTGTCCCGAGACAGTCAGATTTGTCTCTCTTCCAAAAAAATCTTTTTTATAATCAATATCTCCCTCTTCATTAAACGGCAGATTTTTTAAATCCAAAGTTGTTACCCTGAACATTTCACCGGCACCTTCAGCATCCGAAGCTGTAATAATAGGGGTGTGAATATTGAAGAATCCCCTGTCGTTGAAGAATTTATGAACGGCAAAAATCATAGCATGCCTGATGCGGAAAATAGCACTGAAAGTGTTTGTGCGAAATCGCAAATGTGCTTTCTCGCGTAAAAACTCCAACGAATGTTTTTTCGGCTGTAACGGATATTCATCGGGATCGGCTTCTCCGAGAATTTTGATCTCCAATGCCTTTACTTCAACCTTCTGTCCACTGCCGGGCGACTCTATCAATTCTCCGACAACTTCTAACGCTGCCCCAGAGTGGATCCTTTGTATTAACTCTTCTTCAACAGTTTCAAAATCAACAACAATCTGCATATTTTTTATGGTTGAGCCGTCATTCATAGCAATGAAAGCAACATTCTTGCTAACACGGCGGGTACGTACCCAACCCATAACTTTTATGGTTTTACCAAACTCGTCCGATTCAAGCAGGTTTATGATCTTTGTTCTCTTTAACTCGTCCATTTTATTAAATATCCGTTTTTAACTTAAAAAATGACTGCAAAATTAATCACTTTTTTGGATACTATATTGAAAAAAGAAAAGTGCGGAAAATTGAAGGTGTTATATCTGATAAAATCGGGTTTACGATAAAAAATTATTATGAAAGGGATATATTATGATTTTACAAAAATATTATCCGTGCAAATTTAAAAATAAATTTTAAAATTGCACTGATGATGTTCCCTTTCCTCACAAATGTCTATTTTTGCAAACTCAATGGGTTATGATCTTGACATATTACCTCTTTCCGGGTGGATTGAAACCGGAGGCCTGCCGCTAATTATCAGCGGGCCTTGCAGTGCAGAGACCGAAGAACAGGTTATGGAAACAGCTTTGAAACTTGCGGCAATACCTCAGGTTAAAATTTTCAGGTCGGGTATCTGGAAACCGAGAACCAGACCCGGAGGTTTTGAAGGTGTCGGCGAAAAAGGTTTGAAGTGGTTAAAAAAAGTAAAGAAAGAAACGGGGTTGCTGACCACGGTTGAGGTTGCAAATCCTACGCATATTGAGCAGGCATTGAAATATGGAGTTGATATCTTATGGATTGGCGCAAGAACGGTTGTTAACCCGTTTTCAATTCATGAACTTGCATCCGCACTGAAAGGTGTGGATATTCCGGTTATGATCAAGAATCCGGTAAACCCCGATATTGACCTTTGGATAGGTGCTTTGGAACGTTTTAACAAAGCAGGTATAAACAAACTCCTTGCTATTCATCGCGGGTTTTATTTTTTCGAGAAAACCCCATTCCGCAATGCCCCAATGTGGGAGATACCCATTGAATTGAAAAGGATTTTTCCCGGTCTCCCGGTCATTTGTGATCCGAGCCATATTTGCGGCCGCCGTGAAATATTGAAAGAGGTTGCACAAAAAGCCCTTGACCTTGAAATGAACGGATTGATGCTCGAATCACATATTAATCCTGACATAGCTTTGACAGACAAGGAACAACAAGTGACCCCCGAGTATCTTGGAACACTTATTTCCTCACTTGTTATCAGAAAAATAGAGGGAAGTGTGGAATTTGAGACAAAATTGGAGGAGCTTAGAACTGAAATAGATAAGCTGGATGCAGAATTGTTAAATATTATTGCACGCAGAATGAACATTGTTGATGAAATCGGCGAATACAAAAGCACTAATGACATTACAATCCTTCAGTTGGAAAGGTGGAATAATGTTGTAATAAACAGGCTGAGAACAGGTATAAGGCTTGGCCTGGATAAAAAGTTTTTGCAGAAAATCCTTGAAATTGTTCATGAAGAATCCATAAGAAGACAAACGGAAATATATAAAAAAAGAAACGGCGGAAAACCAAAAGATTAAAGGTGGTTTTGCAGATAAATCAAATATTTCATTAAAAAAATTTTCATAATTTAAATCCTTTATAGTATATTTGTAAATTAAAAACATTTAAAATGGATATAAATTATATTTTAACACTTTCCTTAAGTATTGTCATTGCAGTTCTTTTGTATTATTTTGTGAGATACCGGCAGGGAAAGGAAATTTTTATCGGTCTTTTTCACAGTTTTCTTTGGGGAATGCTCAGTGTTGCAATTGTTTTTGTTTTTCAGACAATTGCATATTGGTACGGCTTAAGCAGCTTGACAAACTTAAGAAGAATTATTTTTTACTCTTTCATAGTTAGCGGTTTCGGGTCGGAATACGGAAAGTACCTTGTTTTGAGATTTTATGCTTTCCCGAAAAGTAATTTTTACGGACCATTGGACTCCATAACCTATTCCGTGATGATTGCTCTCGGGTTCTCCTTTATGTCAAATGTGCTTTATTTCACACTCCCGTTTTATAGCAAAGTTGACTTTTTTTATGCCAACACGATGGTCATTGCAAATGTTGTTTTTGCAATAATTCTCGGGTTTTTCGTAGGGATGGCCAAATCGCGTGAAAACAAATTTGTGGATTCTATGACAGGCCTTTTCGGGGCAGCCTTTTTCCATGCATTATATGAATTCTGCTTTCGAACAAATGATATTAAATTACTCATATTCTTTAGCATAGGTGCTCTGATAGTTGTGTTGCTTCTCTTTTACAAGGCAATTGAAATTAATGTGGAATATAAGAGAATAAAGAAGTTATAGGGGAAGGGGGAGCAGGTTTGGAAGTTTGGAAGTTTGGAGGTTTTGAGGTTTGGAAGTTTGGAAGTTTGGAAGTTTGGAGGTTTGGAATGTTAAAGTGGCGACGCGGCGTGATAATAATTATCGAAAAATGCTCACGCGGCGACGCAGCGACGCAGCAGGTATGGTTTGGTTATTCTGTTTGAAATGTTGACATTGCGACGTAGCGGTATGGCGTGATGCTATTTTACGATTATTAAAAAACTCACCTGTCCATTCAATAATAAAATATACATTTGGGAAATTAGTACAAACTGCCGATTGCCGATGCCGACCTTTGGACGAGCATGCACGAAGCAAAGTTTCGGCACTACCAACTGCCACCCCAATCTACGTCATCTTATAAATCTTTCCCGGCAAACTTCTTACAATTCCTTCAAATTCAAGATTCAGCAACGCGGAAGCAACCTTGCTCGGGGTTAGTCCGGAATCGGCAACAATATGATCAATGCCCGCCTGGTCGGTTTCTTTCAGAAGGTCAACAATAATCTGTTCTTCGTCCGAAAGTTCCACAAAAAGTTTTCTTTGTTTAGCCGGTTTTTTTGTTTCCGTTTCCCAGCGCATAACATATTTAATGTCATCGGCAGATTGTATCAGAGCAGCACGGTTTGTCTTTATAAAAAGATTACATCCTTCGGAAAACTTCTTATTTATATCTCCCGGTACTGCAAACACATCCCTGTTATATGAATTGGCTATATCGGCAGTTATCAGGGCACCGCCCCTTTTAGCCGATTCTACAACCACAAGAGCATCAACCATTCCGGCAATGATCCTGTTTCTTTGCGGAAAATTTTCTCTGTCGGGATTCGTTTCCGATAAAAATTCGGTGATAATACCGCCGTTCCTATGCATTTTTTTAGCAAGCGTTTTATTGTCGGAAGGATAAATTCTGTCAAGGCCATGTGCAACAACCCCAACGGTTTTGAGGTTATTGTCCAAAGCTGATTTATGACTGCAAGTATCAATCCCGTAAGCCAAACCGCTGACAATAAGCACATCCAATTCGGCAAGACCTTCAATAATTTTTTCACAACTCTCTTTGCCGTAGTCGGTTGCCCTTCTCGTTCCGACAATTCCCACAATCCTTTCGGCATTCAGGTCGGCATTTCCTTTATAGTAAAGAAGAATGGGGCTATCATCACAATGTTTCAAACGCGAAGGATATTCCTTATCGGTATAATAAAGAGATTTTATTTTGTATTTTTCAATAAAAGCTATCTCTTTTTCAGCTCTTTCCAGCACCTTTTGAGAGAGTATGGAACTAACAGTAGCTTCACCGATACCCGGAATTTTCATCAGAGCCTTTTTCTTCTCTCTGAAAACAGCCTCGGGACTGCCACAATAAGAAATAAGTTTCTTGCCGTTGACATCTCCCACACCGGGAATTAATGTTATGCCTATCTTGTATAAAAGCAATTCGGTAAAATTTTGCCTGCCAAAAATAGGGAAATTTTGAATAACAATAAATAAATATATAAAACCGTTTTTATTTAATTACTTTGAATTTTACGAAAGATTCGCTGTAACATTCCATCATAGTCAGTATTGTTTAATGTAGATAATAGCGGTCACATACTTTAATATGTTAAGAAAGCTTTCTTTGGTAATAATTAGCATACTGCCATTGGTCAACCTAACGGTGCTGGGACAGGATTATAACGTATTGAGAAACAATGGGTCGCCTGCAAATAAAATCGTCCTTGACATTGCTTCTCCTTTTTTCGAATCCGTCTATTGCGATATTGCGGAAAGGCAATTTCTTTTCGACCTTAAAATCAAGAACTCCGGCCCTGAAAAGCTACCTGAATCGTTAAATCGGTTTTCAGCAACTTCAATTAATAGTTTGACATTTCAAAACATTGAAAATGAGTGTTTTCAATCCTTATTGAACAAGTTTTCCAATTGTGCGAATATCGGCACTTTAATACTAAAAAATATCTCAATTTCAGAATTGCCTTTATCCTTTATTTTTAATAAACATATTTCCACTTTGGTTATCGAAGATTGTGAAAAGATAAATCCGCTTTCATTTGATACATTACTGACAAGCAAAAATCCATTGAGAAAATTACAGATAAACAACAGCGGGCTCTATATTCTGCCGGAAAAGATAAATTCACCATACATCGAAGTTATTGACTTTGAAGATAATCACCTGACAAGTGTGGGAAAACAGTTATCCGGATTAAGGAATCTTGATTCTCTTTTTATTTCGGGTAATGCTATTCCCGACCCCGTTACCGACTTACAATATTTCAGGAATAGCAGTGTTAGATATATTAAAACCGATTCGGTAAGCGAAACAGTTAACGGTACGATAAGAGATAACTTGAAAAATATTAAGGTTGTTTTTTCCTGCAGTGAGGATACGACGGAAATAAAGCAAAATTCATTTTTCGGATCTTTCAAAACAGGTGCTGCACCGTTTAAAATCCGGTCGGAAGCATATTTGCATTACGAAGACCTTTTCTCAAATATCCTATTTGGTTTGAACTTTGATACACTATCTTTTGAGGAGAGATTTTGGGATACCCTCGGCAATCACGGTACTTATCTGTACCCATTCCGGCTTTTCAAAAACAAAAGTCTTGTAACAAAGCATGTCGGTTTCGGGTTCAATAAATCTTGCGGCATGTTTAAGATTATAAAGGGAAAGTGCAAATATCCCCAAAATCAGTTTTACAGGAATCATCCCGAAATGAATGTTTTTAGGAATTACATCTGGATTACGAATGACCGTATGAATTTCAAAACGTTTCGTCAACTCAGCAAAATTGATTTTACCGATTTGCGTTTGAAATATGACGATAAAGGGAAATTCTTTAATCTCTATTTAAAGAAATTCAACGGTAAAATTGTCAAACTTCAGGCTTATCCGCTCAAAAAAAGAAATAAAAAGCGAAACAAAACCGTTTTTGAAAAATATCCGGCTGAATATGCACGGTATCTCACGGCACTTGCGCGCCATTCAAAACAGTTCGACAGAAACATGCTATACAATAAACAGCGTGTTTTGGCAGCAATTGAAAAAAACAAAAAAGAGGCTTGGAATACTCTCAGAACATATATGAGCCCGGCCGAAAGAGAAATGTCCGAACAGAAGTGGTTAAGTTATTATACGGATGTCTTACGATATGAAGATGATGCTTTAAAAGCCTCGTATCCCAACGAATCTTTATTTAAACGACAACTTGAAAAATTAGGATTCGGAAACAAATACGACCGGTCGGTTGATACTACCGGAATTAAATTTATCAAAACATACTTTACTGACGAACAGGATATTAATGTGCCTGTAAATATGGTGGTTCTCATTGATAAAACAAGTTTTACATACAAATTTATGCGATTAAGAACAACTGTTGACCCTTTGACCTATAAATTGGTAAACGGAGATGATTTGGCAATGATAATATATCTTCCCGATAATTCTGTTGGTATTGTCAGCGCAGAAAACATCGCTTCTTTAATTAAAGGTGATACTGCCGGAGGTACCAAAGCTTCGCTTTTCAGTCCCGAGATGATAACGATAGGTCAGATACTGAATGAACTGGAAATAAATGAAAAATAGGTGTAACAATGAGGGGTACAAGGTATTTTATTTTTAAGAGCAGACAAAAATGAAAGACTTGAAAAATGGTTAACAGCAGTAAAACCGAAACATATCAATTAACGCAGTTTGAAAAAGAGCTGGAAAAGATATATCTGAATGATTATGTTGAAATATTCAGATTTGTGTACGGCAGAGTTGACCGAAAAGAAGATGCTGCCGACCTTGTCGGTTCGGCATTTGTGAAAGCATTGAAAAATCAAAAAAAGTTTACCGAACGATATTCCGGCTCGTTAAAATCCTGGATATTTAAAATAGCATATAACGAAGTATTACTTTTCTACAGAAGAAAAAAGGTTGAGCGAAAATATTATGTCGAACAAAGATATTTGAATGACATTAAAACCGAAATAAATGACGGGGAGGATACCGTAGAGATGTTACAATCCTCTTTGGAACAGCTGGGAAGCGACGAATATGAATTGATACAAATGAAATATTTTGATAATCTAAGATTCAAGGAAATTTCAGATATCACAGGCAAAAGTGAGGAAAGTTTGCGGGTAGGATTACACAGAATAAGAAAGAAAATTAGTAAAATGATTTTACAAACTGCACAAAGTAAAGGTGTTGAAATTATTTTGACAACTTTAGGTTTAATAATGTTTTTTTAAATTGCAAGATCATGAAAATACAAAGAAAAATAATTACCGAAAGACCTCAAATAACCGACAATGAAATATTGAAATATAGACAACCCTTTAAAAAAATATTAAAAGAATTCTATGAAGGGAGCCACGTAAGTGGAAGTATGTCGTCGCTGTCCCTATGGACGATAACCGGATTGAGCATACTTATTATTTCGGCAATAATATTTTTTAATGTAAATAAAAATATACCGAAGCCCGACGATACGGCTGCGAC
>JALSSR010000075.1 GCA_026984135.1 Bacteroidales bacterium
AAGCTGTTAAAGCTCACAAAAATGTTTTCGACAACATTTCCAGAAGGGAAATGATCAAAGAAGCCGTTGACAATAAAGAGGCTATAATCTCTGTTAGCGGTGCACTTGCAACCTGGACTCCTCCCGAATCAACAGGCAGAAGCCCTAAGGATACTCTTGTTGTAAAACGCAAAACCAGCGAAGCAAATATTGACTGGACATCACCAAATAACCTCCCCATTGATGAGGAGACTTTTGATATGGCTTTTGAAGACGGGCTCAAACTCCTGGCGGAAAAGGAAAAAGTTTACGTTACCGACAGGGTTATCGGTGCCGATTCAAAATATGCTCTTCCGGTTAAAACTATCTCTTCACACGCTTTTCACACTCTCTTTGTTGACAATATGTTCCGTCCGGTTCCGGATGATATTGAAAAAAGTTGTTTCGCCGGCGATGAGTTTATTCTTGTTCATTTGCCGTACAACAAGCTTGACAGGGCAAAATATGAAGGCCGCCTGAGAAAAATGCCCGACGGACAAACATCCAATATGATTGTTGCAATGGACTTCGACAGAAAACTCGGAGTTGTTATCGGTTCCGCTTATGCCGGAAGTGTTAAGAAAATGCTTTTTACGGTTATGAACTATCTCCTTCCGCTTGAAGGTATTCTTCCGTTGCATTGTTCTGCAAATGAAGGTCCTAACGGTGACTCCGCCCTTTTGCTTGGTCTTTCGGGTACGGGAAAAACAACCCTTTCCGCAGATCCCACAAGAGCACTTCTCGGTGATGACGAACATGGCTGGAGTGATGACGGTATAGCAAACTTCGAGAATGGCTGTTATGCAAAAATGATTGATATTGACCCAAGTAAAGAACCGGATATTTATGATGCCGTTATGCACAAAGATGATTATCTCAATCACGGTTCACTAGTCGAAAATGCGATGGTTTATCCCAACGGGGAATTTGATTACTATGATGACAGATTTACACCCAATTCGCGTGCTTCATATCCGTTGACATATTTGAAAAATATTAAAGAGTCGTCAACATCGGGACATCCAAAAACTATTCTTTTCCTGACTGCCGATGCTTATGGTGTACTTCCTCCCGTTTCACAACTGAATCCGGATCAGGCAATGCTTTGGTTCCTGATGGGATACACAAGCAAGCTTGCCGGAACGGAAACCGGTGTAACTGAGCCTCAGGCAACATTCTCAAGATTTTTCGGACAGCCTTTTATGCCTATCAATCCTGATGTTTATGCCGATATGCTTGGAAAGAAAATGGAAGAGCACGACACAAAGGTTTATCTTATCAACACAGGCTGGAGCGGTGGTGCTTACGGAGTTGGTAAAAGGATGGATATCAACCTGACAAGAAAAATGGTTGAAGCTGCACTTAACGGTGATTTGGCTAGTGTGGATTACGAATATGATGAACTTTTCCATGTGAATATTCCAAAGACTTGTCCGGGAGTTCCTTCTGAAATTCTTTTCCCGAAAAATACATGGGAAGATAAAGTAGCTTATGATGAAACGGCACAAAAGCTTGCAAAACAATTTTCTGCTGCTTTTGATAAAGCTTATGGCGATAAAAATATCAAGGTAAGCGTTGTTGCTGAATGTCCCGGAAAATAATCGGGAATAAATATGATTTTTGTAAGGGAGATGTCCTGAAAACAGGGCATCTCTTTATTTTTTTTAATCAATTGTCTAAGATTTGGACAGTTTAAATTTAACATTTATTTTATGAGAAAATTCTTTTTATTTTTTGCAATCATAGCTGTATTGGGCATAAGCTCCTGTACAGTTAAGAATGATGATCCGGTAAATCCCGGTGATCAGCCTGGTAACACGGTTACGGGCACAATAAATTCAAATACGGTATGGTCGGAAGGTAACACTTACATAATAGACGGTACCGTATCAGTTGAAGGAGCAATTCTTACAATTGAACCAGGAACGATAATCAGGTTTACGGAAGGTTCGGAACTGGATGTGGGATATAGCGAAAGCGGTTCGGCTATTATTGCCAACGGAACATCCGAAAAACCGATATTGTTTACTACTACAGCATCTTCACCAACAGAAGGTGACTGGGACGGAATATGGTTTTACAGCGGAACTTCCAGCGAAACAAGTTTGAAGTATTGTACTATAGAATACTCGGGCGGTTATAGCGATTATGCCGGTGCCGTTAACTTGAAAGATTGTAAAATAACAATAGAAAACAGTCATATTCAATATTCCAAATATCATGGTTTGGTTTTGGATAACGATGCTTCCTTCAAGTCTTTTACGGGTAATACTGTTGAGGCTGTCGGAAGTCAGATAATAATGCTTCATCCCAATGCCGTACACACTATTGGAGAAGGAAATCTTTTGAGCGCTGACGGAAATAAAGGTGTCCGGATATCAGGTGGTACCTATGATAAGCAGGATGAAACATGGCTTGCACTTACCGTCCCTTATGTGATAGACGGAACAGTTAATGTGAAGTCAACCTCAGGCTCAACATTGAGAATTGCGGCAGGTGCGGTTCTCAGTTTTACCGAAAGCAGCGAGTTTGATGTTGCTTATGGTTCCGGAGAATACGGTACTGTAATAGCACAGGGAACCGAGGATAAAAGAGTGATTTTTACTTCGGCGGCTGCAAGTAAGGATAAAGGCGACTGGGACGGAGTATGGTTTTATGACGGTTCAAACAGTTGCGAATTTGATTATTGCACCTTTGAATATGCGGGAGGATACAGCGTTAATAACGGAATGGTTATCATAAGAGGTTCCGATGTTTCATTTTCAAACTGTCTTTTCCAACAAAGTGAGACATACGGTATTTCACTTGATAGCGAATCCGGTTTCAGCACCTTCAACAATAATACTTTTAGCGATAATAACGATCATGCTATTGTAATCTATGCAAGTCAGGCAAATACAATCGGAACCGGAAATAATTTTAATACCGGCAATCGGGGTGTTCTTGTGAAAGGAAATGCTATTAGTCAGGATGTTATATGGAATAAATTAAACTGTGCATATTTTGTTGACGGAACAATGCAGGTTGCCTCCACTTCGGGAGCAACCCTGACGATAGAACCCGGGACAGTAATTAAGTTTACGGAAAACAGTGAGTTTGATATTGCCTATGGTTCGGGTAATTACGGCAAAGTGGTCGCTGTCGGAACCGAAGATGAGCCGATCCTGTTTACCTCCGCTTCACCGGCACCTTCAAACGGTGACTGGGACGGAATATGGATGTATGAAGGAACTTCATCGGGAACGGAATTTAATCACTGCATTATTTCATACGGAGGAGGTTATTCGGATTATTCAGGTAATATTATTTTCAAGGAAAACGGTGAGAACGTTACCATTAAAAATTCGGAGATTAGTCATTCAGCAAATTGGGGATTGTATCTTGCCTACGGTGGCGAACCCACTCTTGAAAATATTACATTTATTGACAATACGACCGGCGATAAAAACTGGTAAGACACTCATAATGTTCTGGACGAAAGAGGTATAGCGATAGTTATGCCTCTTTTTTTGAAAAAATTTAAAAAAATATTTGCAGATAAAAAAAATAGTTTTACTTTTGCACTCCCTTAAGAAAAGGGGGTGTTCTTTAAGAAAAATGGTCCGTTCGTCTATCGGCTAGTCCCGAAGAACAAAAAATTTTGGGATCAAAATTTTGTAAGTTCTTCGAGGATCCACGAAAAATAAGTAAAATTAAAAATTTTACATTTTTCGGGAGACGCCAGGCTAGGACAAAAAAAATGGTCCGTTCGTCTATCGGCTAGGACGCCAGGTTTTCATCCTGGTAAGAGGGGTTCGATTCCCCTACGGACTACAGAAGCAGGAATAAGCCCGGGTTAGATTTATCTTTCCGGGCTTTTTACTTATTAAGATATGTCTTATTATGCTTACGTGATATACAGCGAAAAATTTAACAGGTTTTACAAAGGCCATTGTGAGAATCTTCAGGATAGATTAAAGCAACATAATCAGGGAAAGACAAAATCCACAAAACCGTTT
>JALSSR010000076.1 GCA_026984135.1 Bacteroidales bacterium
TGAACTGAAAAAAGGCAAATACAAACTAAATCCTGCAAAGCTTTCTTCGGTTTCAGGCCGTAGTATTGTTACAGGCATTGTTGATATGAAGCAAACCGGAAAAGCCTATGTTATAACCGAAGAACTTGATGAAGATGTTTTCATATCGGCAAACAACACATACCATGCACTGAACGGCGACAAAGTGAAAGTGCGGCTTTTCCCGAAACGCAAGGGGAGAAAAACCGAGGGCAGGATTATTGAGATAATCGAAAGAGCCAAAAAACAGTTTGTGGGAATAGTTGAAGTAAGTAAAAAATATGCATTTCTCATTCCCGATGATGTGTCTGTCCCCGTGGATATTTACATACCCCTTTCAAATCTCAAAGGTGCTAAAAACGGAGAAAAAGCGGTTGCAAAAATAACCGACTGGCCCGAGCATTCTAAAAATCCCTTTGGTGAAATAATTGAAGTGCTTGGAAAACCCGGCGACAACAATGTGGAGATGCAGTCCATTCTGATGAACTTCGGTTTCCCTTTGGGATTTCCAAAAGAGGTTGAAAAAGAGGCTGCTAAAATAGGAATAAAGATAACAGACCGGGAAATTTCAAAAAGAAGAGATTTTAGGAAAATTTTCACTTGTACGATAGACCCCGAGGATGCTAAAGATTTTGACGATGCGCTTTCATTGAAAAAACTTAATAACGGTCTTTGGGAAGTGGGTATTCATATAGCCGATGTATCCCATTATGTAACGGAAGGATCAGGAATAGACAAAGAGGCTTTCGAAAGAGGCACATCCATATATCTTGTTGACAGAGTGATACCTATGCTGCCCGAAAAACTTTCAAACAATGTTTGCTCGTTAAACCCCAATGTTGACAAACTCTGTTTTTCGGCGGTTTTTCATCTTGACAATAACGCAAAGGTTGTTCAAGAATGGTTCGGTAAAACGGTTATCAATTCCGACAGAAGATTCAATTATGATGAAGTTCAGGATATTATCGAAGGTAAAGGAGATGAATTTCAGGAACAGATACTTACTCTTCACAAGTTAGCATCACAGTTGCGAAAAAAGAGGTTTGAAAAGGGAGCCATTGCCTTCTCGTCGCAGGAGGTCAAATTTATACTTGATGAAAACGGAAAACCGACTGGTGCCTATATTAAGGAGCAGACCGACTCAAACAGACTTGTGGAAGATTTTATGCTGCTTGCCAACAGAAAAGTAGCGGAAAGGATCGGTATCAAACGAGGTCGTCAGGAGCCGCGAGCATTTGTTTACAGGATTCACGATGTTCCCAATCCCGAGAAACTTCAAACATTTGCCGAATTTGTGGGAAAACTGGGATACAAAATTCAAACGGCCTCGCGAAAGTCCATTTCTTCATCGCTAAACAGCCTTTTTGAACAAATAAAAGGCAAAGGAGAGGAAAATATGATTGAGACCATAGCCGTACGGACAATGGCAAAAGCGGAATATTCCACAAAAAACATAGGTCATTACGGACTGGCATTCAAATACTACACGCATTTCACCTCACCGATACGAAGATATCCCGACCTTTTGGTGCACCGGTTATTACAAAGGTATCTGAACGGTGAACAATCGGTAAATCAGACTGAACTTGAAGAAAAATGTCAACACTCTTCCGTTATGGAACGAAATGCACAGCAAGCCGAAAGAACATCAATAAAATACAAACAGGCCGAGTATCTGCTCGACAAAGTCGGTCAGGAATTTCAAGGGTTGATATCGGGAGTCAGCAAATGGGGAATATTTGTGGAGATTGACACCTGTAAATGCGAGGGTATGGTTTCTTTAAGGTATATGGACGATGATTTCTACTATCTTGATGAAGATAATTACAGAGTGATAGGTCATCAAAGCGGCAAAGAATACAAACTGGGTGACCCGGTTAGAATCATAGTAAAGAAAATTGACCTTGCAAAGAAACAGATGGATTTTGCCCTGGTATAATCTTTATACGGGGTTAATACTGAGCGATAGCTTATACTTTAGCACAATGTGATAACCCGTATCAAGGCCTACTCTGTATAGTGTTAGCATTAGAAGCAAAATAATTATATAAGTCCAAACTATTTTAGTTGGTTTATTGTGACCTATCATATTCGGTCTCGGCTCAGCTTTTATGTTGAACAATACCGTAACAACAGCAAACATCATCGTCACAAGCGTTCCAGCTTCATAGGGCATATTATTGGGGATTTTTACCAAAAGAATAAGTACACTTCCTATAAACCAGGGCAGAACAACCTGATGGAACAGAAATCTGGTTCTGTATTTCTTGGTCACTCGTATCATTGAATTGGATGTTTCCAGAAACTTCTGAGCTGAAAAGTAACCGGTCATTCCAAGTATAAAAAGAAATATCAAAGAAATTAAAAACTTCCAGAACACATTCAGATAAAGCCAGTTAGCAACATATCCGAACCCCTCGTCAAAAGAGACTCCGGAAACGAAAGCTCCAAGAAAAAGATTAAATCCATGAAATCCGATCCATAACACGAACAATTTAACAAAACCTTTGACCTTCGGTCTGTTTACAACCCATTTATAAAAAACAAAACCTATTATTAATGAGATAAAAGGTCCTGAAAAAGTTACAACAATAATATTGTATCTTGACCAAAGCGGAGAATAATCATTAAATGCAAGATCATAATAATATAATACGGAATCCAATCCCCACCGCGAAGCAACCACCAAAACGGTAAGTTGATAAATCATATAAACAAGAAGATAGGCAATAACATAAAGGGCAACGGAATTTACCGTATAATAAAAGAAACCCTTTTTAATTTGCTTTTCCCTTTCCTCCGTTAACTGTTCATCATCAAATATGGACTCTCTGCCACCTTTATAGCTTGGAATGAACTTTCTTATCAACTGAATTCTTTGACGTCTCTTAAACTCTTTCTTATGCCTTTTCTCTATCTTTTTCTTATGAATTTTTTTTCCTCGCCGGCTTTTATATTTATTCCATCTATGTACAATCCTGTTAATAAAAGATCCTTTTCCTTTACTTCTATTCTTGTGATGCTTTCTCGGTTTATAGTGAACCTCTCTTATGCTTTTCCCGTCATCATCAATGATATACGCTGTCTCAGCAAAAGAATCATCGGTACCTTTACCGAGAAAAGGACGGTATTCCTTAGGTTTCTTACTTTTTACAGAGAATAAATCGTAAAAATCTCTCTTGAACTTATGCAAAGTTCTTGAAACCAGACCTCTTTTTTTATGTCTGTGCCCTTTTTTATATGATTTGTCTTTATATTTGGTCATTTTCCTTCATAAGAAGATGCAAAGTTATAAAAGATTTTATAATTTAGCCGACTTATTTTTTGTCATTACTAACAATTTTTTCATATAGCTCTTAATTATGCACAAGTATATTGACTCTTTCAACAGCTTTATAAAAAAATACAACCTCGAATCATTTAAGGATGTAGCCCTTTTTATGGGTATCCTGCTCTTTTTCCACTTTTTATACAGATACTTTGCTCATGATTTTTTTGCCGTTGATTTTATTCGCGAATCCGGAATATCATTAGCGAGAACCGTATTTCTCGAAAGCAAATGGGTTCTTGAACTCTTTAATGTTAATGTTACAAGTTTCGACGTTTTGGACATTGACGGCGGAACGAGAAGTAACGTCTTTTATTATGCTGCAAATAACGGATATACTTCTGTCGGACTTGGATGTTCGGGTTTAAAACAGTTGTACCAATGGACAGTGTTAATGCTGCTCTATCCCGGTTCGTGGAAAAACAAACTCTGGTATTTGCCTATGGGACTTATAGTGGTTCATTTAACGAATGTATTCCGAATTCTTTTAATGGTTTTCGTAACCATGAATCTTGTTGATCACTGGCACTTCATCCACGATTATATTGCAAGACCTTTCTTTTATGTTGTTATGTTTGCAATGTGGGTTTACTGGAACGAACATTATTATCATAAAAAGGGTGGAAAGAAAGAAAAAGCCAATGCTTAGATAATATTAAAATAGGTGCCTACCGCCTGCTGAAAACATTATATTTCAATATTGACCAGATAGCTCTGACGCCGTCCTGCCAACTTATTTTTTTCCCCTCTTCGTAGGTACGCCCGTAATAGGATATCCCGACTTCATATATCCTCACTTCCGGTATCCTTGATATTTTGGCAGTTACTTCCGGTTCAAAACCGAACCGGTTCTCTTTCAGGTTCAGGCTCTTAATCAAATCGGAACGAAAAAGCTTGTAGCAGGTTTCCATATCCGAAAGGTTCAGATTTGTGAACATATTGGATATAAAAGTCAGAAATTTATTCCCTATGGAATGCCAGAAAAAGAGGATACGGTGCGGAGTGCCACCCATAAACCTCGAACCGTAAACAACATCTGCAAATCCGTCAACTACAGGCTTCAACAACAGATTATACTCTTGCGGGTCATACTCCAGATCGGCATCCTGAATTATGAGGTATTCACCGGTTGCCAGTTCAATGCCTTTGTGCAAAGCAGCACCTTTGCCCATATTTTTTTCCTGATTGTAGAGCCTGATATCAGCCTCCCCGTGATTCTTTATGTACTCTTCAATTTTTTCTTTTGTGTTGTCGGTCGAAAAATCATTGACTATTATCAGCTCTTTTTCAATACCGTTAATCAACTCAACATCAAGCACTTTATCAAGAATCAGATGAATAGTTGCCCCTTCATTATATGCCGGAATAATAACCGAAAGTTTCTTAAAATCCATTTTTCGTTGCTTATGTCTACAAAGTTATACTTTTTTTACTCATGATAATAAACCCTTTTTACCCTTCTCGAAATACTTGTCAGTACCTCATAAGGGATGGTATCAAGGTCTTGCGCAAGCTCTGTTATGGGATGCTCGCTGTCGAAAACAACGACATCCTCTCCTTCATTAACATCTATGTCCGTTATGTCAATCATACACATATCCATACAAATGCTGCCCACAAAAGGAGCCGGTTTTCCTTTGACATACAATCTGCCCCTGCCGTTGCTCAGTTTTCTGTCAAGTCCGTCGGCATAACCGATGGGAACTATGGCAATCGTCATCTCCTTTTCGGCTTTCAATGTCCGGTTATAGCCCACTGTTTCGCCGGGTTTTATTTTTTTTATTTGCGAAATGGTTGATCTCAGGCTACTGACATTTTCAAGGCTCTTTTCATTGGATTTCACCGAAGATACTCCATAGAGGCTTATTCCAAGTCTGACCATATCAAACTGATACTGAGGGAAGCGGGTCATTCCGGCAGAATTCAGTATGTGAATCATTATATGATGATTGGAGTTTGCCTTAATCTTTTCCGACATTTCCACTAATTGTGCCACCTGAAAATGTGTAAAATCATCATCTGCAGGGTCTTCGCTTGACGCAAGATGCGAAAAAACAGATTGTAGATATACCGAACGTAAGGTTGAAAGCCTTTCAATCAATTCGTCAATCTCTTCGGGAAGAAAACCGAGCCTGTGCATACCGGTATCGAGCTTAATATGAATTTTAACGGGCTTATTTTCAGGAATTATATTTCTTCTAATTGATTCTTCAAGTAGTTTTAATGATCTGAAACTATAAATTTCAGGTTCGAGATTATGTTTTATGATTTCGTCAAAACTCTGCTCTTCGGGATTCATAACCATTATCGGCACCTTTATCCCCGATTTTCGCAATTCTATACCTTCATCGGCATAAGCAACGGCAAGGTAATCAACGTTATGGTATTGAAGGATGTTGGCAATTTCAAAACTGCCGCTTCCGTACGAAAATGCTTTAACCATTGCCATTATCCTGGTTTCCGGCTTGAGCTTCCTCTTAAAATAATCAAGGTTATTAATAAGTGCGTTGAGATTTATTTCGAGAATGGTTTCGTGAGCCTTTTGCTGTAAAGCCTGGCTTATCTGTTCAAACTCAAAAATACGTGCACCTTTAAGCAAAATCGTTTCATTCTGGAAATTGGCAAAGGAGCATCTTTGCAAAAAATCGCGTGTTGTAGGGAAAAAAACTTTTTCGATGTTAAATTTTCCGGAATGATTACCGATAGCCTTTCCAATTCCGATTAATTTATCAATCCCTTTATTATTTATCAGTGCGGCAACCGCCGCATAAAGGTCTTCGTCGTTTTGTCCGCTTTGCAGAATATCGGAAAGTATGACCGTTTTTCTTTTGTGCTGGTTTTGCTGATTAAGAAAATCCAGTGCAATATTTAAAGAGTTTATATCCGAGTTGTAACTATCATTGATTATTGAGCAATGATTAATCCCTTCCTTCATCTCAAGACGCATAGCAATAGGCTGGAGGGCTGTCATCCTTTCAGCTATAACATCATTTTTATATCCAAGGTGTAACATTGTTGCCCAGCAATGTATTGCATTTTCAAGTGATGCATCATCGGTAAACGGAATTGTAATTCCAATCTCTTCATTCTTATACAGAGCTTTGATTGTCAGTGTATTATTACTGTTTCGCAGCGGTTCTTTCACAAGAAGATCAACATCCTGTAGCTGTTTACGGCTCCAGGTAAATGTTTTAATATTTCCCAGCATCTCCGATTTAATGATTGTCTCCTGAATATCGGAATAGTCGGGACTGTATATAAGAGTATCAACCTTTGTGAAAAGTTTTAGCTTTTCTCCCGCTTTCTGGTTTACCGTAATAAAATTTTCGCTGTGAGCCGGGCCGATATTTGTAAAAATCCCGATTGTAGGGTTTATTATAGCTCTCAGCCTGTCCATTTCGTCAGGCTCGGAAATTCCGGCTTCAAAAACAGCCATATCAAATCCGGGTCTCATTTGCCAGACCGACAAGGGAACCCCGATTTGCGAGTTATAACTTTTCGGACTTCTTATGATCTTTTTGTCCGGGCTCATCAGTTGAAACAACCACTCTTTAACGATTGTCTTTCCGTTGGAGCCCGTTATCCCGATAACCGGAATGTCGAAATTCATACGATGCCTTGCCGTAAACTTTTGTAGGGCAATAAGAGTATCTTCCACCAGAATATAGTTTGCATCTTCATACTCAATAGTATCCTCGGATACTATAAAATTCCTTACTCCCTTTTTATAAAGCTCCGCTATATATTTATGACCGTTGTTTTTCTTTGAAATAAGTGCAAAGAAGAGCGATCCCGCCGGAGTGACCAGCCTTCTCGAGTCAATTAAAATATCGGAAATATACCCTTCGGTTCCCTTATTAATGAGTTTTCCACCGGTAAACTCTACAACATCATCTATTGAATATTTTACAGAAGACATAAACTAACTATCTGACCTGGTTTCTGCCGGGTGCATCATTCTTATTTCCGTTTCCGTTACCTCCGATTGGCAAAGGATTTTTGGATATTTCTTCATAAGTCTTCCGGTTCTTAAAAATATCCACGGCAAGATATAACGCCTGCCGGAACGAATCGGGCGATGCTTTTCTCTTTCCGGCAATATCAAAGGCTGTTCCATGCGCCGGAGATGTCCTGACGTAAGGAAGTCCGGCAGTAAAATTCACACCGCTATCAAAAGCAAGTGTTTTAAAAGGGAGCATTCCCTGATCGTGATAAAGAGAAATTATGCCGTCGAATTTCGAATATGCTACGGAACCGAAAAAGCCGTCAGCCGGATAGGGGCCAAAACATAAAATGCCTTCATCATAAGCTTTGTTGACGGCAGGAATGATCATCTCTTTCTCCTCATTTCCAATCACGCCGTCATCACCGGCATGGGGATTAAGACCTAAAACGGCAATCTTAGGTTTGGTAATGGCAAAGTCCCTGATTAAAGAGTCATTCATAATCCTGATCTTACGAAGAATAAGATCTTCGGACAAAGAATCCGAAACATTCTTCAAGGGAATATGTCCTGTAATTATCCCTATTCTCAGGTTTTTGCTTACCATCATCATTAAATAATCCGCAGCATTGAACTTACTGGCAAGATACTCGGTATGTCCGGGAAAGTCGAATTTCTCGGAATGAATACTTTTTTTATTTATCGGAGCTGTAACAAGAACGTCAATTGAATTGTGCATCATATCATTAACAACCTTCTCAAGAGCAAGTACAGCAAGTTCGCCGGCTTTTTCCGATAGTTTTCCTATCTCAATCTTTACCTCCTGGTCATAGCAGTTAATAATATTAACACGATTGGGGTTTGCAAGGTCGGCATTACGGATCAGATTAAATGATATGTCGGTATAATTGAGTGTCTTACGATAGTAGGATGCTATTTTGGATGAGCCGTAAATAACAGGTGTCATCAACTGCAACATCCTTTTGTCAAGAAAAGTCTTAATAATTATCTCATAGCTGATACCGTTGAAATCGCCGTGAGAGATACCAACCCTGACTTTCCTCTCTTTATCTTTTTCCTTATTTTTAATCATTATCTTATAATTTATATCTGCAAAGATAAAACATTGAACAGCAAGAATTATACTTTACTCTTTATAAAGTCAAATAACAACCTTACACCGACACCCGTACCACCGGCTGTAAAATACTTGAAAGGTTTTCCAAGAAAAGCAGGGCCTGCAATGTCAAGATGAATGTACGGATAATCCGTGAAGTGTTCTAAAAATTTCCCTGCCGTAATAGCACCGGCTTCGGGACCTCCGATATTTTTAATTTCCGCAATCCCCGACTTAATATCTTCGGCATAATCGTCCCATAAAGGAAACTCCACAAGACGTTCATTAACTTTCTCTCCGCTTTTTGCCAGCAAAGAGTACTCTTTTGCGGCTCCTGATTGCATTGCAACGATACCGTACTTCCCTATTGCACGCATCGCAGCACCCGTTAATGTTGCGGCATCAATTACCAGTTCAGGGTCATATTGTTTTGCATAGCTCAGAGCATCAGCAAGGATCATACGGCCTTCGGCATCTGTGTTTATTACCTCCACCTGTGTTTTGTCGTACATTGTTATAACATCTCCGCTGGCATAAGCATTTCCATCGGGACGGTTGTCGGTGGCCGGAATAATAGCAACTACGTGAACCGGAAGTTTTGCGGCGGCTATGGCATAAAGAGCACTCGAAACGGCAGCACCGCCACCCATATCGCTCTTCATATTGTACATAAATTCACCTGTTTTTATATTCAGTCCGCCACTATCGAAAACAACACCCTTTCCAACAAAAACATAGGGCTTATTATTGACTGCATTCTTAGGTTTCCACTCCATTATCGTGAATGTCGGCGGGTCAACACTTCCTTTGTTAACGGCAAGTAAACCGCCCATTTTAAGAGCTTCAATCTTTTTCTTATTCAGGACTTCAACCTTGGCTCCCGCTTTTTTGCCAAGTTTTTCCATCTCCCGCGCAAAAGTAACCGCATTAAGATACGAAACCGGTTCATTAACAAAACTTCGCGCCCTATATGTTGCATCAACAACAATATTCAGTTCATCTATCAACCTGTCATCAAGATTTTTCGAATGGATAAATATCGAATTCAGGGAATTCATTTTCTCGGCAGGTTCTTTTTTGTATTTCAAAAACTGATAATTCCCCAACGCCATACCTTCGGCATAAGCCAGAGATTCCTCCTGTTTTGCTTCGCTGTCGACAAGAACAACGGAATTAAGTTTGTTTCCATTGATCTTGCTCAACATTTTATTACCCGCACTCCTGTATTCTTCCAACCTATCGGCTTTTATCCTCTCCTTTTTCAGAATATTGACGAAAGTCCAGTACTTAAGACGATTGAAAGAAAAAACATCCCTTTTATTATTCCTGTATTGTGTTTTGATAAATGTTATCTCCTCTTTCGAAAGATATTTATCATCAAGATTTTTAAGATCGGTAATCAAAAAAATAAGGTTTTCCTTTTTTGAAAGCCTTTCCGCTTTATTTATAATAGTTTGCATAACAAATTGTTTTAAAATGAATCTGCCTGCAAAGATAGTCAGAATAATGAGAAACTATATATGAGGAGCAAAACAATGAAAAAAATTATGTTAATAACCGACAACATAAACGGTTATTCCGGAACCGCTTAATCTTCCGTCACCAGCTCCATAGCATCCTCCACATCACCGGGAGTGCTGGAAATTTTCATAAACTGTCCCATTGTCAGTTCGGGCCAGAGTAATGCAAACCTGTATTTTCCATGCAGCATGGTCACCTCTTTTCCTTGCAGGATTAGTTCGTAAGGCATTGCCGCAATGTTATCTTCACCTATTATGGGGAGGAAATGACCTTCGCCATCTTCCGGGTCTAACAGCGCAATACCGAAAACGGCAATCTCTTTGCCCGGGAAAACAAGCTCATAAACTTTCTTTGTTTTGCCCTTTCCGGCGTCAAGATTTTTACGAATTACGCTCAACCCCTCTTCAAAAGAGTCATATTCATTCAAATCAACAGGGTCGGTAAAATAGGGCATCATCATCATATAATGATAATCCTTCAGCTCGTCAGGTTCAATACCGCCACCGAAAGGAGTAAAACCGGTTCCTATGCTCCTCATAGCTGCTTTGGCATCATTTGAAACGGCTGTCAAGTCACCCAAATATTTGTCGGTTTCATCCATCAAATATGCATAAAACAGAAATGGCGGATTGAGCATCGAAACGGCAATTTTCCCATCCTTTTGCACAAAACCTATTTTCAAAACACTTGCCAATGCACCTCTGTCTTTTACTTTTAAGGTGATTTTTTGCAAATCATCACGCGTGTAAGCAATTACATAGAGTCCCGCCTTGCTTTCAGGGTGGTATTCACCTATAATCTCAAAATCTTTGGAAGTAAGAGCATCTTTAACCTTTTGAATTGCCTCGTCCATACTTACCGAAAGTTCACCAATTTTCAAATACGGGGCAAGTTCATTACCGTTTTCAGCATACGAAATAGCGGTAAATGAAAGCAGAAGCATCGCAGTCACAACAAATTGAATTAATCTTTTCATATCGTTACGTTTTAATATTAGTGTTGTTAATCAGCTAACAAAGGTATAAACAGAATTTTAAAATCAAAGATTATTTATTAATTTATAGTGATTATAAATAAACACAAACATTTCTGCATAGATATGTATGCAGGTTCATAATTAATTTTCCACATTTTAGGAATTATAATCTCTTTTTAAGGTCGCCGTTATACTTTATATCCTGTGCTTTAACGTTCGGGTCGTTAAGCCAGTCGGGGAATGTGGAATTAATAAGTTTCTCTCTTTCTCTTTCCAACTCATCTTCTGCATAACTGTAAACCATTTCGGCCGAAATGACTTTCGGTATTGATTGCAATAGTTTCAACTTTGCCATTTCCTCCTCAATTCCTGAGCCTTCAATAGTTACGATTATATGACCGGTATCTTTATGCAAATGATATTCACAAAAGTCGCTGTTTTTGATTTTGCAAAGGACTTCATCAATAAATTCAGGTTTAGTTTGAACAATAATACTTGAAATATTCATAATTTTATTTATTAATTTTAAGATTCCAAAAATAAATTTTTTCGGACTCACAGCTAACAATCAGCTTATTATCAGAACAAAACAGAATATTGTTCACTGTACTTTCTTGTCCGGTCAAAGTAAAAAGAACATCACGCGTATCAATATCGAAAACTACGATATCACTATCTTCGTTTGACGAATAAGCACCGTATCCTCCCGAGGGGCTTAATGCTACACAATAAACGGGAAAATCTCCCTGAATATGATAAGCATCAGAAGAAATAATATCATAAACTGCAACTCTCCTATCCTGTCCGCCGCAAATAAGAACATCGTCTTTAATGTCAATTTTGAAAACATTGTCAACATTTTGTCCTTCGTATTTTTTTAATAAAGTACCGTCATCAGTCAAAAACATATGTATTATTCCGCTTTCATCCGAGGTTAAGACCTTCGATCTGTCACTTGTAAGAACGAGGTCGTCAAAAGTATAATGTCCTATTTGAATTCTATAAAGAATCTTTTTAGCGGTTACATCAAACAGTAGAAGTTCGTCACTTGTCAGACCCATTAGTATCAGATCGGGTTTTACAAAACGTGCCTCCCTTATCATCATTTTTTGAGAGGTTGCATCAATTACTTTGATAAGTTGGTCATAATAAATAAAAACATCCCGAAAACCCGACATACCCTGACAAACCATTAATAAGGTGTCGTTACCTGGAATTTTGTCAATCGAAAAGATTTTAGCGGCGATTTTTTCGCCGGTAAAATCCTCTATTTTCGGAAAGACAATGTTAACAAAACGCCTTTTGCTATTCAGATCAAAAATATCAACAGTACCGTTATCCGTAGCAACATACAGATTACTGCCATCCCTGATCATATCGGTAACACCACCCGAAGCGGACAGGACATATGCGGGTTTTTGCGGGAATATAGTTTGTTGTACCAAAAAGACAAAAAAAGCAAATAACAAAGTCCTCATCTTATCATTTATGGTCTACACCTTCGTCCACAACATCGGCAAAGTTTGATCTTTTTTCCAGTTTTTTATCTCGGAAATCGGCAACAAAAGTATTTTTCACTTCAACGGTAATATTCGACTGAGGTATATGACATTGCGAACAATTATATCTAGCGTTATTGAGTTTATCAAGGTGTTTCTTAGTAACGGTATTTCCCGTTTCATCGTCATTATAGACAATAATCTTACCTCCTTTCATTGAAATATCAGGTCTGAAATTCATAAAATGAGACGGAGGTACCGGTGTTGCTTTCACTGCTTTCGCCACATCAGGCAGGTGGCAGCTAAGACAAAGATTTTGGTCTTTTTTTATCGGAAGAAAACCCTCAACCGTATGGGGTATCAATGGCGGAGCATTTTCAAATGAGCGCTCAATCGTCTGGCTTTGACCGGGAGCAGGTGCATTAAAAACCCCTTTATCTCCTTCAGTGTTATTTTCGGAATAAAGATCCGTTTTTCTTAAGCCCAAACTCTCTTCCGATACAAAACCGGAGTCCTTTTTTTCCTCTTTTTTGTTGTTTCCACTATTACAAGCAACACATACAAAAGAGAAAACCATAACAAATAAAACTATTTTTTTCATCATTTTAATTATTTAAGTTTTGAATATTTTCCAAAATGTAAAGCATCATCTTCACATACTTCGATACAACGTCCGCAATTGGTACATTCGCTGTTGGGTATGCTTCCCGATTGCTTATCAATTATTGACAATACTTGTCTTTCAGGACATACGGCAAAACAATTACCGCACATTGAACATTTGCTTTTGGTATGATTCACTTTTATTAATGAATATTTTGAAATAACCGAATAAAAAGCTCCAAGGGGGCAAATGTACCCGCACCATCCGTTTTTAAGCATAAAAACATCAAAAAGAAAAACCATAACAACTGCGGCTATTCCAAATCCGAAACCGAAGACCAATCCGCGATGCAGCATTGATACCGGGCTTACAAATTCGAAAGCGGCAACACCCGAAAACAATGAAACCACAATGGAAAGAACTAAAATCCAATAGCGAAGACTCCTCTTGAACGGCATTTTTTCGTCATATCTATTCATATTTGTTTTGCGACGAACAAAAAGTGCGAAATCGGTCACAATATTTATCGGACAAACCCAACTGCAAAAACTTCTGCCAAATAACAATCCATAAACCAATAAAATTATTATTGCCCCAAGAATCAAATCAAAATTAAGAGTGAAACCGGCAACGAGCATTTGTAAAACCGCAAACGGATCGGCAAGATAGAAACTACCGAACACGTATGCAGCACTATAATTACCTTCCAGAATTTTCCAGCCGTAAATATTCGAACCCACAAAAAGAATCGGGAAGAACAGTTGAACAATCCTCCTAAAAATTAAAAACCGGTTTCTTTTTAAAAGCCTACTCATCAATTAAATCCTCCCAATTGTTAAGATAATCTTCGGCAGGTACTTCATCCGTATTCTCGTATTTTGAGTCTTTGATATTGCGTAATCGTTGTTCGTCTTCTTCATCCCAACCTTTAATATAATGGTCACCGACCTTCCCCATAGCCACATCACGCGGCAAAATACGTATTGCGGCTTTTTCGATTACGCAGGCATGCTCGCATAACCCGCAACCGGTACAAGTGTTGCTGTTGACAACAGGTTTTAAAAATGCATGTTTTCCTGTACGTTCATTTCGCTCATATTCAAGTGAAATGGCGTCATCCATTAAGGGACATGCCCGATAACAGACATCACACTGTATTCCCCAAAATGCAATACAAGTATCCGTATCTATTACTGCAAGACCCATTTGAGCTTTATTTATATCCAAACCGTTATTCTCCGTAGTGTCTTGTTGCGCTTTCAATTTATTAACATCCAAAGCTCCTGACGGACAGGGTGGTGCACAAGGAATATCGGGACACATATAGCAAGGAATACTTCTGGGTTTGAAGTACGGAGTTCCGATTGCAACATTGTCTTCGGGTTTTGCCAAAATAAGTGTATCGTATGGACAAGAATCAACACAGATTCCACATTTTATGCAAGAATTGAGAAAATCTTCTTCTTGCAGAGCACCTGGAGGCCGTAATACAAGGTTTGATACTTTAGCCTTGTTAAGATAAGCACCCCAGCCGAAACCGCCGAAGGCAAAGATTCCCGAACTTCTTATCATTTTGCGCAAGGCATCTCTTCGCGAAGTATTTATTGCTTTACCCATAAAATTTCCGTTTTTAAATAAATAAATTAATTGCGTCAAGCGTTAACGGCATACAATTTAACGGCACATTTTTTATAATCGGTTTGTTTGGAAATAGGGCAAGTTGCATCAAGAGTAACCTTGTTTATAAAAACTTTTTCATCAAACCAAGGTACATAAACCAATCCTCTTGGAGGCCGATTACGACCTCTACCTTCTATGCGAGCTTTCACTTTCCCTCTTCTCGACTCAACCCAAATTATATCTCCCTGTTTAAATCCCTTATCCTCAATATCCTGAGGGTGCATAAAACAGAGTGCTTCAGGTACCGCTCTGTAAAGTTCAGGCACACGCATTGTCATTGTACCGCTATGCCAGTGTTCAAGGACACGACCGGTTGCGAGCCAAAAATCATACTCTTTATTTGGTATTTCCGGCGGTTCCATATAGGGCCGGAAAAAGATCTTCGCCTTATTTGTAAGGTCTTTCTTTTCTTTGTTTGTAATACCGGTAAGATTGCCCTGTGGCACTTTTTTCAATGCTTTTCCGTAAAAAGCAAAGTCACCCGTACCGGCTTTCCGTGCATACGGGTCGTACTTTGCATTGAATCTCCAGGATGTTTCTTTACCGTCCACAACGGGCCATTTCAAACCACGGACTTTGTGGTACGTATCAAAATCTGCATAATCATGTGCATGACCGGCACCAAATTCGCGATACTCTTCCCACAAATATTTTTGAATAAAGAAACCGTAACCTTTCCAAAGTTGACCGTCTCCACCGTATATTTTCCTTTTATCACCCTCCGCCTCAGTATTTTGAAAGCCGTCGGCAATGGGATCGGGCCATGAAAAGGATTTGGCTTTTTCATTGGCAAACAAAACATCATATAATGTATCATTGGGGTTATATCCCATATCCCTTGCTTGGGCAAGTACATCGGGTAATCCGCCTTCAAGTCCGGGAACAGGTTGTGCACCCCATACATCTCTGATTTTAAATCTTTTGGATAATTCGACGATCTGCCATATATCGGGCATAGCATCACCTACCGGAGTAACCTGTTGTTTCCAATGCTGCGTACGTCTTTCCGCATTACCGTATGCACCCCACTTTTCATAAATCATTGCGGAAGGAAGAATTAAATCGGATACTTTTGCCGATATTCCGGGATATCCGTCACTGGTAACAATAAAATTGTCCATTCTTCGTGCGGCTTTTATCCAGTGATTGGCATTGGCAGTATCTTGATAAGGATTGCAAACCTGTACCCAAGCAAATTTAATCTTTCCATCCTCAATATCACGATGTATTTTCACTATATGAGAGCCAACTTTAGGATTGATAGTACCTTTGGGCAACTTCCATATTTTTTCGGCAATTTCTCTGTGCTTGGGGTTTTTAACCACCATATCCGCAGGCAAACGATGCGCAAATGTTCCCACTTCGCGAGCCGTTCCGCAAGCAGAGGGTTGACCGGTAAGGCTGAAAGCCCCATTGCCCGGTTTTGCCTGTTTCCCAAGTAGGAAATGTACCATATATGAAAGTTCATTGTCCCAAGTGCCGCGTGTATGTTGATTCATTCCCATGGTCCAGAAGGAGACTACTTTGCGGTTTTGTTCAATATAAAGAGCGGAAAGTTTTTTAAGTTTATTCTTGAAATCCTCTATAGACTCATCCGGATCGCCTTTTGCAACCTTTGCAACATAATCCAGAGTATAAGGGGAAAGTCCTTTTTTAAACTCCTCAAAAGTTATAAGCCAGTGTGCACCTGCCGTTCCGCGATGTTTCATCTCCATTATATCTCCTTCTTTATAACCGAGATAGCCCAGCGAAACGGCCTCGTCAGCCGAAATCACCTTACCGATTTCATTTTTAACCGTTTCCTTTTCTTTTTCAGTAAATTTACTATGGTCGGGAGTTCTCATTCCATATCCGATATCAGTATATCCTGTTGCAAAAACATTATGTTTTTTCACAAAATTCCAATCAATAGCTTCGGGATGATTATAAACGATTTCCCTTCCTATGTAGTTCCAAATAGCTAAGTCCGTACTTGGTTTGAAAATTATTTCCATATCGGCAAGGTCGGAAGTTCGGTTGGTAAAAGTTGAAAGATTAACCACTTGCACTCTGTCGGGATTACTCAGTTTTCTGTCGGAAACCCTTGCCCAAAGGATAGGGTGCATCTCGGCCATATTTGCACCCCAGGAGATGACCGTATCTGTTAGTTCAATATCGTCATAACAACCTGCGGGTTCGTCAATACCGAAAGTTTGAATAAAACCCGCCACGGCGGAAGCCATGCAATGCCGTGCATTGGGGTCAATATTGTTTGATCTGAAACCTGCTTTAACCAACTTAACTGCTGCATATCCTTCCTGCACAGTATATTGTCCCGAACCGAAAACCGCAATTCCGGTAGGTCCTTTTTCTTTTAAGGCCCTTTTTATTTGCTTTTCCATTTCGTCGAAAGCACGTTTCCAGCTAACCGGTTTAAATTTTCCGTTCTTGTTAAAATTTCCGGCTTCGTCCACTCTTAACAATGGTGTTTTCAACCTATCTTCGCCATACATTATTTTTGCATTAAAATAGCCTTTAATACAATTGAGCCCCCTGTTAACCGGAGCCGCGGGATCGCCTTTAACGGCGACTATTCTGTCGTTTTTGGTTGCCACCATAATACCGCAACCCGTACCGCAAAAACGGCAAACAGCCTTATCCCAACGCCAACCGCCTTCGGCTTTTTCCTTACCTGCTTTTACCGATAGAGGGATACTTATACCCACAGTAGCGGCGGCAGCGGCAACGGCTGAACTTTTTACAAAATCTCTTCGTGTTATTCCCATAATTATATTTTTTTCATTGTTAATTTCAATTAATTATTCGGCATATCTTTTCCGAAATTCCTTTGCAGCCTCTTGTCTTCTTTTCATCTCGGCGGGGTCTTCTTTACCAAGATACCATTTATGCATTTCACTATTAAGGATTGTGTTAAGCATATTTTCAACTCGCATAGCACCTGCAATATTTCCATTACTTTTACCCTCTTCTATTTTTTCTTTTACCTGCGGGACAAATTTGTAATAAAAATTTT
>JALSSR010000077.1 GCA_026984135.1 Bacteroidales bacterium
TCTGGCTCACGCGGCGGCGCAACGACGCGGCGTTTTTTCTTTTCTGGCTCACGCGGCGGCGCAATGATGCAGCATTTTTTCTTTTGGGCTCGCGCGGCGGCGCAATGATGCAGCGTTTTTTCTTTTGGGCTCACGCGGCGACGCAACGACGCGGCGTTTTTTCTTTTGGGCTTATGCAAACAAAAATGCCCTTTTCTCCAAATGAAGGAAAGGGCACTCTTTTCTCAGACCTAATTCCGTATTTTATTCTATCTCGGAAAGCCAGTCAGAAGACTCGAACCATTTTTTCTCCAGTCCGTCCAAAACACCTATTACGCTTAATGCTTTCATATAATTTTCAACCAGGTTCAGAAGAAGAGGATCGTGGGGAGAAACAGCCACACCGATAGGCTCAATTGTTAAAGGTTGTGCCAGTGTTATAAGACCTTTTTCAGGATGAACAAGTGCTTCATAAGCACATACCGGATAATCCGCTACCATAATATCCGCTGATCCGTCAATAAGCATCTGAACACCTTTCTCATAATCTTCCACTAAGATCAAAGTTGCTTCCGGCATCTCCTCTTTCACATATTCCTCACTCGTTGAACCTTTCAGAGTAACAAGTTTCAGTGTGTTTTCATTCAGGTCGTCCGATTCGTCAGCTTTTGAATAATCGGGTGATTTGGTAAGTATTGATTTCCCTGAAATAACATAAGGACCGACAAACGCTGCTCGCATATTACGCTCCAGTGTAATGGTCATACCCGACATAATAACATCTATTTCACCTTTTTCAAGTGAATTTAACAACTCTGAAAACGGGATTTGCACTATTTTAAGATCCACATTCATTGAATTGGCAAGCATCTGAGCCATATCTGCATCATAACCGATTATTGAGCCGTCTTTTGCTTTCATTGAAAAGGGAGGCTGAGTACCCGTCATTCCCACCTTCAACTCACCACTTTTCTTAATTTTCTCAATTTGCTTTTGTCCCATTACATTCATTGTGAGAGCTACGGCAATCACTGTAATGAATAAACTCTTTAACATTGTTTTAACCATTTGTTTTTGTTTTTGTACTTATTAATTAATTGAACTGAAATTTTATTTTAACTACCCGCTCCCCTCATAACTATTACGGCAAGAAGAGGTATTATGATAACAAGAATTATCTCTAACCTTAGTAAAAGAAAGATTTTTCCGGTGGCAGCTTCCATTTGCAATTGAATATCATTCTTTTCCTTTTGCCTGTTCCATTTAAAAATTTTAGCTGTCTGCATAACGGCTAAGATGACAATTACCGCATAAATAGTCAGTTTTGTATGAAAAACGGGATTTTTCGAATAATATAAAGCACCCTTTCCGTAAACAAACCACCTCAAAAGCCCTGTTACCAAAAGGATACCAAATGATAGCAAATGAATTTTAGCACTAACTGCCAACATTCTTATTTGCACGGCCGATTGATTTGTTTTAAGTAATAAATATTCGGATATCAATGCTCCCATAAGCAGCATAATACTAAGAAAGTGCAGATATATTATAAATGTAGCCATTATATTCCATTTTTGCAAAGAAACAAAAGAATTGGAAAAATGTTTAAAATCCGAGAGAAAAACCAAGGAACAGACTTAGTCCGACAAATGAGTAATCCATAACAGGTTCACGTTTTCCCTGTAATGAAAAGCCTGAATCGGGAACCGAGGGAACTGCATCATAAAAATTCACAAACTGGATATTATCATTTTTGTATCCGTAAGCTGTTTGTAATCCAACCAGAAACGACGTCTTTTTAAATTTAAACGATACCCCTCCTGTAATATAATATTCGTTAGAAAAAACCACTGAATACTCTGTGATATCCTGTTCTCCAACATCATTAGTCAACTTTTCCCTTGGGTTAAAATTTGTACGAAATCCAAAAAGGCCTTCAGTATTTTTTGTCATTTTTACCTGATATCCCAATGCAAAGTTAAAAGTTGAGTGAGCAGCATAGTAATAGGAAAGAAAATTTGTTGTAGGTCTCGGATATTTATTCTCTTCACTTACGTATTTTGTACCGTCAACAGTCTTGTATTTATTAATTTTATAAAAATATTCGGCTGTAAAATAATATTTCGATCGTCGCGATTGCGGAGTGTAAAGAAAACCAAAAGAAACCGAAAAAGGATCTTTAAATTGTGCAAGCATATAATTGCCCACTTCATGATAATTATAATCATCAGAAAACAGGTTATTACCGGGAACATTGTTCTGGGAGACTATTTTTTTTACATCACCATTTCCAAACAATCTTAACGAAGGTATTGTTACGTTCAATCCGTAACTCCAGTCATTTATCCGATATCTAATACCAATTTTACCAAGCAGCCTGACATCATACATAACTAATTTTTGATATTCCGACCAGGACGATTCATAATAGGGAATTGAATCCGGCAGTTCACTTAACATGGGACTTACCAAAATCCCGATATTCTTGAAATATGTAAAATTTTTAACACTTATGAATAAACTTATACCGACAGAAAGTTTGTTTGACAACTGTTTAGATAATCCCACTCCTCCCCAGTAGTCACTGTAATCGCTACTCAAATCAAAGTTGCCAAAGTAGTTCTCCTTAACATTATTTTTCACCAAACTTGTTGTATAATCAAGACTTTTATACATATCAAATTTATTAATATTACGGTTCAGAATTGCAAACTGAAGGCTCAATGTAGTATCCTTTCTCATTCTGTACAAATAGGATACAAACCTCGGCTGAACTCTGAATTTAAGGTTTGGCAAGTTCTCTCCCCTGCCAACTGCATTAGTATAATCGCTATACTCAAGGCTAAACAGACTGGCATTCAATGCAAACTGTCTATTCTCTATCTCGGAAATACCGGCAGGATTATAATAAATAGATGTGATACCCGAATTACCTCCTACAACAGCTCCCGACAACAATGAAGCATTTGTGTTAAAGCTTACAGACCAGTAATTTTCAGGTTGCCCCATTGAAAACAAAGATGTCATTATAAACACCAAAATAAATAAAAATCGTATTTTGCCGGATATTGTCATTAATTTGCAAAGATAGAATTTAAAACTAAAGCTACTTAATAATTTTCACACTGTCGGGAATACCATAGTTCCACTCCTTCATTGCAAAGCCCCACTCACTCAATATTTTATCAAGAGTCTTTTGTCTTATTGTATGCCTGTTTTTCTTATATCCCTTTTTACTTTCAATATATTTAACTATCGAAGGCTCCGACTTTTCAAACCCGTCAATTCCAAGAGTATCGAATATGTTCTTGATAGTTACAAGCGGGTCCTTTTCAAGATCATCAAATGCTATTTCAACAAGGTTCTTCTCCGGTATTAAATTTCTTTCATTCAGATAAGAATGCATCATTTGATTATAAACTGAAAAAATCAAATCATCTAACTTTCTTGAAGAAAATGTCTGAAGTTGCAAATTGGGAAGCATAACTTTGAAAAAATGCTGTGTTGACAGGAAAACTATTACCGGATTCCGGTGTATATGAATAAATTTGGCATCGGGAAACATTTCAAGAAGAACTTTTATGCGTGCAGTGTGTGGCGGATTTTTAGAAAGAAAATATTTACCGTTTGTATTTGCAATCGCTTTTTTAATCTGTAAAAGATACTCCTCTTTCCATTTTTGAAAATCCTTTTCCGAAATATTTTCAAATCTCACATATCTGTCGTAAAAAAACCGTGCATTCCGGGGAAACATCCAAAAGTAATAGTAGCTCATAGGAACATTACTCCCCAAGGCAAACTCTTCTTCCTGAGGATAATCAGGGCTTAATTTAACATTATCACCTTTTCTGGTTTTTGGAATTAAGAGCTTCATAAAACTTTCAAAAATAAAGTTTCCGGCTTTATTGAAAAGAGTATCCGGAAAAACACTTTGAAAGGTCGTTTCATAAGCCATCTCGGGACTACTGCATAAAAGGTT
>JALSSR010000078.1 GCA_026984135.1 Bacteroidales bacterium
CATTGAAATAAATATCCCGGCCGTTTGAAATACCTCCTTGTATTCCTCCGGAATTATTTGATTTTGTAACTATTTTTCCGTCTTCGTTCGCAAAAATATCATTGTGCTCCGAACCTTTCATTTCCGGAGCTTTAAAACCGGAGCCATATTCAAATCCCTTCACCGCATTGATACTCAACATTGCTTTTCCAAGGTCGGCATGCAGTTTATCAAAGACAGGTTCTCCGTATCCCGCCGGCACACCGGAAATAACACACTGTATAACTCCACCTGTAGTATCTCCCTCGGATTGGAGCTTTTCAATCAAACGAATCATTTCGGCAGAGGCAATTTCATCGGGACAACGAACCGGAGAATTTTCGGTCAAAGTCAAATCCAGTTCTTTATAATTCCTTTTCAATAAGACAGTCCCTATTTGTGTCACAAATCCCCGAATTTTAATGCCCGCCACGTTAAGCAGTAATTTGGCGATGGCTCCGCCCACGACTCTTGCGGCGGTCTCGCGGGCAGAAGCTCTCCCTCCTCCCCTGTAGTCACGGATACCGTATTTTTGATGATAAGTGAAGTCGGCATGTGACGGACGAAAAGCATCTTTTATCTCATTATAATCTTCCGGTTTTTGATCCCTGTTTTTAATGATAAAGGCTATGGGTGTTCCGGTGGTTTTATTGTCAAAAATACCGGAAAGAAATTCAACCTTGTCATCCTCCGCTCTTGAAGTTGTAAGGTTTGATTGTCCGGGTCTGCGACGGTACAGCTCATTTTGAATAAATTCAAAATCCAACGTCAATCCCGCCGGACAACCGTCAATCACACCGCCTATAGCTTTGCCGTGCGACTCCCCGAAAGTGGTTAACCTGAATATCGTTCCTAATGTGTTTCCTGCCATACCGGACAAAAGTAGCAAAAATTCCGAAAACCTGGCAAACTAAACTTCGATATCCAATTTGGATAAAATATCATCAAGAAAATTGATCATATATACGGGTAAGGATAACAGTTGAAACTCAACAGGGACAATGGAATTTGCCATTTTCACCGAAGTATTGACATTGGTCAGACTCGGCATATCCGTATTGAATCTGACTGCAATGTTTTTCTTTTTTTCCGCCATAAACACGTGCAAAGATTTCAGAGTACCTGTTTTCCCAGCTTTTACTTCAACAGGAATTACTTTATTGCCGAACTCCATCAGGTAATCAATCTCCGCATTTGCATCTCTCTTCTCTCTAACCCAATAAAACAACTGATGATCAATAAAATAAGGCTTACGATTGAGCAGTTGTTGTCCGATAAATTGTTCCATCATAGCACCCTCATTTATTAGCATAATATTTTCAATATCCGTCAATCTCACCTTTAGCATATGCGACACTAAACCCGTATCAAAAAACAGGGGCTTATAAACGGAATCTTTAGCACCCGAATACAATGGAACCTGAATTGTAGATGTGGCCATAATCCGATGAATAATCCGGCTTAATTCGAGTTTTATAAATGCCTCTTTCAGATAGATTGACTTCGTTAGAGGGTTAATGTTAACATATTTAACCTTATTTCCAATTCCACGTGGGATAAACTTAAAGACTTGTCGCAGATATTCGGCCTGATTGTTTTTTGTGTATTTTGTAAAATCAAGTTCCAATGAAGTCAGAATACTTTGATGTACTCTTTCAACCTCAAACAAGTCATCGGTTTCAAAATAATTTTTAACAGCCTCCGGCATTCCTCCGACAAAAAAGTAATTACGTACAAGTTTTAGCAGTTTTTGGTGAATAACATTTGAAAAATCGGAACCCGGCTTAAATGAAGAAATGTATTCCAATAGCATATTCTCACCGGCAGCAATAAGAAATTCGTTAAAACTTAACGGATATAAATATAGAAATTCAATTCGACCAACGGGCATTGAATACTTCATATCGTTCAAAACATGATCAAGCAAAGAACCGGCGGATATTACATAAAGTTTAGGAATTTTTTCATAAAAATATCTTAAAACGGGTATTGCCTCCGGACAGGCTTGTATCTCGTCAAGAAAAAGAAGGGTTTCTTCAGGAATAATCTTCTTCCCGAATTCAAAACCGATGTTTTTAATTATGGTTTCAACATCATTGGTTTTAAAAAAATCTTTATATTCGGGATTTTCTTCAAAATTTATTTTTATAAAATTCTCAAAACCTGAAGCAAAACGTTCAACAAGCCAGGTTTTTCCAACTTGCCTTGCGCCTCTTATGATTAACGGTTTTCTGTTTTTTCGTACCTTCCAATCGTTCAAAAAAGTCAATGCATCTCTATCCATATCTTTTTTTACTGCAAAGATATAAAAAACATCCTAAAACAGATACCTCTTTTAGCAATAAAATGACAAAACAGGTATCTGTTTATTCATATTCCGGCTAAAACAGATACCTGTTTTAGCCGTTACATTTTGGATTTCCCATATATTTTCGAATTTTAGAGATGGTCAGTGTGCAGGAATAATTGAAAAATAAACAGTTTAAAGATGTAAAATCTCAAAAGAATGAGCGTCAAGTGTCAACGAGACATTATTTCCTTTCGCCTGAAAATCAGAACCGAATTCAGCTTTTAAAAGTGAAGCATTAAATCTGCCGGGTATTTCAATATTGATTGTAGCCGGTTTACCGGATTTATTGAAAGCAACAACGGCAATTTCATCAAAATAGGTACGTGCAAAAACATAGGTCATATCCGAAATCTGCAAAACCTGAAAGTCACCGTAAATCAAAGGCAGATTACTTCTGCGAAGACGAATAAGTTTCTCGGTTATCAATTTGGTTTCTACCTGCTTAGGTGTCAGATTATCAAATTTCATCATCCTTCTGTTGTCAGGGTCATTGGCGCCGGGCATTCCTATTTCATCACCGTAATAGATGGTCGGAATACCGGGAATTGACATATTAAAAGCTATCAGTGATTGCAGCTTTTTGTAAGCAACAGGATTCCCGACACCGATATTTCTTTTCCAGCCAGCCATTTTGGAATCTTCATCAAATTTCAAGGAACCTCCAGCAAGGGAAATAAATCTCGGTTTATCCTGATTTCCTGTTATATATCCCATCATATTATGATAGCCGTAATATTCAACACTCTCTTTCAATGCTTCGTTGAGTTTGGCAAAAGGTTCGTTATCGCGAGCAAAGACAGCCACTTCCGCATCATATACATTAAAGTCGAACTGCCCGTCCATCATACCCGTACTGACATAACTACCTATCAACTCCCTGTTTCCGTAAGTCTCACCTATCTGATAAACCTTTTCGTGCTTTGGAATTTCAACCTGCTCTTTTATCTTTTTTGTAAGGGTTCTCCAAAAAATTTCTGGAATATGCTTTGTCGCATCATGTCTGAAACCGTCGAGATTATAATTTTTTATCCAAAACAAAGCGGAATCCGACATTACATTAACAATATCTTCACGTGTTAGGTCAAGAGTAGGGAGGAAAGTATCGAACCAAGTCGTCAGCCGGTATTCGTCCCACTTTTCCAAATTCATTGTCCCGTCGGGCAGATAAAGAGGTGTAGCCCAGTCGGGATGCTCAATATAAACGGGATGCAACTTGTGAACATGATTTGCCACATAATCGAGAATGACGTTGATATCTTTCCTGTGTGCCAGATCAACAAGTTCTTTCAACTCACTTGCTGTTCCAAAACGAAAATCCACTTTTGAAGACGAAACAGGCCAATAACCATGATATCCCGAGAACTTGGTTTCGGGGTCAGGCCAATGGCCGTAAGCGCCAAGAGGGTTCTGCGTCAAAGGAGATAACCAAATGGTATTTATACCGAGAGAATCAAAATACCCCTCTTTCAATTTTTGAATTACACCCGCAATATCCCCGCCCTTAAAATTGACCTTAGGCAATATTCCGGGGTCATCAACGGGATGATCATTTGTTTTATCCGCATCAAAAAAACGGT
>JALSSR010000079.1 GCA_026984135.1 Bacteroidales bacterium
TAAGGATATCAAAAAGGTATTTAAAGAGGCTTTTAAAAATATAAATTCCAGGTTATTGATAATGGGAGAATCTTAAAATATCTTAAAAAAACTTTGTTTTTTAAATTTAATGTTTACTTTTGCAAGTAAATACTTGCTTGCAAAATGGAGAAAGTATAATTACATATTGATTATCATTAACAAATAAAAATAGCAATATGGGAATAGTAAAAAGTAATAAAATAACCGAAAGAGAGAACGGTAAGGTTGCCAATAATATTAAAGGCCTTACTTCTGCCGAAGCTAAAAAAAGACTTGAAAAATACGGATTAAATGAAATTCCCGATAAAGAGGAAACATTGTTCCACCGGATATTCAGAAGGTTTTGGGGACCTATACCCTGGATGATTGAGGTTGCAGCCGTCTTGTCCGCACTTGTGAAGAAATGGGAAGATTTTGCAATTATTATGGTAATGCTTTTAGTAAATGCCATACTGGATTTGTACCAGGAATCAAAGGCCTTAAATGCAATAAAAGCATTAAAAAAGACATTGGCAAGAACTTCGCTCGTTTTGCGCGATGGCAAATGGCAGGAGATTGATGCAAAAGAACTTGTTTCGGGCGATATAATTAAAATTAAGATCGGGGATATCGTTCCGGCTGATGCCAAACTGCTTTCGGGTGATTTTATTCTTGCCGATATGTCTGCTTTGACGGGAGAATCACTACCCGTTACAAAAGAGGCCGGTGATGAAATATATGGTAATGCTATTATTAAAAAGGGGGAAATGATTGCCGAAGTTACTAAAACCGGATTAGATACATATTTTGGCAAAACGGTTAAATTAGTTGCTAAAGCACAGAAAGAGCAAAAAAGCCATTTTCAGAATATGGTTATAAAGGTCGGGAACTTTCTGATACTGTTGACGGTAGCCTTGATTGCCGTTATCATTATTGCTGGTCTGTACCGCCACGAAAATATATTCGATTTGCTTGAATTCTCACTGGTGCTGACTGTTGCAGCAATTCCTGTTGCCTTGCCTACTGTCTTGACCGTAACGATGGCGGCTGGAGCCGTTAACCTTGCACGAAAAAAGGCAATAGTAAGCCGTCTTGCGGCAATTGAGGAGCTTGCGGGTATGGATGTCCTGTGCAGCGATAAAACGGGTACTCTTACGAAAAATGAGATGACAATCTCGAAGCCGTATCCCGTAGGAAAGTTCTCCGAGGATGACGTCCTGTTGTACGGAGGACTGGCCTCCAAAGAAGAAAATAACGACCCCATTGAAAAACCCATATTCGAGTATTTAAAGGAGCACAACAAGTACGACCAACTCGGCAAATATAAACTAAAGAAATTTACGCCTTTCGATCCTGTTAGCAAACGGACGGAAGCCGAATTTGATGATTTTATTGTTACAAAAGGCGCTCCACAGGTTATTTTGCAATATTCCAAACCCGATTTTGATAAGGAGGATGCGAATAAAAAGGTTGATGAATTTGCTCAAAAAGGATTTAGAACCCTTGGTGTAGCATATAAGAAAAAGGGTGATGATGAGTTTGAATTCATTGGTCTAATTCCTCTTTTTGACCCGCCGCGCGACGATTCTAAGGAGACCATCTCAGACCTGAAAAAACATGGCGTTAATGTTAAAATGGTAACCGGCGACAACCTTGCTGTGGCTGAATATATAGCTGATGCTCTGGATATTGGGAATGATATTGAAAATATAAGGCATTTGAAAGGGCAGGATACCAAAGAGTATGATATGCTGGCAAAAGTAATTTCCGAAGCGATTTTTGAAAAAGTTTATAGTGATGAGGATAAAGCAAAGCAATATTCTCATGATGTTGTAAAAAGAGTTAGGGAATATTTTGATGATTTGCCGCTTCCCAAGGGGCACATCAAACAACACGAGTCTGAAATAATTGAAATAATCGAAAGTGTTAACGGTTTTGCACAGGTATTTCCCGAAGACAAGTATTTTATTGTTGATAAACTGCAGAAGGCAAAACACATTGTCGGTATGACCGGCGACGGAGTTAATGATGCCCCTGCATTGAAAAAAGCGGACTGCGGAATTGCCGTTAGCGGAGCTACGGATGCTGCAAGGGCTGCCGGAGATATTATTCTTATGGCTCCCGGCCTCAATGTGATTAATTCGGCTATCAAGCAGGCGAGAATCACATTTGAAAGGATGAAGAGCTATACTACATACAGGATAGCCGAAACTATCAGGGTAATACTGTTCATGACACTTTCTATAGTGGTTTTCAATTTTTACCCGGTTACCGCTCTTATGATTATATTGCTGGCTTTGCTTAATGATATACCCATTCTGACAATTGCGTATGACAATACAAGAGTCAGGGAATATCCTGTTAGCTGGGATATGAAAGAGGTGCTTGTGCTCTCTTCCTGGCTTGGAATAGCAGGTGTTATTTCATCATTCACTCTTTTCTTTCTTGCCTATCACGTCTGGAATATGTCAACCGAGATGGTTCAGTCTCTGATTTTTGTAAAGCTGATAGTTGCCGGTCACGGAACAATCTATAATACGCGTATCAATGATTGGTTTTTTAAGAAACCCGGTCCGTCAAAACAGTTATGGATGTCATCGCTTGCATCAGCCATAATAGGAACATTGATAGGTGTTTACGGATTTTTAATAACTCCAATAGGATGGAAATGGGGATTGTTTGTATGGGGGTATGCTTTTATATGGTTCCTGTTCAATGATGTTGTCAAAAGGCTGGTTATACGCTTCTATAAGAAAAGAGGAGAATTGAATATTTAACAATTTAAAAAAATAAGGAAATGAAAACTTATGGCAATCTGGAAAAGTGGCTCGCAAAAAGAGAAGGAAAGATTATGTTTGCACACGAAAAAAAAGACAGGGATGAATTACAAAAAACCTTGAACAAACTCATTATGGAACAGGAATCAATAATGACTGAATTACATACAGTTGAGTTGCTTATTGATGCTATAAATTCGTTGCATAAAGGGAAAAAAGAAGTTCCTGTCCGTAAGACTGAAAACCTTGATGAATACAAAAAGTGGATAAAGGAACTGAAAAAATCGTTACGAGAGCTTAGTAAGAAACCCGGATCTGCATTTACGGAGGAAGAGAAGAAATTTCTTGAAAGGGAAAAAGCAAAACTGGAAAAAGAAAAAGAGATTTTTGACAAGCATCTAAATGAACTGGATAAGATAATTGCAAAGACGAAGGTATTGTTAATTGACCTCAATGAGACTTATTGCCGCGATTTGAGTAACGGGCATTCCATAGCCTCGGTAGGGGAGGTGTTGAAAGAAAAGTTTGGAAATAAACTGGAGGCCGGCTACTCTTTCGGAAGATGGGAAATGATAAAGCTTCTGGAAAAACATTTTAAAATCAAAAGGCATGAGGCTGCTCAAATTTTAGACTTGTTAATTGATTCAAATATTGTTGTGTATAAGATCGAAATTTCAAACAATTTTAACGAATTAAACTTTTATACACCATTTATGGATGAATTTGACGGGGAGGTGGAAATAATGAATGAACCCGCTCTTGGATATTGGATAATTAATTCTTAAACTAAACTTAAATATTTATATTATGAAACCAAATAATTTAATAGTTGGAATGGATTTTACGGAGCTTGACCATAAACTTTGCAAATATGTAAATTTTCTGGCAACGCAACTTCCCATAGATCATGTGAACAATTTATTCGTGTTTACTGCAAGAGATGTCTTTTTTGACCTTGAGAAAACTGGCGACAGAGGTGGTGATATGCTTTTGAAATCCATTGGTGAAAAAATGCATAAACGATTTGATAATTGCTTTCCAAATATACAACATGTTAAGAATCACGCTCTTGCAGGATTTTTTATTGAAATGTTCTTTTTTCAATATAATAAAACCAATACCGATTTGATAGTGATGGGCAAAAAAGAAGGGTCAACAGGTATTATGGCAAAATATATTATCCGGCATATACCTGCATATACATTGATCATACCCGAAAAAGCCAAGCATAAATTATCCAATATAGTGATAACGCTGGATCAGACGGAACATTCGGGAAATATGCTGGCCAAAGCACTTGACTTCTGTTCTCAATTGAAAGATAAACCTGTCGTTACCTGTTTGCATATAGGCCATTTGCCATATTATTCCGAACTCGGGGAGACGATTTCAGAAACCTACAGACATTCGGATATGGCTGATATTAATAGTATTTATAATACCTTTTTTGAGAAGCGGAAAGCAAGTTTTGAGAAATTTGTTGAAGAGCACTCAAAAGGCTATGAGGATATTAAACCGGATATTAAGTTCATTGCCGAAAAGCGCACATACCCTTACCTTGCATTAAAAGATTATATTGATGATGAAAAGGCCGATTTGCTTATAATGGGAACGAAAAGTCACACCGGTCTGGACTCTTTCTTACTTGGAAGTTTTGCTGAAAAAATGATCTCAATCAACGATAAGGTGCCGATGCTGATTGTAAAATAGAACTAATAACTGTAAATTTTTAGTAAATTTGCCAATCTGATGGCAAAAGTGATTATTGCAATACATGGATTAGGAAATAAACCTCCAAAAGAGCAGCTTGAACAATGGGGAAAAGCGGCAATTGAAGAAGGGATACGCAATCTGGGACTGAAGTTTGAAATGCCCGAATTTGTGTTGGTTTACTGGGCCGATATACTTTATGATAAACCGCAGTCAAGGGATGAAAAGGATAAAGACAGTCCTTACTATCTGGATGAGGTTTATACCAAAGCCCCCGAATCATATAAAACCGGACCCCATGAGATACGTCAAAAGGTTTTGCACCTGTTTAAAAAAATGGTTTATCGCATTTTTTTAAAAAAGGATTATGAATTAAGATATGCATTCGTATCTCAGAAATTATTACATAAATATTTTTATGAACTTGAAGTTTATTTTACGGGTGATGGTGATTTCAAATCGGACTTCAATTTGCAGGTTAAAAATAAAATTACCGGTCGTTTAATAGAAGTGTTAAAGAAACATCACGATGATGAGATAATGTTAATAGCTCATTCGATGGGATCAATTATTGCTTTTGATGTCTTGAGTTTTTTTGAAAATGACGTAAATGTAGATACATTTGCAACTATGGGAGCGCCGCTTGGAGCGCCGTTTGTTATGAGCAGGATAGCCGCTCACTCCAAAAGTATTTACGGAAAGGTAAAATTGCAAACACCTGAGACGGTGAGAAGACATTGGTTCAATTTTTCCGATATCAGGGATAAAATAGCTCTTGACTATAAGCTTGCCGACGACTTTGCAGCTAACAGTCACGGGGTAAAATGCGTTGATAAACTGGTAACCAATACCTACGTTATGGATGGTGTGGCAAACCCGCATAAGTCATTCGGTTATCTGCGCACACCGGAGTTTATCAGAGTGTTAAAGGAGTTTACGCAGGAATGAGACGGGAGCTTTTATTTACCCTATCTTTACTTTTTTTCTTGTTTTTTAACGGTATAACTTTCAAGTTGCCACCGCTGCGCCCCACTCCTCAACCTGAAAGGTTTGGTTGCCAGGCACTGTTTTGGTTTGATACAAGTTGGTTTTCCGCTTCAACGGGGTAATTAAAAATAATAAAACCGGCCTCCGTTAAAGCTACGGTTGGTAAAGTAGTCTAATAGTCAAAGCGTTCTAATCCTTGACACAACGTACCGATAGGCCGAAATTTTTTTCCCCGTTGCCGAATATCAAGTCGCCGTGGTCGTAAGACAGAGTGTTGCCCAAGGGGTTGCCCGATGAATCCTCCGTTGAAGACCACCAGATACCGAAGTAGCCCATGTAGTAGAACCCACTGTCATTTTCGCGTAAGCCGCCCGGAAGCCCTGAAAATCCGTAATCGTCTGTGCCATTTTCATTACTTTCAGCCCACCGTGGGTGTTCGGTTGTATTGCATCCCTCACCTGAAGGCGAGTTAACCTGCCTGCACGATTTCAGCTCATTGCCATGGGGCGAAGCTGTTCCTCCGATGAAATCGGTCAAGGCGGTCCATTCATCATTTGTCGGGACATGCCATCCTGTAGGGCAAAGACCGTTGGTCTCAACGGTTGCATACCAGCTATACAAAGCACCGTACGGCTCTTTCCAGCTAATATCATTGTCATACCATACATAGGCTCCGGTTGTTAGGTTTTGCCAGTTGATATTATTTGTTACATTTGGTATTGCGGTGCCGTTTCGGTATGTGGTTGTTTTCAGGTTTTCTTTCATCCAGCATTGGTTACCTATTTGTACTGTGTTGTATATGTTTCCGTCTATATCGGTAACTGTTGACATACCTGGGCAGGGTGTCCACCCGTCAAACTGAAATGTGTAAGTTTGGCTGCCCGCAGGAGAATCGGTTATTTCTGTTTCTTCCACACCGGTATAACAGGTATATTTTAATTCGTCCCCAAGGTTAAAACCAAAATCGTTCAGGAGTTCGCGGGATTTAAAACCAACTGCATTACCCTTATGTCCGGTATAAACAATTTTGCATTCTCCGGTACCTGCTTTATGATTGCCCGCATTCAGCATTTTTATGGTTTTGCTTGTTTGGTTTCCTGTTACGGTAAGCAAATAATACTTGTTATCCCCCGAATAAAAAGTAAAGGAGTGATTGCCCCGGTTAAATGTGTTTTCATAGTTTGCAAGTTGGCTTCCAAGAATGTCCCTGACAGATATTCTGATATGTTCCTTATCAGGTAAATATAAATAAATTTCTGTTTTTCCTTTAAATGGATTCGGATAATTCTGTGAAACGGAAAATGAGTTTTTTGATAAGTCAGTTTCATTAATACCTACGTTATATTCCAACGAAAGTGTTGTGTCGGGTGCATAAAGAGTTGTATCCCCGCCTTGTGTGATATTTTCAATAATAATGCTATCCATCGGAACGTATTGTCCGCTGTTTTCTGCCGTAAAGGTAAGTTCCATAATGGGTTTTTGCCCAAAGGTACTTATGATTAGCCCAAGTGCAAGAATCGAAAGTAAAGTTTTTGTTTTCATTTGCCTTGTTTTAAATTATTGATTATTTTGTTGTACTTCTATTTTCATTTGAAAAATAGTTTTCATGTCGGCTGACTTTTTATCCGTTCGCCTTTTATTGTTTAATAAAAAATTCATTTTCAGTTTTCTGCAATGTGTTTTGCTAAAAGCTTAATGATTAACAAAACAGTGCAAATTTAAAGGGAATAATTTGAAAGTCAAATTTTTTTTGATTTTTTAAAAGTGTTGGGGACAACGGCTGTTCCTATAATCGTAGGGGTAATAGAAGTATTTATTAAAACACTGTTGCTAAAGGAATGGGGCTTTTAATGGATGCTAATGACAAAAGGACATAAAAGTTTCCTCAGCTAAAAAAAATTGTTAGAAAGCTTGACAATACAATATTTTAATTTACTTTTGCAAGCAAATACTTACTTATGGTACGTAAATCAACTGATATAAGGCGCGACGAGATTAAATCGGCAGTATTGAATATAATCTTCAGAGAAGGACTGAAAAGTGTGTCAACCAGTAACATAGCAAGGGAAGTCGGCATTAGTGAAGGAAGTATTTTCCGTCACTTCCGTTCAAAAAAAGAGATAATTCTTGCAATTATGGATGACGTTATCAATGATCTTATTGAGCCGCTTCGAAGCATAGTACTTGAGGATTCTCCGCCACGCGACAGACTTTATAATTATTTGTGCAAAACCGTAACTTATCTTACGGACAATAAGGGCATCACAATGCTTTTGTTTTCGGAGGCTTCCTATGAAAACGATAGTGAAATGATGACGAAACTAAATTATATTTTCAATAACCAAAAACAACTTGTCGGGAAAATCGTATCCGACGGTATTGCATTGGGTTTGTGGAACGAGCTTATCTCAGTCGGTGACTTCTCCACCTTATATATGGGTATTCCAATCACGTTGAACATAGAAATGATTTTGAACAGAAATGCTTTTGAGAGAGTGAATTTTTGCAAAAGAATGTTTGAACTGATTTTGAACACATTGAATAAATAATTTTTTTTTAATTTAATTATAAGTAAGTAATTACTTTGTAAATAAATTCAAAGTAATTACATAAAAAAAGGAGGTAAATGATGTGCAGAAAACTAATTTTTCTTCTGCTTTTTCCGGTTATAATACACGGGCAGGAGGTGCAAAACATCGGTGTGCTTTTTGATTCGCTGAAGACAAATCCGCAGGTGAGGAGTGATGAAATAAAGATGGAACGTGCACTTCTCGGGAAAAGTATGGCAAACGGCAAGCTGTTTCCCAAAATAGACGCCTTTGGCAGGTATGAGTATGCCAATACACCTTCGGGTATGCTTCCCATTGCACCCAACGATCTGCTGGCAATGGTCAAGAACCCTTCCATTGCCCAGCCGTTCAGCCAAAATATCCTTAGGGGTGGGGCAATGATATCAATGCCGATATTTGTGAAATCAATATATACGATGGCATCAAAAGCAAAAATGATGTATCAATCGGCTCAGGTAAAGCGGGAAATTGACCTGCTAAAGAACGAGGCGATTATTGTCAGTTCCAATGCAAACCTCCGGTATATGGAGGCGCTGGACAATGCGCTGGAAAAAAAGAGGTCGTCGCTAATGAAAGTTAAAGAGCTTGTACGGATAAAGGTTGACAATGGACGTGCTCCTGAATCGGCCCTGTTGAAAATAAGTAACGGCATCAATGAGATTGACATAATGCGCAATGAAATCGCCCTTAACAGGGAAAAAGCAATTGCCGCTATCTATGCGCTCACCAAAGTAAGACTGACAGAACCTGTAAGTATGGAACAGACAGGTAATTATACCGGAGGTGAATTTAAAGTGCTTGAGCCTTTGAAACGCAAAATCAAAGCTACCGAACTTGGTGTCAGGGCCGAAAAAGAAAAGTTATATCCCGCCTTGGTTTTATTTGGTAATTATAATCATAGTTATGCTAATGCGTACAATAACGGACTGAAAGTAAACGAAGACTATGCTACTCTCGGTGTTACCCTGAAAATTCCGATTTTTGAAAAAGATCAATATGCAAAGATAAAACAGAGTAAGCTGGATGTTATTGATATGCAAAATGAACTTGATAAGATGAGAGTGGAGTTTACTTCTCAGGCAAAGCAGTTGGAGAACAGTCTTGCTCTGCTCGAAACATCCATCGGGCTGTATCAAAGCAGTATTGGTGACAAGGAAAAACTTCTTGATATAGCGAAAGTTGCATACAAAACAGACAGAATGTCAATTGAGGATTATCTCAAATATGAGGACGATTTGGTTCTTGAAAAGTCAAAACTCTTTAAAGCACAAGCCGAAAAATGGCAAACGCTGATGAAATTAGCAATTATTTATGGAAATAAAATAGAGGAGATTGTAAAATGAAAAAAAACAGAAAAACTTTAGTCTGGACCGTTGTTATCATAATTTTGATCATCGGCGGTATATTTATCGTGAAGAGAACACAAAACAGGGAGAGCAACCTGCCTCCTGCAACTATGTATTCAATAGTTGTTTCATCGTTTACTCCCGAAGTGAGTCGGTTCCGGTTAACACTTCCATATCTTGCAGAGACACAAAACGATAAGGATGTGAAGTTAACGACAAAGATTGCCGGAAGGGTTGAATATATCCGCCCGAGCGGTTCCGCCGTGAAAAGGGGAGAGGTCATAGCAAGGATTGACAATACGACCATAAAAGGAAATATCAGCAGTGTAAAGTCGCAGATTGATGCACAACAAACGGCTCTTGACAACCTGAAAGAAACCCATAAAAGAACGGAGGAGTTGATTGCCGTCAAGGGAGCCTCAATAGAACAATCGCAAATGGAAGAAAGCAAGATTGCCGGGCTTGAATCAAAGGTGGAGTCGCTAAAACAAAAATTGAACGAGTTGAACAATATGCTTACTTATGCTATCATCACCTCTCCCGTTGACGGTAGAGTATCGAAAACGATGGTCAACACCGGAGATGTGGCAATGCCCGGACATCCTGTGGCAAGTCTGAGTGCCAACAACGGTTTTTATCTTATGGTCAGAGTGCCCGGTGACCTGAAAATATCAGGTGTAATCCTAAATGGCAAAGAGTATGATGCAATACCGCTGAACAGTACTTTTCACGGTTTGTCAGAGTATAAAGTTTATACTAATTCCGAAGATATGACCACAGGTAACAGGGTTACCGTAGATGTGATTGTCTTCGACGGAAAAGCCGTAAAACTGCCCTTTGATGCCGTACTGAACCGCAACGGAAAAAGCTATGTTATGATTATTGACGGTGATAAAGCCGTTCCTAAGGAAGTCAACATAATCCGGACGGGGGAAAACGGCATTGCAATAAGTAATGAAGAGCTGGCAGGAAAAGAGATTGTTATTGCGAAACAGGATATTTTACTCAAACTGAGCAGTGGTGTTTCACTAAAAGTAAAGGAGGGATAGACTTATGTTCGAATATTTTTATAAACGCCCGTACCTGCTCTATTCATTGATAGCCGGATTTTTTATTATGGGAATTGTGGCATTGATAGTTCTCCCGAAGAACCTCTTTCCCGATGCCAATCCGCCGCAGGTAATAGTCATAACAAAAGTGCCGGGAGCTACTGCACAGGTGGCTGCAAACACGGTTTCAAAGCCCATTGAACAGGAGGTCTCAAGATTGGCAATGGTTACGGATATCAGTTCCGTTAATGTTGCCAACTTCTCAATTGTCAAAGCCGAATTCAGCTACAAAAAAAGCCTTAACGCAGCTGCTGTTGATGTTGCAAATGCCTTGTCAATTGCAAAAGGAAAACTGCCGGCTAATGTTAATCCGGCAATCTATACGGCAGGTGACTTCACTCTGCCCGTTGACGTGATATCGTTATCACCGAAAAACAATGATATGAGCCTTGCCGACATCAGAAAAATATCGGAAAGTTTCATAAAACCTTACTTGTTGAGCAATCCGGAGATTGGAAATGTGGAGATATTCGGAGGTTACCAAAGTTCCGTAAATATTGAGGTTGACCCGTTCAAGGCAAAACGTTACGGGATTCAGTTCGATAAAATAGCTATAGCACTCAAAACGCTGAACAGGGATATGCCGATTGGTTTTGTAAAAGGAGATGATAATTTTTATACCATCACTTTTTACGGCGAAAAGGATGAGGTTGAGAAGATAAAACATATTACTGTAATGCCCAATGTCAGGATAGGAGATATTGCCGATGTGAAGTGGGGATATGCCAAACGTACCAGCGGGTACATCGGAAACGGTAAACCTGCCGTTGCTATGGCAATTCAGCGTGCTCCTAAGGGAAGTGTTCTTGACGTTAGCAAAGCGGCACGCAGAGAGATGAAAAACCTCGCTGCCCGTTATCCCAATATTGATTTTGAAATTTCGGATACGCAGCGCGATCTTATTGAACTTGCCAACGACAATATGCTTGTTGCACTCCGCGATGCCATTTTCTACACTCTATTGGTCATTCTAATCTTCCTTGGAAATTTCAGAGCGATTGCAGCGGCGGCCATTACCATTCCGATGGTGTTTTTCTCCACAATGGCGGTCATCTGGCTTACGGGAGGTGAACTTAACATTGTGATTTACACCGCAATAATTCTTGCTCTTGGTATGCTGACCGACAATGCGGTGGTGGTGCTCGAAAATATAGAGCGGCATCTTAACGAGTTGAAGGAAGACCTGCAAACGGCAATTACAAAAGGTACTAAGGAGGTGGTAGGGCCTATTTGGGCAGGTACCATAGCAACTATTTTCGTTGTTTTTCCGTTGATGTTTATTGGTGGTTTTCCCGAAAAGATATTCAAGCCGTTGATATACACATTAATAATTGCTTTGTTGATATCGTTTTTTCTTTCCATCACATTTATTCCCAAACTTCTCGAGGCTTTTTTCAAGAGGGGAACTGGAAAAACAAAAGTTGAATTATGGTTTGATAATCTGTATAATAGATCCATCGGGCGTCTCGTGGTCCCTTATGTCAGTGTGATCAGGTTTTCCAACGGAAAGCGACGGATTTTGCGTCGTACGGTTCTTACTGTCGGTGTTATTGTGGTGTTGCTGTTGAGTGTCAGGGTTATCATGCCCACTATCGGAAAAGATGCCATGCCGCCAATGGATACCGGAATCATAAAGGCTCAGGTTGCTTTCAGTTCTAATGAAACTGTCAACAGTGCAGAAGCAAAGTTAGAACCGTTTTTGAAATGGCTTCATAAACAACCCTGGGCTGTCAGAAGTTCGGTAGCTTTTGGAAGTGAGGCGGGAGTGCTTAGTCTCGGCAGCGGTAATCTTCCGTCGGAGGCAACTATTACCATCAACTGTGTTGATCGTTTTAGCAGGGATAAAACAATATGGCAACTCGAGGATACTTTACGTAACAGGATTGCAAAACTTGAGGGTGTTAAAAAGAATGATGTTTATGACTTCGGCGCTACAGCGGTATCGTCAATTAAAGCATCTCTTGACGTCAGGCTAAAATCACCTGTTGTTGACGGATTGGCAGGTAAATCACACGAAGTGGAAAAAGCTATTAAGCAGATAAAAGGACTGACCTCGGTTTCAACAAGCTGGGATAAGGACTTTACGGAAATAGTCCTTGATATAGATGAAAATAAAGCTTTAAGCTACGGTATCACTCCGTATCAAATTGCAATGCAAATACCTGTGAAAGGGCAGGTTGTGGGCTTGAATGCCGACCTGCAGTCAATGAATACACAGTTTGTAAGGCTTTATCTGAAAGGAAAGTTCAATCAAAATGAGCAGACTCTCAGGTTGCTGCCCATCCACACAAAGATGGGAGATATTCCTCTGGAGCAGGTTGCCAAAATATCAAAAAATCTCACTTATGCCAAAATTGAAAGAGATAAAATGCTTTACAGTGTTGACGTTAACGGGTATCGAGCCAACAGGCCTGTTACCCATCTGACAAATGATGCCGAAGCAGCCCTTACAAAAATCAAGAGTGACAATGATGTGATAATTACTCAGGAAGGCGATATAGCACAGATAAACGATAGTTTCCAACGGATGCTGAAAGCCATTGCTCTCGGAATATTACTTTTGACAATTGCCTTGATAGCCATTTACAAATCTGTCCGCCTCTCATTGATAATGATATTTGTGCTGCCGCTTTCGATGATTGGCGCTGCCTGGGGAATGCTCTTATTTCACAAACCGAGCTGTATGCCGAGTATGCTGGGTATTTTGCTGTTGTTCGGTATCATAATCAAAAATGCCGTTTTGCTTATTGATTTCTATCAGATGTACAAGGATAAGGGAGAGACTCCCTTCGAGAGTGCAATGGAAAGTGTGCGCGTGAGGTTTCGTCCTGTAATGATGACCGCTTTCGGTACAATAGCAGGGATGATACCAATTGCGCTGGAGCAGGCTGTCGGGCTGGAACGGCTCAGCCCGTTGGCAGATGTCGCTATTGGCGGTTTGCTAATCGGTACTCTGCTGACATTGATATATGTGCCGATGTTTGCATATATTGCAGATGGTAAAAAGAAAAAAGTTAAAGTCAGAGTTTCATAGTTTTGGAAATATTTTGAGGAGCTTAAATAATTGAAAATAAACATAATATTGTGTAATTAAAAAAATAAAAAAATGAAAACAATTGTGATTAAACTGGCCGGTGTGCTGTTTTTGATGGCTGTTATTGGCAACCATTCCATTGCACAATCAAATTTTGAAAAAGACTTCACTGCTTTTCATAAAAAAGCAATAATGACCTGCGGACTGATCAAAAAGCCTGCAATGCACAAAAAAGCCGAGATGCTTCAGGGATTAAAAGAGTTCAGGGAACAGTTTGGCAAACTTCAGAAGAAATATGCTGATAATCCTCCTGAAGAATATTCAAATGACCCGTTATGGAAATCTTATTTTGCGGGTTTTAACGACATCATTGACGCATTGCAAACTAGAGTTGAAAAAGAAAATTACAAAGTTGCCGCAATGAACTGTTCGAGGTTTTGTATGTTGTTCGATAAAATACATACCGTTAACGGACATCTCACATTAACGGATATGATGTTCAGATGGATGTCGCAGGTGGCAATGACAACCAATATGGTCAATGCAACAAATTATCCCGGCGCAGAAGGAAACATAAAAAATGTCAGGGAGGTGTATAAAAAAGTTCTTGAGTTCAAGAAAAAAGAGAAAAAAACGGAAGAGTTCAACAAAGAATTTAAAAATGTTGCCGGTCTCTATTCCAAATGGTTAGATGCCCTTGAAAATAACAATTATCAGGATGTGTCCGATACTTTTAAAAAGTTTCAGGGAACTTTCGGGAAAGTGTTTTTGATGTCATTGTAAGGAGCATTTGAAGGTAATTTGCAGATGGCTGTGGAGTAGATGAATCTGCCTGCATGCAAGATTGTATACTGATTCTAAACAAACCCGTTAGAGAAATTTTATGTACATTTGCCATTCATAAATTTGTCAAACGATTATTAAAATCCGAAAAATGGGAATTGCATTTTCAGTAATTGTTGTTGTTGTAGCATTGTATGTTATTGTTAAGTATGTGTTTAAACCTAAAAAAGTGGATGAGAAATTGCTTAAAGAGCCATTTCCTCTAAAATGGAAAAAGTTTTTGACCGAAAGGGTTCTTTATTACAGAAATCTGCCTGATGACAGAAAAAAGGAGTTTGAAAACAGGATAAAACAATTTATTGCCGAAAAGGATATCAAAGGTATTGATGTGGATATTGATGATGGCGACAAACTGCTTGTGGCGGCAAGTGCCGTTATTCCGATGTTCGGATTTCCCGAGTATAACTATCCGAATGTCAGGGAAGTGTTTTTATATCCCAATTCTTTTGATGAGAAATTTCAGACTTCCGATGAGGTAGGACAGCGTGATATTCTCGGGATGGTCGGTGACGGTTATCTGAATGGGACAGTGCTATTGTCCAAGCCTGACCTGGAGGCAGCTTTCAACGGTACAAGACACCGTAATAATGTGGGAATACACGAGTTTGTCCATCTCATTGACAAAGCTGACGGTGCAGTTGACGGTGTTCCTGAAATCTTGTTCAAACATTCTTACTCCCTTCCCTGGATCAAGGAGATCAAGAAAGAGATGTTAAAGATCAAAAAAGGCAATTCCGATATCAATCCCTATGCACTGACTAATGATGCGGAGTTTCTTTCGGTCGTGAGTGAATATTTTTTCGATAATCCCGATAAATTAAAAAGCCGCCATCCTGAACTTTATAAGTTGCTTACGGACATATACCGTCAGGAGCCGGACAAGATAATTTGAAATTGATGTTAAAAACAAAAAGTAAGATAGGATTAACAGAGGCCGTTGCGATTGGCATTGGCGGAATGGTGGGTGGTGGCATATTCGCCGTTTTAGGATTGGCAGTTGAACTTGCCAAAGGTGGTACACCGGCAGCTTTTCTAATTGCCGGGATTGTTGCTTTTATTACTTCTTATTCCTATGCCAAACTTTCATTAAAGTTTCCAAATACCGGTGGAACGGTTAACTTTATCAATCAGGGTTTTGGTAAGAATATATTTAGTGGAGGGACAAATAACCTCCTGTGGATTAGCTATATAGTTATGCTTTCACTTTATTCGTCGGCTTTTGGGTCTTACGGAGCGGCTTTATTTAAAATAACAGGTGACTTTTCTACAGACAAGCATATTCTTATAACGGCAATAATTGTTTTCTGCACGTTATTAAATTATATCAGTTTTAAAGTGGTAAGTATGACAGAATCCGTTGCTGTTTTTATAAAAATCTTTATTCTTGCCATATTTGCCGTGATAGGTTTATGGGGGTTGAATGGTAATACAAATATTCATCAGCTTTCTTTAATCAATTGGGTTGGGCCTTTTAAGCTCGTAAGTGGTGGATTTGTTATTTTTGTAGCTTATGAAGGATTTGAGTTGATTGCAAACGCAGCTCCAAGTATAAAAAATCCTTTAAAAAACATACCGGCTGCATTTTATATTTCAGTTGTTTTTGTTATAATCCTTTACGTTATCATAGCCTTTATAACCGTTGGGTCGGTTCCATTTGAAAAGATAAGCAAAGCACAGGAATATGTCCTTGCTTTGGCTGCCGAACCTGTTCTTGGGAAAGCCGGATACATAATTATAAGTATTACGGCTTTGATATCCACTTTTTCTGCAATAAACGTAAGCCTTTACGGAGGTAGCAGAGTGAATTATGAACTTGCCGAAGATGATGAGATGAGTCACGAGTTTACAACTACATTGTGGAACGAGCCTGTGGGTCTTATTATAACCGCATTATTAACCCTTGTAGTTGCCAATTTCTTTAATCTTGAAAGCATTTCTACATCAGGGAGTGCAGGGTTTTTGCTAATATTTGCAATTGTTAATATTGCCAATTTTAAACTTGCGAAAGAGACAAAAGCGAATAAATGGGTTTCTTTTATAGGAGCACTTCTTTGTGTTTCCGCCCTTACGGCATTGATGTATCAGCAGTTTACAACAAATTATACCGGAGCTTTGATTGGAATGACTATGATTTTGGCTTCATACATTATAGAATTTGTTTATAAAAAGTCCGAAAAGAAAAAAACTTTATCCAAATGAATTTGACCACTAATATACCGGACGATTTTATCAAGTTCCTTTTGGTAACGGTTTTCTCACTTTTAATAGGTCTGGAGCAAAGAAGGCACCATTTTAACGAGAAATCGGAAACCGTTTTCGGAATGGACCGTACCTATACTTTCATCGGTATTTTCGGATTCGTTCTTTATGTTATTTCTCCTTTAAAAATGTGGCTTTTCGGTTTGGGAGCAATCCTGGTTTCGGTATTCCTCGGTATTTATTATTTAAAAAAGATTGAAGAACAGAAAATGTTCGGGATAACCTCAATGATTTCCGTACTCATAACATACAGCCTTGCTCCTTTGATATATACAAAACCTGTTTGGATGACGGTTCTGATAGTTTCAACCGTTTTGTTTCTAACCGAATTAAAAGAACAGTTTAAAACTCTTTCCGGCAAGTTCGATAATAATGAATTTGTAATTCTTGCAAAGTTTCTTGCAATGAGTGGCATCATTCTTCCGTTATTACCCCATAATGTCATCAGCGATATTATCCCGATCTCCCCATTTAAATTCTGGCTTGTTGTTGTAGTTGTCTCAGGGGTATCTTACCTAAGTTATTTATTGAAAAAGTTTGTTTTTCCGAAAAATGGTATAATATTGACCGGATTACTTGGCGGATTGTATAGCAGCACTGCAACGACTGTTGTGCTTGCCAGAAAAAGCAAAGAGCCTGACTCTGCTCTGAATCAGGTGACTGCAGCGGTGATTTTAGCCACTGCTATGATGTTTGTCAGGATTTACATATTGATCATCATTTTTAACCAAACACTTGCAAAAATGATGATAATTCCATTTTCTATTCTTACCCTCTTTACCTTTGTTGTTGCCTGGGTAATGTATA
>JALSSR010000080.1 GCA_026984135.1 Bacteroidales bacterium
TTGACATTGACAGAGAAAGCATTAAATTGCTTCACACCAACGGACTGATAAAAAAGGACATTGATGGAAACGTTGTTTTTTGGGTGCCGTTTTACAAAAAGCGGCTTTATAAAGCATTTTACCCGTACACAAACGGTGAAAGTAAGGATATTTTACGGAGGTTTGTATTGAAAGAACTCTTCAAAAACGGAAGATTAGATATGGATTATCTGATTCGCGGCTATAAAACTTATGTAAAACGTCGTGGGTTCAAGGTTTTTTTGGAAAAAGACAAAAACGGAAACTACATCGGGATAAGGGAAAGTGCACTGATATATAGTTTTGAAACTTATATTCAGGCGTTCTTACAGGTCGTGGGTGGGAAAAGCTACCGCGAAGCGAATACCGGGCTCGGCAAAAGCGACTTAATAATAAATGTGGATTCCGATGAATATTTGATTGAAACAAAAATTTACTATTACGAAAAACAGTTTATTGAAGGCAAAAAGCAACTTGCCTATTATTGTAGCAGTCTAAACCTTCCAAAAGGGGTTTATCTGGTTTTTTGTCCAAAGGGAATACCCTACCCCGAAACCGTTAAAGAACAAAAAGAAACTATTGAAAACGTTGAAATTTCAACCTATCTGGTTGAATATGACGAGACAAAATGGTAACAATAATTATGTTCTGACCAAAATGATTAAAAAAAATCATTGAATCGTCATTTGTATTGATTTTTTATGTACTTTAGCCAATGCAATTTAATACCGACAGAATCATGAAACAGATAATCGTAGCCATAGACTTTTCGCGTTGTTCCATACATGCGCTTGAATATGCCATAAACTTTGCAAACACCTTCAAAGCAAGCATCTTAATGGTGTGGGTTGATAATCAAAGTTCGGATGAAACCGCAATGCCTATAGAGGTTCCCGAGTCGAGAAGGGTGATTGCCAATAATCTGGAAGCACTTGTTGAAAAGTATAAAGATAAGCTGAAGCAAGGTGAAATAACATATAAAATTCGCAGGGGAAAAGTGCATCAGGAGATCGCCAATCAGGCTAAATATATTGATGCTGAGCTTGTAGTTGCCGGAACACATGGTGTTTCAGGATTTGAAGAATTCTGGATTGGAAGTAATGCATACCGTATTGTAACTTATGCACCCTGTCCGGTAATTACCGTTAGGACAAATTATGAATTTGATGATATTAAAAAGATTGTCCTTCCCATTGACAGTTCGCTGGAGACAAGACAAAAAGTGCCTTATACCACAAAGGTTGCAAAATATTTTGGTTCCGAAATTCATATTGTTTCGCTGTACTCTTCAACAATAAAAGCAGTGAAATATAAGGTTGACAACTACTCGAAACAGGTTCAAAAGTATCTTGACGAAGAAAAGGTCCCATATAAGGTTGAGACCGTTGAAGCGGAAAATATAACGAATGCATCAATTGAGTATGCCAAGGCTGTGGATGCCGATATGATTGCTATTATGACAGAACAGGAGACTACAACCGCCAATCTCTTCCTCGGTGCTTATGCTCAGCAAATGGTTAATCATTCGCCTATTCCCGTCCTCAGTATCCATGCAAAAGAGTATATCAGGATTCAGACGAGGTAAGAAAAATAGCTTATAGGCGGTATTCATAAAAATATTCTTTTAAATTGATTAACCGGGAGAGGTGCAATATTTGTTTGTTTAAAAACGTTTTCTGCTTTCTGAATAAATTCATCTATTTTTGCAATGATTTAAATTTTAATCGAATGATCAAATATATAATTACCGGAGTTTTTTCTTTAACTGTTTTATTCTCTTTCGGACAGATTGATACGGTTAACAATTCTTTAATTGTACAGGATGCGAGAGTTGATTCATTGGTAAAATTTCATATTAAGGCTAACGAGTTTGACCCTGCAATCGAGGGCTGGCGGATACAGATATTTTTTGAAGCGGGTAACTATTCCAAAAGCCAGGCAATTGAGGCTAAATCAAACTTTGTGAATAAGTATTCCAATGTTCCGGTTTATTTGATTTTTCAGGAACCGTATTACAAAGTGCGAATAGGTGACTACAGGACAAAGATGGAGGCCGAGGCCTTTCTAAAAAAAATATCCGGTTCATACCCCAATGCTTTTGTTGTTAAAGATGAGATAAACTTCCCAAAACTGAATGCCGATGTTCAGGAATAAGCCAAAAAAGATATTGTATCTGATGCGCCACGCCAAGTCAGCCTGGGACAATCCGGAAGTTTCCGATCATGACAGGACATTGATGGAGAAGGGCATTAAAAAGACTGAACTGATTGCCGGTTATCTTATCAAAAAAAATGTTAAGCCCGACCTTATCATCTCAAGCAGTGCAATACGTGCGTCTGAAACGGCACGTATCATTGCAGCAAAACTGGGATACCCGGAATCAGAAATAAAGTACGAAGATAATCTATATGAAGCAAGTGAAGATGATGTTTTTGATACTGTTTTTACTGTTCCCGACACCATTAAATCTGTAATGCTGGTGGGGCATAATCCTACATTCACTAATTTTGCCAATTATTTTCTTAAAAATGAAATTGATTGGATGCCCACATCGGCAGTTGTGGCAATCGAATTTAAAACCGGTAAATGGGATAAAATTACAGATGCCAAAAATAATAAGAAGTTTTATGTTTATCCAAGTCTGTTGAAACACTAATTTTTTTATCTTTGTCCCATACTCGCAATTTTTTTTGAAAATGCTCCGTCGCATTCAAACGAAAAATCATCTGCTATGGCTAAACAATGGGATAAATATTTTATTAACAGGGAGATAAGCTGGCTTCATTTCAATGCACGTGTTTTGCAGGAAGCAATTGATCCTGCGGTTCCGGTTATTGAAAGGATAAAGTTCCTTGGTATTTTTTCTAATAATCGTGATGAGTTTTTCAGAGTGAGAGTTGCCAGCCTGAACAGACTTGCAAAGTTGGACAAAAGTTATCTTGACGATAAAGATGATCCCAAAAAGATACTTTCGGATATATTTGAAATAGTTGCCGAACAGGAAACTGTTTTTACGGAAACATACTTCAAAATAAAAAAGGAGCTGAAAAAAAAGGGAATCTTTATTGTTGACGAGAAACAACTTTCTGAAGAACAGGGACGATTTGTAAAACATTTTTATCAGGAGGAGATGCGGCAGTATCTCTTTCCGATTATGCTTGAAAATTTTCAGAAAAACACCTCTATAAAAGACGGTTCAATTTATCTTGCAGTAGAGATGACAAGCTCAACCAAGGATTTGAAAGATAACTACGCATTGATCAAAGTGCCGCAGCGGTCGCTGTCACGATTTCTCATCTTACCCGGAACGGAAAATAAGCACTTCATCATACTTCTTGACGATGTAATAAGATATTGCCTTGCAGATATTTTTTCAATTTTCGGATATGATACGTTTAATGCATACACAATCAAAATAACCCGTGATGCGGAACTTGATATAGATGAAGATATATCGAAAAGTTTCCTTGAAAAAATGAGTGAAAGTCTGAAGCAAAGAAAACGAGGTGCTCCTGTTCGTTTTGTATATGATCGTGATATTCCTCAGAAATTACTTGCAAAAATTATGAAAAAACTGAAAATATCTGCCGATGATAATATGAGAAGTGGTGGCAGATATCATAATTTTAAAGATTTTATGGCATTTCCCGAAATAGGGCCCAAGGAACTGCGATATCCCGATTTTCCTCCATTGCCACACAAAGACATTCCCGAAAACAAAAGTATTATCGGATTAATGAAAGAGAAGGATATTATGCTTCATTATCCTTATCAGTCGTTCAAGTATATTATTGATTTTTTGCGTGAGGCTTCCATTGACCCTCAGGTAACGGAAATAAAAATGACATTTTACCGTGCTGCAAGGTATTCAAATGTTGTTAATGCTCTGGTAAATGCAGCCCGGAACGGGAAAAAGGTGACTGTTTTTCTTGAAATTCAAGCCCGGTTTGATGAAGAGGCCAATATTATACTGGCAGGAAAACTACACGATGAAGGTGTGAAGATAATTCCGACTATTCCCGGATATAAAGTTCATAGTAAGCTTATTTGTGTGAAACGTCGCGAAGATGACAAGGATGTTTTTTATGCAAATATAAGTACCGGAAACTTTAACGAGTCAACAGCTAAGGTCTATGCCGATGACAGCTTACTGACGGCTAATCAGCATATCGCAGCCGAAGTTGATAAGGTCTTCAGATTGTTTGAAACACGGTATATGCCGCCGGTCTTTAATCATCTTATAGTTTCTCCTTTCCATTTGCGTAACTGGATTATCAAGAGGCTGGATAATGAAATCAAAAATAAAAAAGAAGGAAAGGATGCCTGGGTAATTATTAAACTTAATAATCTGGTAGACAGGAAGATAGTTAGGAAGCTGTATCAGGCAAGCAATGCAGGTGTAAAAATACAAATGATAATTCGGGGTATTTGTGTTTTGGTTCCCGGAGTAAAAGGTGTTAGCGAAAATATTGAAATGATAAGTATTGTTGACCGTTTTCTGGAACACTCCAGAGTATTTGTGTTTTGTAATAACAATGATAACGGATATTTTATTGGCTCTGCCGATTGGATGCCGCGAAACCTTGATCACAGGATAGAAGTTGTAACTCCTGTACTGGATGAGAATATCAGAAAGGAAATATGGGATATGCTTCAGATACAACTGAAAGATAATTGCAAGGCAAGAATTAGTGATGAGAAAGGTGTAAACAGATATCGCAAAACCAAGTCCGGAAAGAAAGTGAGGTCGCAATTTGAAACGTATGAATATTTTAAAAAGATGGTTAAATCGGTATAATGGTAAGGCAAATCCTGTAAGGTTTGTGCGGAAGCCGGTGCGTAGGATGAACCTTGCAGGATTGGAGAAAAGGAGGATTGGTAAAATGGTTAAATCTGTTAAATCGGTGGATTGGTAAGGCAAATCCTGTAAGGTTTGTGTGGAAGCCGATGCGTTAGATGAACCTTGCAGGTTTTGTGAAATGGTTAAATCAGTGTATTGATAATTTTGATAGTTTCGGAGTTACGGACGGCTATGAAAGATATAAAAAAACGACAAAAATGATATACGCAGCTATAGACATAGGATCAAATGCAGCCAGATTGCTTTTTGCAAATGTATTTGAATCGGAAAAGAAAATATATGTTGAAAAGGCGACTCTTGTTAGAATTCCGACAAGGTTGGGAAAAGATGTTTATACAAATAATAAAATTTCTAAGAAACGGGCTGATAATCTTATTAAAACCCTGAAAGCATTTAAGCTTCTCATTGATGTTTACAAACCGGTGGATTATGCAGCCTGTGCTACTGCTGCAATGCGGGAAGCAATAAACGGAGAGGAACTGATTAAAAGGATTAAGGAGGAAGCGCAGCTTTCAGTCAGGTTGGTTACCGGCATTGAGGAAGCCGACATAATAAGGCAGACTAACAAAATAGAATTTGAGCATCCGCATGGGTTGTCAATGTTCATTGACGTGGGTGGTGGAAGTACGGAAATATCTATTTTGCTAAATGATGTCGTTCTTGGTGTAACCTCATTTAAAATTGGTACATTACGACTACTGGCCGGAAAAGTCAAAAAGTCGGAATGGAAGAGACTTGAAGATTTTCTTATGAAGTATAAGGAACATTTCGGAAGTATCAATGTTGTCGGTTCGGGAGGCAATATCAATAAAATCAATAAGATTTACGGTTCACCATCAACATATACTCTTAAAACGTCCGAACTTATATATGCTCTCAACCATCTCGAAAGTTTTACTTTGGAGGAAAGAATCAAGAAATTGGGATTACGTCCCGACAGGGCTGACGTTATAATCCCGGCAGCGAAGATTTTTATTTTCATTATAAAAATCATAAAGATAAAATCTCTTTTTGTTCCGAAAATAGGATTTGCCGACGGATTGATTTATCAGTTGTATGCAAAGCGTCACAAATCAAAAGGTGAAAAATAAAAACATAGAAAGACGATTGTCTAAACTATCCTTTCAACCTTTTCGGCTTTTTAAAAATACTTCTTATTTTGAGTTGCAGCACACCGAAAATAGCTTCCTTGAAAATTCCCCCGCTCATCTTTGATGTGCCCTCGGTCCTGTCGGTAAAGATGACGTCAACCTCTTTGATTTTATAACCGAGTTTCCATGCTGTGAATTTCATTTCAATCTGGAAAGCATAACCAATGAATTTAATTTTATCGAGATCAATATTTTCAAGTACTTCCCTTGACCAGCAAACAAATCCTGCTGTTGTATCCCTGACAGGTATTCCCGTTACAATTCTGACATACATTGAGGCAAAATATGACATTAATATTCTGCCCATCGGCCAATTAACCACATTCACACCTTTGATATACCTTGAGCCTATGGAAACGTCAAATCCCTCTTTGGCAAGAGCATTGTACAGGCGGATTAAATCATCCGGATTGTGCGAAAAGTCGGCGTCCATCTCATTCACATATTTGTAATCTCTTTCAAGAGCCCATTTGAATCCGTGGATGTAAGCCGTACCGAGACCGAGTTTACCCTTTCGTTCTTCTATGAACAACCTGCCCGGAAACTCCTTAATAAGCCGTTTGACAATATCGGCGGTGCCATCGGGAGAGTTATCCTCAACTATCAGGATATCAAACTCTTTAGGTAAAGAAAAGACCTTTCTGATTATCTTCTCGATGTTCTCTTTTTCGTTGTAAGTCGGTATTATGACTAATGTATCGCTCACAATTATAATATTAACGGTTAAATGCCAATAACGTCGAAATCCGATATTTATTTTTATTCAATAACAACGTCGTCAATAATAATGGAAGTTGATTCCGTATCACTTCCGACATATTTGAAAGCAATGGCAACATTTCCAACAAATCCCGATAATGATACGTCACCGGATTCTATCCATTCGTAATTGGTGTTTGCTGCTGTTGCAAGGTTTGCCGAAATTTCGGTCCAGGTAGCCGTTTCAAAATTTGTTCCGTCAAAATCGGTAGAAGCCAGAATTGTTAAAGGATTATTTCCCGCATTATGTGCCCAATAGGCCATCCCGTTTTTAAAACTCAAAACCTTATCTCCGTTAGTATTGATTACAGGAGGTGTGATTAACCAGGTTTCCATTTCACTCAAACCTGAATTATAACCCGTTGCCTGAACATATTTATTCCCGCTAAACTCTTTTCCCTGCCACAGACGGTCACCTGAAACCACAATATTGGACCAACCTTCAATATCTACATTTTCGTAGCCGGTAACGCCGTCAAATACTTCATTTACCGAAGGAACAGGCTCTATTCCTCCTCCACCGCCGCCACCGCCGGTGCCCACAACAACGTCGTCAATTTGCATTGATGTGGATTCTGTATCGCTTCCTACGTATTTAAATGCAATTGCAACGTTTCCGGTAAACCCTGCAAGGGATACATCTCCGGATTCAACCCATTCGTAATTGGCATTTCCGGAGGTGGGCAAAGTGGCGGTTAGTTCCGTCCAGGTTGCGGTTTCAAAGTTTGTTCCGTCGTAATCGGTGGAAGCAAGTATTGTGAGCGGTTGATTTCCTGCATTGTGTGCCCAGTATGCCATAGCACATTTAAATGTTAGTTTTTTATCCCCGCTTGTATTTATAACAGGGGGAGTGATGAGCCAAGTTTCCATCGCGTCCAGTCCCGAATTGTATCCTGTTGACTGAGCATATTTATTTCCGCTGAAATCTTTACCCTGCCATTTTCTTGTTCCCTCAACACTTATATTAGTCCAGCCATCCAAATCTATATCCGTAAAGTTTTCAACCGTGTTAAATTCTTCATTCACTTCGGCAACAGGAGGAATCGGATTTCCGCCGCCGCCACCACCACCGTTATTACTAATAACTACATCGTCAACCTGAAAGGAAGTTGTTTCAGTACCGCTGCCTGTATATTTGAAGGCAATAGCAACATTGCCGACAAAATTGGCAAGAGAAACATCTCCGGATTCAACCCAGCTATAATTTGCACTGTTCTCATCAGGCAAATTGGGTGAAAGTTCAGTCCAGGTTGCAGTTTCAAAATTAGATCCGTCATAATCGGTTGAAGCCATAACAGTCATCGGCACATTACCGGGAAGGTGTTCCCAGTATGCAATAGCACCTTTAAAAGTAAGTATCTTATCTCCGCTTGTATTAATTACCGGCGGGGTTATAAGCCAGGTTTCCATAGCGTCAAGATTTGAATTGTATCCTGAAGCCTGAGCATATTTATTTCCGCTGAAAGTTTTTCCCTGCCATCTCCTGTTTCCTTCTACAATTATGTTAGTCCATCCCGGCAAGGCAACGTCCGTATAATCCTCGACAGAGTTAAACTCTTCATTCACTTCGGCAACAGGCTCAATGACACCACCGCCTCCTGATCCGCATCTGGTGCCTGTAAGTTGCACCTCATTATAATTTCTTATGATCAACTGGTCGGTTACATTACTTCCGCTGGCATAAAATGTTTCAATGGCAACAATAGAGCCATTACCTTCGGGGAGTAATTTTCCTGCAAAATTTGCATAACCACTCGTACGAACAATCATTCCGTTACTTTCACAATCTTCCAGGTCACGGTTTTCAGTTGTAAGGTTGACCGTATCGGCAAAAGTTTCTCCAAGCATAGCTTCAGTAAACTGAACACTGTCGAGTTTTATCAGCCGTGATTCCCAGTAGGAACGGTTACTTTTAATTTCAGCTATCGTGGTAAGTTCGGGTTCAATAATAACATCGGTTTTTAATTTTAAAATGTTTTCCGAAACTTTCAGGTTTTGAATCTGGTTCAAATCGTGATACTGGTCAATAGTTGAGCCGAGAAGCAAAATACGGATTGAGTCTCCGACATAAAGCCCTCCCGAATTAATGAAGTTTAACTGGATGGCTCCCGTATTATCCTGAGCATAAACACTTTTGTAAATATTTCCCGAACTTTCATCAGCAGTTACAACCGCAAATAATGAAATAGTGTCGGTAAATGTGTAAGCACCGGAACTGTCAATATAAATATTTTTTATTTGTTGAATTGTCATAACCTTGTCAGGGTTAAAGGGAATGTTTGACACCGGCGGTGCTTCAGGCGGTTGTTTAACACAACTGTTGAGAAATAATGCTGTAATTCCGAGTAGTAAAACTGCTGTAAAAATGAATGCTTTTTTCATTGTAATATGATTGTTTGTTATTTACAAAAACTAAAATCTAAAATTAACATTTAAATAATACTGACGTCCGTAGAGGTAAAAATACTTTGGAGGAAACTTATTAATATCCAAAGGATTATATCTGAATTGCTCAAACCCGCCGAAAGCGAAATCGGTATTGTTAAGAATATTGCTTAAACTGAAATTAAGCGAAAGATAGTATTTATGGCTTATTCTCCAGGATTTGCCGACATAAATATCCATTGTGTAGGATGAGCTTAAACGCTCCTGTCCAAGAATAACATCCCTTTCGGGGTATTCCGGACCAAAGTTCTTAACGGCTTCCCGAGTTCGTCTGTCAGGATTGGCTTCAAGATATGCATTGTCGTAATAGTTAAAACTGAATCCTGCAAAAATATATCTTGATGAGAAATATTTAATACCTGCCGACATAGCCGTTTGAGGGAATCCACCGATTTTATACCCCTCAAGATAAACCTTTCTGTTGCTTATTACTTTTGCAATGTTGTCGGCAGAAATTGTTGCAACAGGGTCTGATGCATACAAATAGTTTCCTATCGCCGCAACACCGTAGAGAGTGAAATTCTGCGTCACTTTTCCTTCAATGGAAGCCTCCATGCCGTAATGAACTTTATCAACACCCACCATGTTGTAATTCACAAAGCTTCGCAATACATCATGATAATAACTCTTGGAATATGCCTGATCCATAAACTTTGCATAATATCCGGTCAGTCTGGAAGTTACATATGGCGATCTGTAGATGTAGCTTAAATCCGCAGAAATTATTTTTTCATTTGTCAAACCGGAAACAACCTGATCTCTTGTACGTGGTGAAACATAAGCAGTACGGAAATATGGTGCTCTGGTCATAAAGAAACCGTTTGCCGTTATCAGATGCCGTCCTGTAATTTTATAAGTTATACCACCCTTGATGCCGGCATTTGTGAAATTATTTTTTTCGGAATCACCATAGGAATTGTCGGGGAACTTTCCGTTACGCATATTACCCGTTCTCCAAAACTGGTTAAATCCGATTTTTGCAGCTACATAAAAATCAATTTTGGCATAAGTGAAATCACCTTGTCCGAAAAGTTCGTAATTATTTACATTTGCCACATAATCATAACCGAATCTGTCGCCCTCTTTAACAATGGCATTGGGATGATTCAAGTCGTTCTGTATTTTGGTGCTGTCGGTAAAACTGAAGTCCCTGACCGCATATTTATCCCAGTTATTGTAATAGTCACCGCCGAGCAGGTCATTAACAATTTTGTATTGATTAACTTTGTACCAGGTAAGGTTCAAGCCGGCGGAAAGTGTAAAATGTTCATTAACCTCCTTTTTAAAGTCAGAATTTAAACCGAACTGGTTTTTGTCGTTTCTTCTTTCCTCCAAAATATAAGCCGACATATTACCCGTGTATGAATTACCGGGGATACCCTCCACATTATGGACAGTGTATAGATTCTTGCGATTATCGAAATAAAAGCCGTCGAAATCAAGTTGACGGAAAGAGGGGTCATTTTTCCAAAGATATTCTCTTTCGGCTTGCGTATGTCCGTTATAATCCCTGTCGTAGCTTGGCAGGTTTTTGTAATAATCCGGTCTCGGATCATCACGGTCGTACCAGTCGAGTGCCGTACTGCCACCCGGCCCGAACCAATAGTAAACAGAGGTGTTAAGGGTTGTTTTGTTGTCAATCTTCCAGTAATCTGTCAGCATAATCATAGGTTGATGATAATTGCTTACCCTGGAATTTCGCTTTTCACCGTTTTGATAACCCCAGTACGGGTTATAATAATTTGTGCCGGCATAATCGTAAGCCTCCTGAACACTAACTCCGTTCTTTCCTCTCAAGGTAGGAGCGCCATAACCAATCAGTCCGATGCTGTGATGCTCGTTAATTTTTTTCTCAGCCGAAAGGAAATATCCCCAGGAATCGTAGAAAGTGCCTTCAACATAGCCTTCCTGAGCCCATCTTCTGGAAGCGGAGACTGTGAAAGCCCAGCCGTTATCCTGCATACCTGTTGCAGCCGTTATCATTAAACGGTTACGGTAACTGCGGTTTGTGGAAGAATAGGTTAATTTGACACCTTTCGGGAATGATGATGCACGGGTAACCATATTGGTAGTGCCTCCAACACCGCCGAAAGTATATTCCGAGGGTGCTATCCCGACTCTTATCTCCTTGTTCCTGGTTGCATCATTAAGACCACCCCAGCTCGACCAGTATGCCCTTCCCGTCTCCATATCATTCACGGGAATGCCATTCATCATTACCGTTGTGTTTTCGCTGTTGAAGCCTCTGATCTTAAACCGTGTAGTCCCGAAAGTGTAACCGGCTGTAGATACGAAAATGTCCTTCGACGATTGTAGCAGCCCTGAAATATCCTGACCTTCAATGCCTGCCTCATCGGAAGTGGCATTTACAAAAATCTTCGGAATAGCATCTTCTTCGGGGTTGACCTTTAGCGTGTCCTTTTCTTGTGCATTTACTGTTATTACAAGGAAAGCAAATGCAATTGTAGTAAATATATGTTTCATAAATTATGAATTTTCATAAGCCCATTTTAGAACGGGGCGGGCAAAATTAGTAAAAAGCTTTTGAAATAAATAAATAAAATCATTTATTTTCGATAATAATGATAATTTTGCAGATTATTTAAAAGAATATATTAAAATGATGAAAAAATATTTTATTACTTCCGTGCTTTTCATTTTTCTTTTCGCATCACTAACAACATATTCTCAGGATAAAAAAGAATATAAAGTTGTTTGTGTCGGATTTTACAATCTTGAAAATCTTTTCGATACTATTTTAAATCCCGAGCTGTTGTTTGCCGAGGAGTTTACTCCGACAGGAAGCGCACACTGGACATCCCAAAGATATCACGAAAAACTTAATCATATGGCTTATGCCATTTCCAGGATTGCTACCGATGTATCTCCCGACGGGGTTGCTATTCTTGGTATTTCAGAGATTGAGAACAAGGGCGTTGTTGAAGACCTTGTAAAACAAGATGCAATAAAGGACAGAAATTATCAGATAGTTCATTATGATACTCCCGATCGCAGGGGTATAGATGTAGCCTTGCTTTATAATCCCAAATATTTCAAGGTCACAAACTGGAAAGCCCATCCGCTAACATTACCCGAAGATACTAATTTCAGGACACGTAGTCAACTTGTAGTTACCGGGCTGCTTGACGGTGAGGAGGTTAGCATCATTGTTAATCACTGGCCGTCGCGCCGTGGAGGAGAGAAAAAGAGCCGTCCGAAAAGAAATGCTGCCGGAGACCTTAGCCGCCATATTGTTGATTCATTGCTTGCAATCAATAAAGATGCAAAGATTATGGTTATGGGCGACCTTAATGACGACCCTGTTAACCCGAGTGTTATGGAACATCTGAGAGCCAAAGGTAAAGAGTCGCAACTGGCCGGGGACGATATGTTTAACCCAATGTGGAAGTTATATAAAGACGGTATAGGTTCGCTGGCATATCGCGATAAGTGGAATCTTTTTGACCAGATAATAATCTCGCAGGGACTTCTCGGAAAAGACTACTCTACATATAAATTTTATAAAGCAAGGGTATTCAACAAGCCTTTCCTTAAGCAGAAAGAAGGCCGATATAAAGGTTATCCGTGGCGTACATTTGCAGGCGGTGTTTATATAGGTGGCTACAGCGACCACTTCCCCGTTTACATTATGCTCATAAAAGAGGTAAAGCAGTAGCGGATTGAATTTGCCGCTTAGTAATTTTTTGGTTATATCCCGTTGGATTTAATACCATATTACTTTTCAGTCTTGATTTTCAGCTCTCCTGCCTGGAGTATTTCACCGCTCTCTTCATTAAGAATATAAGCAATAATGATGAGGTCGGTCGAATCGGTAAGCCAGTCGCTATTGATCTTGTAATAAAACTGATTGTAATATGTTTCTCCTTGCGAAATGGTTCCGTCGTCGGTTATATAGCCGCCGAAAGTTCCGTTAACGGCATCTCTTAACACATTTCTATGGTCGTAATCTACCCAGTCCGGTTCAGGTCCTATATCGGAATTGTTGTTTTTTTGTGCTGCAATAATATGGTCTTCCGCTATATAAACCACCAATTTGTATTTTCCCTCAAGTTCCGTTTTCGGTGTTGACCAAACATTAATTGAAACAGCCTTTTTTTTCGGATAATAACTGTTTTTGATTTTCATATCAAACAGATTCTCTTTTGCCATTTCAATGTCAACGGCAGCTTTCCAGTCTCCTGTGATGTAATAGAGAATAATTGAACCGTTATATTCAACCCTGTCAATTGGAGCTGAAGGGTTAAGGGGCTGATTGAAGAAATTAAAAAGTTCATCGCCTGTAGGGCAGGTAAAATCGGCTGAATAAATGGAGCCGGGGTCGGGTAATGCCTGATATCCTGCGTGAATTCCGTAAATTATCAACCGGCCGTTGTAATCTTCCGACCACTGATGAGCGGCAAGAGCTGCTGTCGGACAGTTAACACATTGATGACCTGTAAAGTCTTCCAGAAGTACTTGCTTTTGAGTTACCAGAACAGAATCTGCAAAAAATAGAGTGTCATCAATATGTTCCGGAATATTCTGCACATTAACAACCTGCAAGGGTTCGTCAATTTTATCACAGGCGGTCCAACTCATTAAAAAAACCGCTGCTATAATCACAAAAGAATATTTATATTTCATTTTAATATACTTTTTATTCATCATTAAAAAGAGCTTGTTAAAGTAATTGTCAAACCTGTTGAGTTCGGTACATAACGGCAAACACCACCCACACACAGCAGCCCTTCGCGCTGTCTTCCGTATCGTACTGCAATTCTGTTAGTACCTTTTGTATATCCGATAGCAACATTATAATAATGTATTCTCATATCAACATTATCGTTGCCATAGTTCCATTCATCCATAATGGCAAATGACCATTTGGGGGCAATGTTATATTCAAGGGTCATTGCAGCCCAATTACCTTTATCCTCTTTTGTCCATAAGCCCTGAGCCTCAAGCCTAAGCGATTTCTTCCAGGTAAACTTATAGGTCATATCCAGAACTCCGATATGGGCATAGACCAATTCATCTTTATCATAGATCTCATCTTCAATGACATGTTTGTTATAGGTTTGATTATAATAGGCAGCCTTGGCTTTAAATGTTTTATTGAATTTATGCTCAAACTTCACGTCAAAGTCTCTGTAGTATGGGATATCTCCGAATGAATAGAAAGGCGATTTATATCCTTTTGTTCCGGTTGAGTCAATGGGTATCCCGGTTGAAATTTGTTCTTTTTTTATTGAGTTGGCCAGAGAGTAACTGACGGTTATTGTTGTACCGTATTTTCCTCCGAGTTTTGATTTTTTCGGTATTGTGTAAACAACTTCACCCTGCAATCCGAATTCGCCGTTAGGTTGTGTGGCATAGGGATACATTGCAGCAAAGCTGTATTGATGTACCTTGGTAGTTGCAGGCAGATAATTTATATCAAGCATCGGCGGGTTTCCCGATTCGGTCAGCCTTGATTTGTAACTCATATTGTTGATCCATTTGGATGAGAAATAGATACCTAATCCTTTCCGCGAATAAGAAATAGTGGAATAGATAGCCTGTCCCTTTAGATAAATATAGTTGTTGGTTGCGTTAGGATCATTTCCCTTTTCCGCATACTCCGAATAAAAACTGAATCCTCCGTTGGAGATATTTATCCTTGCAGCCCAGCTGCCAACATTGTGTGGTAAGTTATACCTGTATGTCGTTTTCTTGATCCAGTTGGTAGTGTCGGTACCTACAATAACCGAATATGCCGAGTCTCTCGAAAAATTCATTGTGGGTACCTTTTCGTATTTACTGACAAAGCTACCTCCGAGTGTGATTTTTGTTTTGGCATTATTCATACCTTTGAACATATCGTTAAGATAAAAATCTCCGTCAACACCTTTAACAATGCCTCTGCTGTCAGGGGTGTAAGGTTCCCAGAAATATCTTTGAACACCTACAAGCCCTTTTATCATAACACCTTTCGCAGCAGCGAATTTAGCATTAAATCCGTAAAAATTATTGTCATAGCCGAGTGTCCATTCTTCCCATCCTCTCATTATCAAGCCACTGCCGAATTGTTCGTAAAAATGTCCGGCTGTCATTTCAAGGTTTCCTATTTTATAGTTAACATTCCAATACGGAACACCGACACCTTCGTATCTGGGGTCGTATCCTACCATCGGGTTCAGATAACCTTCAACACGCATATAAGCACTGAAATTACCGTTTGTGTATCTTACGTTTGTAAAGCCGTTCATCCCGAACTTTTTGTAATTAAGGGTTGAGTCCGTTATTCCCAGTTTGGAATCCTGAGAATAGACCTGGGCGTCAATTTGTGTGTTTCCCGATACTTTTGATCCTTCAAGAAAATTCTGTGAAAAAGTAAGTGAAGGAAGGAAAAGTATTATCAGGAGGAATTTTGATGAGATATAAATGTTTTTCAATTTGCTGTCTTTTAGAAAGTTAAACAATTGATTTTATATGTCTGAGGGATTTGTTATTTTATTTCTTCTCCGTTTTCTATTTTTTTAACAATCTCAATATACTCTTCCTCATCACCGTCAAGGTAGCCGACATGTTGCCAGACTATTTCGTTCTTGCCGTTCAGAATAAAGGTGTGTGGAGGTACGTTAACGCCCATTGCCCTTTTGAAATCACCGTTAACATCAAGTAAGAAGTTAAATTCCCAGCCTTTACCATTGACAAACGGTTGAACCCTGCTGCTTGATCTTGAGTTATCAATGGAAACGGAATACAACTTGACTCCTGTTTCTTCTACCCAATCTTCATATTCATCATTGATGGCATCATGTTCCTTGATGCAAGGTTTGCACCAAGTAGCCCAAAAGCAGATAATTACAGGCTTGCCGTCATTGGAAATATCGGCAGTGTTAAATGTAGTACCATCAAGTGTCTTTACTTCAACAGAAGGAACTTTTTGTCCTGTTAACTGATCGTTTTGTGAATAAGCTGCCGTAACGAAAAGCGCAAGCAGACTTATAAGGATTGCTTTTTTCATGTGTATGATTTTTATTTGTTTGATTTAAAAAATTCAAAATTTCGTTAAATAATACAATTATCAATCCAAAAAATAGAACTTGTTGAATGAGACAAACCACAATTAGATAAAGTTGCTTATAAATTTTATAAATCACATCATCATATAAACTTCAAGTATTTTAGATTCTTTGTCAGGATATATCCGGACTTCTTCAAAAACTGCGGGAATAAGCAATGCTTCACCTTTGCTAATGTCAATGCTTTCTTCATCATATTTTAATTCAAAACCTCCTTCGACACATAAATATATCACAAACGAATCAAGTTCGCTGTAATCCTTTTTCAAAGGTTTTGTCAAATGTATTAAGTTTGTAATAAAATACGGTGAGTCAACAAGTTTAACGGTTTCATTAAGTTTGTTTTCATAGGTGGTTTTATAATCTTTGTAAACATTATAATCAATTGCATCAACGGCGAGCTCGGTATGCAGTTCTCTTGTGAAACCGGCCGCATCAATTCTGTCCCAGTCGTAAATACGGTATGTTGTATCGGAGGTCTGCTGTATTTCGGCGAGTAAGATTCCGGGTCCGAGAGCATGCACCCTGCCGGCGGGAATGTAAAAAACATCGCCGCTTTTGACTTCTTCAAAATTAAGAATTGATTTCAGTGTCTTGTTTTCCAGATGTTTCAGATATTCCTCCTTATCAACCTTTTTGCTGAACCCGCTGATCAGTTCCGCACCATCATCCGCTTGAAGAATATACCACATTTCGGTTTTTCCCATACCTTCGTTACGTCTTGCCGCAAGTTCGTCGTCGGGATGTACCTGTATGGAGAGCCAGTCATTGGCATCAATGAATTTGACAAGTATCGGGAACTCATTCCCAAACTTCAGGAAGATTTTTTC
>JALSSR010000081.1 GCA_026984135.1 Bacteroidales bacterium
TAGGTTTGTTATGATATTATTAAGAGGATTGGGAAAATATGAAGACTCCTTGTTGGTGACAACGCCGGCAAGGGGAAGAGGGTAATCCGAAAGAATTTCAAAGAAAAACAGTCTTTCGACTAAAACTTTTGGCAATTATCCGGTGGAAATGATTTGGGTAAAATCTTGAACTGTGATGTAAAAATCCTGAGAATATTTGTATAGTTAAACAAAAAATGTACTATTTTTGTTCTGTATTTATATCAAAATTATGTATACTTTTGAATTTGATGAAAAAAAGAGCAAATCAAACAAGAGTAAGCATGGTATTGATTTTGATGACGCACAACATTTATGGGATGACGAAAACAGAATAATAATTCCGGCAAAAATTACAGACGAGAAAAGGTATTTAATGATAGCCAAAATTTATAATAAACATTGGTCAACAATATTTACCGTCAGAAATAGAAAAATCAGAATTATTTCAGTAAGAAGATCACGACAAAATGAAATAGAATTATATGAAAGCAATTGAATTTGATAAAAAATTTGAAAACGGTGAGGATATAATGGAATATCTTAATCTGGAAAAAGCTGTTAGACCCGGTTTGAAAAATAAGAGGATTAATGTGGATTTTCCCGAATGGATGGTGCAACTTCTGGATAAAGAAGCTAAGCGGTTGGGGATTTCCCGGCAGTCAATAATCAAATTTTGGATTGCTGAAAAACTAAAAGGAACACGGTAGCCGAAAGCAATATTACAATATATTCCTCCAAAATAATTTTGTAATTGTTTTCTGAGATTATAATTTTTTCCGTTTACACCATTGCCGAAATGGTTGATTCTTAAATATGTTACCGATGTGATATAATATGCTGCCGGTATCGAATAATCCCTAAACTGCAAGCAGTGTTATTCGGAACGATATAGGGTGGATATGACTTATGCTTTGTAGTCCCATCCAGCCCCCTTGACTTTTGAACTAATCCGTTTTTTTACATATTTTATCAGACTACAATAGATTTAATAATTCTGAAATAATCATAACGACACCAACAACAATGAAGATTATGGCACCAAAATAAATTTTAATATGTGCTCCATAGCCTCCTTTATCTCCCTTCTGTCTTTCCTGCGAGATATACGCAAAGAACAAAATGCCGACAAAAGAAACTAGTGTTCCGGTTAATAAATTGAGATAATTCACCCTAAAAAGTTTTTTTATTCTTTATTTTTATCTTCATCAGTACTTATTGACTCTTGAATGAAGTTTGATAATTGATTCCATCTTCGAACAAGTTCTGCCTTAGGATCAACCACATACCAGTGCTCAAGAGCAGGGTCGTAGAAACGGGCATGATAATCGTACCACCCCAGCCCGAAATCATCCTGCAATTCTTCGCCGTTGTATAGGTACTTGTTCTTGTATGAAGTACCGGACTGGTAGGCAAAGCCAGACTGCGCCATACCAAATGGGTAATAGCTGTCTTCCTGTAATACCGTTCCTGTTTGGTCAAAGGTTACCCGGGTGTTGCCAAGGTGATCCTTCAGAAAATACTGATACTCAAACCCTCCGTTGCCGTCGGGCAGGGCACGGCCTTCGGGGGTGAGGATGTACCTCAGGGTATTGTCCTCGTAAACGAAGTTGGCGTTATGTCTGTTTGCCGGATGCAATTTTGATTTTTGCTTTTACGGGGTAAAGATAGGAAAAAATTTTATATGGTGGAGGGATTGGGAATTCCTTGTTGGTGACAACACCAACAAGAGGCAAAAAGCCCCCGGGTTTCCGGAGGCTTTTTCCATTTTATAACAAAGCGGATTATTTCAAAATCAGCTTCTTTGTAACTGTTTGATTCGTCGCATCATTTATAAATGAGACAAAATAGATTCCCTTTTGCAGTTCCGAAAAGTCGAATGTACTCTTCATATTATCAAGTTTAACCTCCTTAATAAGATTTCCGGTAAGTGCATACACCTTCATCAAATCGAATGAGTGATTATTCATATTTACATTCACAATACCTGTTGAAGGATTCGGAAAGAGGCTGATATTGTTGGCCATCGTAAGCGGGTTGCCGGTTCCGACATTTTTCTCACCCTGAATAACAATGTTGTCAATCTCCCAGGTGGCTGTTTCCACGCTTGTGCAAGTGAAATGGAATGCAACATAAACGGCAGTACCTTCATACGATGACAGATCAATTGTTCCCGACTCGGTCCATTCCCAACTTCCGGGAGAAGCATTAAAGTCAAGAGTCGTCCATGTAGCCGAATAGGGATCTCCCCCACCGTCATAATCGGTTGAGACTTTAAGTTCCAATGGATTTCCCGTATAATTCATAGAATTGAAGAAATCCAACGTTTCATTGGAATAATCATCAAGATTAAGAGGGGGCGATATTAGCCAGTCGTCATTTTCAAAAGGTTCACCATCATAACCTGTCATTTTAGCGCAAGGAGTTCCGTCAACACCATGGATTTCATCAATTATCCATTCCTGATCACCGGTAACCGAAACAGGTGTCCAGTTTCCAAAACTAAGGTCATTAAAATCTTCGGCTTCAATAACTTCAATTGTGGGTTCTTCTGTTGTTGCTGAGGCCGTTGGAGCTGTGCCGTCGTTTTTATAGTCAATATTTGAACCCGAATTAGTATATGGATAAATTGAGAAGAAATACTCGGTATTTTGTTCAAGATTGCCAAATGAAGCCTGCATCACTCCGTACGAAACATTGATTGCACCCGAACCATCGGAAAGGTCCGTGTCGTTTGATACGGGAGTACCGTCCTCGGGGACGGGCAAATTACTATCAATTCCGGCAAAAATAATGTATCCCGAAGGTAATTGGTCGCCCGTAGCATCAGCCCAGGTCAGATCTATTGAGATGCCTGAAGCGGTTGCTGCAAAGTTCCCGGGATAATTGGAAGGTTCCGGGTCGGGAGTTCCCCCTTCATCACCGGTGACAACAATATTATCAACTTCCCAGGTGGCGGATTCGGTATCATCGGACGTAAACTTGAAAGCAATGTAAACAGCTGATCCGTTAAATCCCGAAATGTCAATATTTCCTGATTCCGTCCAGGCCCAGGATCCTGCCGACATAGTATATGACAGGTCTGTCCAATTAGCATTGTTCGGGTCACTACTACCGTCATAATCCGTGGAAATCTTTAATTCCATATCGTTTCCACTGTAGTTTTTAGCGTTAAAGAAAGTAAGAACTTCATTAATATAATTATCAAGGTTCAATGGCGGCGATATTAACCAGTCTTCATTGACATACGGCTGTCCCGCGTATCCACTCATTTTTGCACAGGGGGTTCCGTCAACGCCATGAATGGAGTCAATGTACCATTCCTGGTCGCCTGTTACAGAGTAAGTTGTCCAGTCACCAAAACTATAATCATTAAAATCCTGATATAAGATTTCATTATTGGGAATTTCTCCGGTTGTAGCATTGGCAGTCGGGGCGGTACCGTCGGTTTTATAATCAATATCCACACCTGAATTTGTATAAGGATAAATTGAAAAATAATATGTTGTATTTGCATCAAGGCCGGCAAATGTAGCTTGTTGCGCTCCGAAACCAACATTTAATGCTCCTTCGCCGTCCGACAAATCCAGGTCATTGGCAACGGGTGTTCCGTCAACCGGAGTTGGTAATGTAGAGCTTGTACTTGCAAAAATGATATATGCAGCCGGAAGTTGTGTTCCCGTTGCATCCGTCCACGAAAGGTTTATATCCTGTATATTTGCAGCTGCCGTGAAACTTGTGGGGTAGTTTGAGGGTTCGGGATCAGGGGTTCCGCTCATTTCA
>JALSSR010000082.1 GCA_026984135.1 Bacteroidales bacterium
TATATTGGTAACCTTTGCCATAGGCGGTCCGTTGAAGCACCAAAGTCTGAACTTAGTCAGTTGAGCCTCATCCCCCTCAGCCTCAACATAAACAGAGCCGTCAGATCTGTTTTTAACAAATCCTTTTATACCGTAATCGTTTGCAGCCTTCAAACAGGAGTACCGGTACCCCACTCCCTGCACACGTCCGAATATATTCAGGTTGATATGTTTCTTCACATTGATAAATTTTATGGCGTCAGCCTGCGTGTTATTAAACCGTTAATTTTATGAAATACCTGCATCGGGTTCAGACTTCTCCAGATTACTTCATTCAAAGAGCCTCCCAATGCAACATAATAATCAATATGAGCACTTTCGAACTCACTGATAATGTGATCTCTGAAGTTCACACACGCAATCCACCCGTCTTCAATATCTTCAAACCATTCCTGATAATAATCGTTATCAGAGGAGTGAAAGTTCAGAATATTCTCACCAAGAAGAATAAACTTATTGATTCCCTGTTCAATAAAGTGGTCTGCAATATTTCGCTTCAGGAACATAATGTCATTATATAATGTATCATTCCATTCACCAAACAGTTCAATGATACAAAATCCCTCCTCATAGTTTGTAAAAAGAATCTTTATGTAAAGAGTTGCCGAGCCTATATTATCCCATTGCGGATGAATGTAATGATCATAAATGGTATCGGTAAACTCAATCTCACTGTTTATATTTCCATAAAAGGGGGATCGCCTGTCGTTGGATGCGACATATAAGTTTCGCCAAGTATAATGTGGTTCTATTTCGTGCATTGTTACTTTTAAATATCTGATATACGGCCAATTGCCATTATCAGAAATGACCCTGCAAAATTATGAAATTATTTATTGAATTTATTAAATTGTCCGTAAATAACTCTGTTTCCCTCATAAGTTATAATTCTGAAGTTGTCCATCAACACTTTTACGTGTGACTTATCCCAAACAACTACCGACAATGTGGTTTTTCTCCGGTTCAATCGTATATCCGGCAGTTTAACAGGAAGATAAACGGTTTGCCGTTCATTGGCTTTATTTATGAAATCCGTAAAAGATACTGACCGCCAGTCAATAATCTTATCATCTGATCTCAATTCGGATATGAGTAAAACTTCAGAAGGTTTTGACATAAAATAGCCATCCACGGATATGAAAATAAGGTTATTGTCATCATCCGTAATAGAATCCAGCCCGAGTGTTATTCCCGGACTGTATTTTTGCCATTTTGACAACTGTATATAATGATTGGCCGAAGGTTTATCTTTCGGGAAGATAATGTTGTCAGGAACAGTATCCCATCCGGCAGTTAAAGGTTTTTCGTATTCGTTGACGGTTTTAAAAACTATTTTATCCGCAGAAACATATTCTTTCTTTTCGGGCAGGTTTTTCTTTAAAAGATAAAAACTTGAAGTAAACCAGTTTTTTTTCTCGATTATGTATGGAAATAAATCTTCTGCGATTTGCAAATATTGAAGGTCGGTGTAATTTGCCCACGTAAAAACCAGATATTCCGTCTTAATCTTCTTCAATGATTCCCTGAATTGAATATAATTTCCCATTTCGCTGATATACAAAAAACTACTGTCGGAAATATTCAGTTTTTCAAGATAATAATTATTTACATTGTCAATTGAATTGATGACTATTGTTACATTTTCCTTTCCCAGTTTGTCCCGGGTCTTTTCCGATTCCTTTAATATCTCCTTTAACCCCGTAGAATAAAAGTATTTGTAATATTGCCTGTTGAATATTAGTGTGTAAACTCCAACCGAAATAATAAGCGTTACTATCATAATTTTCGGCATCAACTTCAGCTCTTTAAAATATGAGAAAACGGATAACAGCAGATACGGAAAAACAAAAATCAACACCGAATACTGAATGATGGCACTTTCATATAACGAATAGAAAAAACCTGTGAAAAAGGTTATAAAAAACCAGGAAAGACCGACAATCCTGAACTTATTTGTTTCCCTGATATTTTCCGTACGCAAATAAAAGCCGGTAATGATAAGACCTACCGTAACAATATAAAACGCCAAACTGTAATGAAGTATAAACCCGAAATAATTAAACAGAAAATGCGAATCGGGTTTGGCAAGCCAGCTCTCTATGCCTTTATACCCCAGCTGAGTAAAAAATATTGGCAAATGAGGGATATATAAAATAAAAATCATGATACCCGCTGAGATGTACGATTTCAGATGTATCTTAGGGATGAAGAAGAGGCCGGTAAAACCAACCAACGCCACCAAAAGAAGACTGAAATGGTGATTATAGGCATTCAAGGCACTGACAATAATATATCCCGCAAGGAACCAATAATAATTCTTATTCAGGTTGAAGACTGCATTTGTCCAAAACCAAACCATTAAAAGAGAAAGAAAGATTCCACTGCCGTAAGGTCTGGCTATTACACTGTACATAACAGTATATTGAATGACTGCTATATATGTTGCGCCAATTAGTCCGACAGTACCGTTAAACCAGCGCAGACCTATTTTGTAAGTCAGAAAAACGGAAGCTAAACCCATCAATGTAAACGGCAGTTTTACAACAGGTTCCGAAGATCCGAACCACTTAATCCAATAGTACATAAAAACCTGGACTCCTGCAGGGTGTGTATCCGTTCTTTTAACACCATATTCAATCAGATCTCTGAAATTATCAAACCGGGTACGGAAAAGAGCGCTAAACTCATCATAGGTAAAAGGAATCTCAGCATAATGATAGAAGCGTAACAGGCTCCCAACCAGCAAAATAAATGCCAGCAGAATATAATCAGAGCTTATCCGCCATTTAAAATCCATACAAAAATGATTCTGCCTGCAAAAATAGTGTTAAAAATTGAAAAGAGGAAAGATCGGAAAGCAATGATATCCGTCACCCAATTAAAAAATCTTCGGATATTTACCCGGATTACTTTCGTGCATCAGATTGTAAACTACTTCAAAAACATCCTCGGCATTGGGATTCGAGAAATAATCGCCGTCGGTACTGTAAGCTGCTCTATGATCCTTGGAAGTAATTGTCCTGGGTTCGGAATCAAGGTGGTAATATCCGCCCTGCTCCTCAATGACCTTTTGCATCATAAAAGCGGTTGCACCTCCGGGCACATCTTCATCAAAAAACACTATTTTATTGGTCTTTTTGAGTGACTCCACAATAGAATGATTTACATCAAAGGGCAAAAGTGTCTGTACATCAATCAGTTCCGTAGAAATATCAAACTCCTTAAGTTGTTTTATGGCATCTTCCGCAATCCTGACGCAAGAGCCGTAAGTCACAAGAGTAACATCGGTTCCCCGCTGAAGAACCTCGGGAACGCCAACCGGAGTTTTAAATTCTCCAATGTTTGAAGGCATTTTTTCACGCAGTCTGTAAGCATTTAAAGGTTCAATAATAAGTGCCGGATCGTCCGACTCCAGAAAAAGATTGTAAAAACCTGCTGCCTGTGTCATATTCCGCGGAACGCAAACGCTCACACCTCTTATTGAGTTTATAACCATACTCAGCGGTGAGCCTGAATGCCAGATCCCTTCAAGCCTGTGCCCTCTCGTGCTGATTATAAGCGGAGCTTTCTGACCGCCCTTGGTTCTGTATTGCAATGTTGCAAGGTCATCACTGATAACCTGTAAGCCATACAAAAGATAGTCAAAGTACTGAATCTCCGAGATAGGTCTTAACCCGCGCATTGCCAATCCCAAACCCTGTCCGACGATTGTAGCCTCCCTGATGCCGGTATCAAAAATGCGGTTGTCACCGTATTTCTTTTGCAAACCTTCATACGTTTGATTAACACCTCCTATATATCCCACATCCTCACCAAAGGCGACCAGTTCCGGATGCTCTTTAAACAGAGAATCGAAATTCCTGTTCAGGATCATTCTTCCGGGAACCATTTCCGGATCTTCATCATATTCAGGACTAACCGGCTTAATGGTCAGTGCCGAATGTACCGATTGACTGTAAAGATGGGAATTGTATCTCTCTTTGTCGTCCTCAAGTTCTTTTCTGAGCCATTCCGTAACATTCTTTTTAAGTGAGTTTTTCGGGTTGCTGCATTCGTCACAAATAAGCCTGAGAATTTGTCTTGCCGAAGAAATGATATCTTTTCTGATAGGATCGGCAATCAACTTCAGATTTCTCTTAATAGTATCAATTTGAGATGTCTGAGCACAATTACAGGTAGTGATATCAACCATTTTTATGAAGTCGTCACGCTTTTTCTTCAGCGGTTCAATGAAGTTTTTCCAGGCTCTTTTCTTTGCTTCTTTCGCCCTTGCAACAGCCTCCGTCTCAATCACATCAAGTTCTTCAGGAGACGCAATATTCTCCTTTATGATCCATTCCCTCATTTTCCTGATTCCGTCATACTCAATCTCCCATTCCAACCGTTCCTTCGATTTGTACCTTTCATGTGAACCTGAGGTTGAATGACCCTGTGGCTGTGTTACTTCACTAATATGGAAAATTACCGGTATATGTTTTTCACGACATACGGAAATACCCTCTTCGTACATTCCGCACAGTCCTTCATAATCCCATCCTTTACCCCTGTATATCAAAAATCCATCATTATTTTCATCTCTTTCAAAACCTTTAAGGGCTTCGGATATACTGCCTTTGACAGTTTGGAATTTTCTCGGGACAGAGATACCGTAACCGTCATCCCAAATTGAAATTGCAAGAGGCACCTGCAAAACACCGGCTGCATTTAATGTTTCAAAAAAATGGCCTTCTGATGTGGATGAGTCGCCTATTGTTCCAAAGGCCACTTCATTCCCCTTAACCGAAAACTTTTTAAACTCTTTTTTGTCAGGATAAGACCTGAATAGTTTTGATGCCAGAGCAAGTCCCAAAAGACGCGGCATTTGACCGGCAGTGGGGGAAATATCCGGCGATGAGTTTTTGCGTTTAGTCAGGTCGAGCCACTCTCCGTTTTTATCAATTGTCTTTGTTGAGAAATGATTATTCATCAGTCTTCCCGCATTTTGGGGATTGAAGTTTTCGTCCGTATCTCCGTAAAGTTGGCTGAAAAATTCTTCCGGCTTCATTAATCCGGATGCAAGCATAAAAGTCTGATCCCTGTAATATCCCGATCGCCAGTCACCTGCTTTAAAGACCTTTGCCATTGCCAGTTGGGGAATCTCCTTCCCGTCACCGAAAATGCCGAACTTTGCTTTGCCGGTCAAAACCTCACGTCTGCCCAGCAAACTCATCTGCCTGCTTTCGTTTGCAATGCGATAATCCCTTAAAACTTCCTCAATCCGTTCTTTACTAACTCTTTTTACGTTGCTTGATGATCTTCCCATAGGTTTGTTAAAAAATGTAATTTGAAGATAAACGTTTATAATGTTGAATTGTTTAATGAAAAAATAGTGGCTTAAGGTTTTTCAAACAGATTCAATCATTTTCCCTAATTCCTTCCCAAACACCTGCGAGGTTTTTCTCTCCCACGGGGCTATCTCTCAAACCTCACAGGAGCCTCCTAACCGAATCACCGATTTAACCATTCTCCCTAATTCCTTCCCAAGCACCTGCGAGGTTTTTCTCTCCCACGGGCTATCTCTCAAACCTCACAGGAGTTTCCTAACCGATTCAACCATTATACCGATTTAACCGATTTTCCTTACTTTTGACACCGAAATATTTTTATTAACTCATTGGATTGAAAATAATGAAAAAGCAGGATATTTATTTTTTAGGTGCGACAATCTTACTCTTTTTACCGTTTTTTGTAAGTAATGATGTTTACCGCTTTTATAAAGATTTTAATCACGAACATGGAATGGTAATGGCTTTCGTGAAGTTTGCCGTGCTTGCCACACTCGGGGAATTAATAGGGTTGCGTATTAAAACGGGCTCATATTATCAATCCGGCTTCGGGGTGTGGCCACGTGCGCTGGTCTGGGGTTTTATAGGACTTACCATAAAGCTTGCTTTTATCATTTTTGCAACCGGAACTCCCGGGTTTCTAAGTTATATGGGTATGAGCGATGCAACTACAGTTATGAAAGGTAGTTTTTCATCTGCTAAATTGCTGGTTGCCTTTTCCACAAGTGCCGCAATGAATATTATCTATGCCCCTGTCATGATGACCTTCCATAAAATGTCGGATATTCACATAGTCAGCAACGGAGGAACGATGAAAGGTTTCCTGACGCCGGCACATTTCGATAAAATTCTCGGAGGAATGAACTGGGATGTGATGTGGAATTTCGTCTTCAAAAAAACCATACCCTTTTTCTGGATTCCGGCTCACACTATCACATTCCTTCTACCGCCCGATGTTCAGGTGCTGTTTGCAGCTCTACTCGGTATTGCACTCGGAACAATCCTGGCTGTGGCGGGTAAGAAAAAATAACGTTATCCGAAGTACTCATACTTATAAAACATAGTATAGTTGACGTCAACGTCCTGTCCGTGCATATTAATGTAAACCGTTGATTCCGTTATATCGTTCCTGTCGTTATACTTCCTTTTTATTGTATGGTTTGTTTCTCCGTTTTTTCCTTTCTGCACCTGGTTTATCATATTTCCCCTGTTATCGTATTCCATAACCGATATATTCTTTTCGTAGGGTGTTTCCTCCGTAATGCCTGTCATATTGCCTTTCTCGTCAAATGTATAAACCGATTTTGCAATCAACTTGTCATTCTCGTTATATCTGAGATGTTTTATCAGATTTCCTTTTCCATCAAAAAAGTTCACAATGGTACCATCCTCTCTATCGCCGGTTATCGTCTGTCCGGTTATCTTTCCTTCTTCGTCATACTCGAACTCTTCCCTGTGAATCACCTCTCCGAATTCACGCAACTCCTTGACCGTCAACCTGCCGTTTTCATATTTAAAAGACTCTTCAGACTCTGTTTCATCATCATCGTTTATTGTTGACTTTTTAAGCAAATTCCCGTCATCATCATATTCATAAACTATTTTATCTTTTGTATCATCCTGATAATGAATGAAAGCCTCAATTGCTTTTCCTTTTTCATCTCTGACGTAAGTCTTTCGCTCTGCAATTTCATCTTCGCTGAAATAGTTTAACTCTTCAATCAGATTTCCTTTTTCGTCATAACGATATTCATATTTTTCTTCAATCGTTCCGTCGGCAAGAAAGGTTATCTCTCTGATAACGTTACCATTTTCATCATTTTCGACAAAACTTTCAAGATATCCATTATCGGAGGTATCGTCAAAATCATTTAAATCTTTCTTGAAAGTTCTTAAGGATTTTATTTTTTTACTCATACAATTTATTTTACCGGGTTTGTATCTGATTTCTTTTACTTAATTTTACCGCAAAAATAAATTATTAAATCAATAAACTATGAAACGAATATTTTTTTTCATTATGGCAATTGCATTTACCGGCTATAATGCTGCCGGACAAAACAATAAGAACAGCAAGCCGGTACCGCGTTTAAGTTTATCGCAACATCCCGGCGGGATCATCTATCCCAAAGCTAAAAGAGTTGACACTGTTGATAATTATTTTGGGATCAAGGTTGCCGATCCCTATCGCTGGCTGGAGGATGATAATTCAAAAGAGACAGCCGAATGGGTTCAGGCTGAAAACAAAGTTACGTACGGTTACCTTGAGAAAATCCCTTTCAGAAATAAAATTAAAGAGAGATTGAAGAAAATATGGGATTATCCCAAATACGGGGTTCCTTTTAAAAAAGGCGAAAATTATTTCTTTTACAAAAATGACGGATTACAAAACCAATCAGTATTATACATTCAGAAAGGATTGAAGGGGGAACCGGAAGTTTTCCTCGATCCGAATAAGCTGTCTGAAGACGGAACTGTGGCTTTGGCAGGTATATCGGTGAGTAAAGACGGGAAACTTTTTGCATACAGCATTGCGCGTTCCGGTTCCGACTGGAATGAGGTCTTTTTTATGGATGTGAAAAGCAGGAAGAAACTCAAAGACCATCTTATGTGGGTGAAATTTTCGGGGATGTCGTGGAAAGACGACGGAGTTTATTACAGCCGTTATGATGCTCCCAAAGAGGGTGAAGAATTGTCAGGAAAAAATGAGTATCATAAGGTCTATTATCATAAAGTGGGAACACCTCAAAAAGATGATATCCTTATTTACGAAAACAAAAAGTTTCCGCTAAGAAATTATTATGCAGGTACTACCGAGGATGAGTCGTACCTCATACTGACCGAGACGGAAAGTACCAGCGGAAACTCGCTGTATATCAGGAAAGCAGACTCCGATAAGGACTTCACCCTAATTGCCAAAGGTTTTGAAAATGATTATAATGTTATTGACAACATTGGGGATAAACTGTTGGTTTACACCAATTTTAAAGCGCCAAGATACAAACTGGTGATGATTGACCCCGGACATCCGGAAATAAAAAACTGGAAGGATGTAATACCCGAGCAGAAAGATGTGCTTCAGTCGGTTTCGCTTATAGGTGGAAAGATAGTTGCCGAATATATGCACGATGCCGCAAGCAAAGCATACATATACAGCTACAACGGAAAACTTATTGACGAAGTGAAACTTCCCGGAATAGGTTCGATGGGAGGCATAAACGGCAAAAAGGATGAAAACCTTGCTTTTTATTCATTTACCTCATTTACATTTCCGTCAACAATTTATAAATATGACATTTCAAAAAACAAATCGGAAGTATATCGCAAATCCGATATTGATTTCGACGGAAGCAAATACGAGACAAAACAGATATTTTATAAAAGTAAGGACGGTACAAAAGTTCCCATGTTCATAATTCACAAAAAAGGGCTTAAGCTTGATGGGAATAATCCCACGTATCTCTATGGTTACGGAGGATTTAACATCAGCCTCACCCCGTCGTTCAGTCTCACAAGATTGATCTTGCTTGAAAATAACTTCGTAGTAGCAATACCGAATATACGTGGTGGCGGTGAGTACGGTGAAGAGTGGCATCAAGCGGGAACAAAATTGAAAAAGCAAAATGTGTTTGACGATTTTACAGCTGCTGCCGAATATCTTATAAAGGAGGGTTATACATCCAGTAAAAAACTGGCTATTGCCGGTGGGTCCAACGGCGGACTTCTTGTCGGAGCCTGTATGACCCAACATCCTGAACTATATAAGGTTGCATTACCTGCTGTCGGAGTTATGGATATGCTTCGTTATCATAAATTCACCATTGGCTGGGCCTGGGCTTCGGATTACGGCACCAGTGAGGACGGACCGGAAATGTTTAAATATCTGTACGAATATTCTCCCGTTCACAATGTAAAAAAAGGCACCTGCTATCCTGCAACACTGATTACTACGGCTGACCATGACGACAGGGTTGTCCCTGCCCACTCATTCAAGTTTGCTGCCGAGTTGCAGGCAAAGCAAATGTGTGAGAACCCCGTTCTTATCCGTATAGAAACGAAAGCCGGACACGGCGGTGGAAAGCCTACATCAAAAATAATTGATGAATATGCAGATGTTTGGTCGTTTATGATGTATAATCTTGGCGTCGAACCGAAATATTAATATTTTCATAAATCAATGATTTTGTAAAAAGATACGATATTCTATAACAAAGAGAAACAGAAATGAATACAAATTTGGAGGGTTTACTCTTTTAAAAGTACTATATGAAATCTGAACAAAATATCATCATTTACAATACGGCAGACGGCAAAGCAAAAGTAGCGCTATATGCCAAAGACGGCAATATATGGATGAATCAAAACCAGATTGCGAAACTTTTTGCCACCTCTGTTCCAAATATTAGTATGCATATATCAAACATCCTGAAAGAAGGAGAGTTAGAGCAAAATTCAGTTATTAAGGATTACTTAACAACTGCATCGGACGGAAAAGAATATAATGTCACATTCTACTCCCTAGATAGGTTAGTTGTTGTATTTCTTGAAAGTGCCGAATTAAGAGCCAAAAACAGAATGGATTTCACAATGGATTTTTGGCGAGAAAATGTAGATAAAATTCTTAAATTTCAGGATAAAAAGATATTGACAAAAGCAGGTTCAATTAGCAAAACAGAAATGGAGAAGCATGTAAGAGAAATTTATTCCGATTTCGACAAACGACGAAAAGAATACGAAGCCCTACAAGCAGATAAAGATGATATTGAAGAATTGAAACAAATTGAAAATGAGATAAAAAGAAACACACACACAATATCTAATAATCAATAGCGTTATTAAGACGGATAAATTGGTAATTTTTTTCATCCAAAAGGCGTAATCTGTTTTTAACAGAGTTGCGCTTTTTGGTTTTTATACCCCTAAGTTTTGTTTAATTTCAACCTTTTGCAAGATATCAAGATCACCGCGGTCATCAATACATTCCATTATCTTTTTCTTAAACTTCCAGCAAGTCATCTGACGAATTTCAATTTTTCGCGATATTTCATAAGTCGAAATGGCAGGCGAATGACATACCATAAATGTTATTTTAAAAGCATCCTTCAAAGGAATTCTACAGCGATGAAATACAGTATTTGCCGTCGCCGATTCTTCGGATTTACATTTGGTACAGCGTCTCGAAAACGGCTTCTTCCCTTTACAATAATTGGTATGACCGCATTTGCGACAGACAAAACCGTCTTTCCATTTCTCATCTGCAAGAAATTTCAGGCAACTTTCTTCACTTGGAAAAATCTCATTAAACTCAATTATCTCAATATTTTTAAAAAAGTTTTTCATATAAACTATTCTCAAACTGTAATTTATGGAACGAAGTTTGCGACAAAAGTACAAAAAGTGATAATTAAGCGATTTATTTTAAAAATATTTTTTAATTTTGCCGCAATTTTGTTAATTCAATATTTGATATGATGAAAAAATTTTTCGGGCTACTTGCAGTAGCTGTTTTTGTAAGCACTTTATCCGGATTCAGTCAAACTGACGGGGAGGGTAAAGTGAAAGTTATGACTACCGATACCTTTAAAGAAAAGGTTTTTAACTATGAGAAACATCCGGAGGAGTGGGTATTTGAAGGTGAAAGGCCCTGTATTATTGACTTTTATGCCGATTGGTGCCGTCCCTGTAAGATGGTTGCTCCTATTATGGACGAACTTGCAGAGAAATATAAAGGCAAGGTGGATTTTTATAAAGTAAATACCGACAAAAACAGAGAACTCTCTTCGGTATTCGGAATCAGAAGTATTCCTTCCGTATTGTTTTGCCCGGGTGAGGGCAAACCTCAAATGGCAACAGGTGCACTTCCAAAGGATAGTTATATAAAAACAATAGATGAGTTCCTCCTCGGCAAAAAGCCGGCTGAAAAAAAAGCAGAAGATAAAAAAGAAGATAAAAAATAATAAACTTTAAAACGAATGAAAAAAGTATTCTTAATAAGTTTTGTCCTTATAACTTTCCTCCTTGGTGGTTGCGGATCATCCGGGAACGGTGAAAAGACAAAAAGTAATGTTTCCGATGTTAAAGCGGAAGTAAAAACCGACGACAAGACATCTGAAAAGAGTGAAGCAACATCGGATTCAAAAACCGACGATATTAAACCCGAGCATATTACGGCCAAGATATTCAAGGAGAAGATATGGAATTATGAACAAAACCCGAGTAAGTGGGTTTATGAGGGTGATTTGCCCTGTGTAGTTGATTTTTATGCCGACTGGTGTCGTCCCTGCAAAATGGTAGCGCCTATTATGGATGACCTTGCCGATTATTACAAAGGAAGGGTTTTGTTTTATAAAGTCAATACCGACGAGCAGCGCGAATTGGCTTCAGTATTTCAGATAAGAAGTATCCCTGCAATACTTTTTGCTCCGAAAAACGGAAAACCTTCGATGCAGGCAGGAGCTATGTCGAAAGAACAATACATCAAGATAATTGATGAGTATGTGCTGGGAAATAAACAAACGGCCAATAATAAATAGATAAAAATAAAATAATAACAATTAATAAAATTAACAATGGAACATTTAACAAAACAAACATTTTTAGAGAAAGTATTCAATTACGAGAAGAACAAAGAGTGGACTTTTGAAGGTCAACTCCCTTGTATCATAGACTTTTATGCCGACTGGTGTCAGCCTTGTAAAATGGTTGCCCCTATTCTTGAAGAATTGTCGGTTGAGTTTGAAGGTAAAATAAACATATATAAAGTTGATACGGAGGCCGAACAGGAGCTTGCTGCTGCTTTCGGTATCAGAAGTATTCCTTCAATGCTTTTCTGCCCCAAAGATTCACAACCTCAAATGGCAGTTGGTGCTTTACCAAAAGAGACTCTGGTACAGGTAATTAACGATGTACTTTTAAAGCAGAAAGCCGAAGCTAAGGCTGAATAAGTACCATTCGGAATCTATAAATACAAAGGGTGAAGCCGAAAGGTTTCATCCTTTTTTTGTCAGATAAAATAAAAGGAAGGTGTTTCAAAGTTGGCGGATTGTATGCCTTTTCAGCAAATAAGCTTCGGAATTCCGGGCATAACTATTGATCCTATAACATTTTCACTTTATGCATATACAAATAGGCAAAAATGTGCATAAAGATCATCGTTGAAAACAGAACAAGTATGGTTTTGCAGTTTGTTAAAGGTAGTGAGGAACAATGTTTTTATTGCTTTTCAACAAGTCTCTTAGTGAATAATTATGCAACTCTTTATCTTTTTCTTTTTTCAAACGTATTAATTCGTTTTTTGCCTGTATTTCAATCCAATAGATGGGATTAATCTTAAAAACCTTTCCGAGGATCAATGCTAATTCATAATTAATCGGGCGATCGCCTTTTAACAATTTACTTAGATTAGAAGGTTTTATTCCGATATAATTTGCAAAACTGTATTGCTTAATTTGCAAAACTTTTAAATATTGCTTAATAAACTCTCCTGCACTTTTAATTTCCGGGTCTTCATTTTGAAGATAATCCTCAATTTTAAACCTTAAAGCTAACAATTCAATTTTCAACCTCTGTTCATCGTTTCTTTCCCTTGATTTATTTAATAGCTTTGCCTGAAGTTTTTCAAAATCATTGGAGTTTACATCCATTTGATTTGTTAATATTCCGTTTTCAAATTCTTTTTGTTTTGTATTCATAGCTTATCTCCTTTTCTATTTAAATATTCTTCAATTAACCTATGCCCCGATTCCCAATCAATGAACATTCGTTGACCAAATGCTAACTCCGCACCATATTTTTTAATATACAAATTAATTAATTTTGTTTTTGCAATAAACGTCAGAAAACCTTTGTAGGCTCCTTCCAATTTGAAGCTTTCTCTGCAAGCAAAGGCTATTAAAGCTCCTGCCACATAATCATAACCATTATGTATATCATTTTACAAATATACAAAATATTATCTTATTTGTATAATAATATGGATATATTTTTACAAAAATGATTATTTCTTCCTTGAGTTCCATAAAACAAAATTGGTCTATAAAACCTGACAAAAAGCGGTATAACTTTTTCGTCTTCATCAACAATAATAAACCGTAAATCAAAAACCCTCAAAAGTCCACATTTCTGCATACTTCCGAGGGTTTTCCAATCTTATTTTAGCAGCCTGCCGCTTATTTCTTTTCTTCCCTTTTCTTATCTTCAATTTTTTTCAGAATATCATCCTGAACTGCTTTTGGAAGAGGCATATATTTGAAGAACTCCATTGAATAGTTGGCACGCCCACTCGAAACATTTCTCAAGGTTGTTGCATAACCGAACATCTCCATCAAAGGAACAAAACCGGTAAGTTTTTGCGAACCTTTCCTGTAACGGCGCATAGATTCGATTTTTCCACGGCGTTTATTCAGGTCACCGACAACGTTTCCTATAAAATCATCCGGTGTATTAACCTCAATCTTCATTACAGGTTCCAGAAGTATTGGATTGGCTTTCATAAACCCATTCTTAAAAGCTATCGAAGCACAGGTTTGAAATGCTCTGTCGGATGAATCAACGGGATGGAAGCTACCGTCAACCAGAACCGCTTTGACATCAACAACGGGATATCCTGCAAGGACACCTTTATCCATAGTCTTAACAATTCCTTTATTGACCGACGGAATAAACTCATTGGGTATCACACCTCCTTTGATCTTGTTAACGAACTCATAACCCTCACCCTCATTAGGTTCAAGACGCATAACCGTTTGTGCATACTGCCCTTTACCTCCTGTCTGCTTACTGTGCTTGTAATTAGTTTCGACCTCCGATGTAATGGTTTCTCTCAGTGCAACTGCGGGCTCACCAACCTCAACATCAACCTTAAACTCCTCTTTAAGTCTGTCAACAATAATCTCAAGGTGAAGTTCTCCCATACCGGCAACAATGGTTTCTTCCGTTTCTTCGTCATAACGAACTGAGAAAGAAGGATCTTCATTAACAAGCTTCTGCAATCCTTCACCGAGTTTCGATTGGTCTTTTCGCTTTGCAGGTAATATTTTAAGTTCAATTACCGGGGGCGGAACATGAATTGATTCAAGGTAAAGCTTATGGTCAGGGTCACATAAAGTATCTCCCGTTTTAGTAAGTTTCATTCCGATCAAAGCAACAATATCACCGGGACCGGCTTCTTTTATCTCTTCTCTGTCTTTTGCACGTATCTTCAGTATTCTTCCGATTCTTTCATATTTACCTTTTGTGGAATTCAGTATCTGCATTCCGCTTTTCAGGTGTCCTGAATAAATACGTATAAAAGTTTGCTGCCCAACGTAAGGGTCATTGATCAGTTTGAAAGCAAGAGCTGAAAAGGGGTCTTTCGGTGAAGGATTACGTGTATGAGATTTTTCGGGATCATCAACATCAATACCCACAACAGCCCCGATATCAACCGGCGAAGGAAGATAATCAACAACTGCATCAAGAAGTAATTGCACACCTTTGTTTTTGTAAGCGGCACCGCAAAAAACCGGAGTGATAAGAAGTTTTAATGTGGCTTCTCTGGCGGCTTTATGCAATAATTCCGAAGGAACATCCTTTTCATCAAAATAGAGGTCCATAATATCGTCATTATAATCTGCCAGTTTTTCAACAAGCTCCATACGGATTTTTTCCACCTTCTCCTTGTATTCTTCCGGGATATCAACTTCAATCCGCTCATCATCCGTAAAGGTAAAGGCTTTACGTTCAATAACATCAATAACTCCGAGAAAATCATCTTCAGCACCGATTGGCACCTGGAAGGGAACAGGATTAGCATCAAGGTATTCATCCATCTGCGAGACAACATCAAAGAAGTCGGCACCTGTTCTGTCCATTTTGTTTACAAAAGCAATACGCGGCACTTTATACCTGTCGGCCTGATACCAAACCGTTTCACTTTGCGGTTCCACACCACCAACAGCGCAAAACAAAGCAACCATTCCGTCAATAACCCTTAACGATCTTTCCACCTCAAGAGTGAAGTCAACGTGGCCGGGAGTATCAATGATATTCACCTGATGATTATTCCACTCTGCAGAAATGGCAGCAGAAGCGATGGTAATCCCGCGTTCCTGTTCCTGCTTCATAAAGTCCATTGTAGCTTCGCCGTCGTGAACCTCACCAAGGCGTCTGTTTACGCCTGTATAAAAAAGAATTCTCTCTGTTACCGTTGTCTTGCCGGCATCAATATGCGCCGCAATTCCGATATTTCTCAATTTTGTTAATGTCATTCGTCCTTAATTTATTATTATTTACTCATTCGGGCTTAACATTAAACCCTGTTTATTATTAATTGTTTAATTCCGTTCTTAATCCCGGAAAAGCAGACAGGGAATTTTAACATATATAACCTATTTGTTATCAGCAATTTTATAATGGTTTTAACAACCTGCTTTCCTATCTGAAAATTAGCGTGCAAAAGTATTATAATAAATGATTAGTCCAAGATTTATTTTAGATATTTTAAAGCAAGGTAATTTTACTACTTTTACCGCCCCGTAATTTTAGAAAATAGTGATATGAAGTCATTTAGTTTTATTTTATCGTTATCGGTAGCAATACTGCTTTTTAGCGCTTGCGGAAACAACGCTGACAAAACCCAAAGAGACCGTAGCAAAAAAAGTAAGCCTACGGTTTCGTTTATTCAGGGCAAGGTTTACAATAATGTAAAATGTATTGAGGATACAGCTTATACATACGCTTTGTATCTTCCGGAAAACTACTCTCAAAACTCTGTTTATCCCGTACTGTTTTTCTTCGATGCACATAAACGCGGTAATATGCCTGTGAAGATGTACAGCTCTATTGCAAACAGGTACGGATATATTCTTGCAGGCTCAAATAACTCAACAAACGGACAAACGGAGAATGAAATGCGAAAAGCTGTAAATATTTTGATGGATGATATTAAAAACAGATTTAAAACTGATAACAGCCGGATTTACACTTCGGGATTTTCAGGTGGTGCAAGGGTAGCAAGTGGTGTTGCTTTGTTTGACGGAGGCATTAAAGGTGTAATTGGTTGCGCAGCAGGATTCCCGCAGCTCCAATCGCAACCCAAAAGTAATTTTGCATATATCGGTATTGTGGGTGATAAGGATTTTAACTATTTGGAAATGAAAGACCTTGACAACACACTCGACACGTGGGACACATATAACTATCTTCTTATTTATAACGGCAAACACGATTGGCCTCCGGCAAACGTGATGAATCAGGGATTTATGTTCATGGAGTTTGATGCAATGCGGAACGGTCTATTGCCGGTTGATAACGGAATAATTTATGAGTTTAAGCAAATAAACGACAGTGTCAGAGACAGAGCAAGACGCGAGAAGGATTGGTACGCGTTGTATGAAGCCGATCGTAAAGCTACTGTCTTTCTGCAAGGGCTTGACGATTTGGAAAAGTACAAAACCGAGGTTGGAGAACTCATAAAGAAGCCTCAATTCATTGTTCAGCAAGATAATATAATGCAACTCGATGCAAAAGAATCGGCACTACAGCAAAAATATATAAAGGCTATGACATCGCAAAGCAAAAGCCGTTGGAAAAAGGAGATCAATGAGTTGATACGCTTGTCGAAAAATGCAAAAACGCAAGAGGAACGATTAATGAGCAAACGACTGATGAACTATCTCAGCCTGATATCCTTTTTCAGCTCAAAAAATGCCCTGAAACAAAAACAAACAGGTGCTGCCGACAAATTCCTGATGATCTATGAAATGGTTG
>JALSSR010000083.1 GCA_026984135.1 Bacteroidales bacterium
TTATCTCTGGCATATTATAAAGATATCCCAGCGGCTCCAAACGAGACAGGAAAACATTGGGTATTGACATAAACACGTGGAAGTGTTTTGAGTATGGTAAAATATTGGCAAACAGGAAAATAAGAAGTATGTGCATCCACCAGAAAAACTCGTGCCAGAAATGAACCGTATGAGTTTCAAGATTTCCCGCTGCAAAAAAGTGATGCACAATGTAACTGCTTATTGGAAAAACACCTTTATAATTTTCCGGTTCCAGTAAAATGTAAAAAGTATTCATTCCCATCAACGAAATCATCAATAGAAAGATTATCGTCAGAGCAAGGTTTGCATCATAATGAGAGATGTGTTTCATCTCGATACCGCCGAACCGTTTTATATGACCAAACACTCTGCGGGCTATAAAAACAAGAATGGCAATAGCAATTATTAAGGCAAAAATATCCCCGAAAGCCATCATAAAATTATAAAACCAACCGAGAAAACTCAATGACCTTTCCATACCGAAAAGTCCGTCAATAACCATTTCGATACTTCCGAAGAGTATTACCAAAAAACCCCAAAAGACAAGAGCATGCAACAACCCTATAACGGGAAACCTGAATATTTTCGTCTGCCCGAAAGCCACCTTCAGTACAAGTTTTACGCGCTTTCCCCAATCTCCTACGGGAAAAGGCTTTGTAAGTTTGAAGTAGGAAAAAATTCTTGCCATTGTCCAGGCAAAAACACCAAGGGTGATCAGCAATGTAATTGCAAATACTATCTGTTTTGTCATAGCCAAATTATTTTAATTCCATTAAAACAAATTTTTTACAAATCTATGAAAAATTTTTCGTAATTCAATTTCAATCTGTTTGATTTTAAACTTTACTTATCTTTGCAACTAATATTCTTTTGATAAACAAACTAAAAATGCAGACTACGGAAATATACAAACCGAAGAATCATATCAGAATCGTAACGGCAGCCTCTCTTTTCGACGGGCATGATGCCGCTATAAACGTTATGCGACGCATCATTCAGGCTACGGGCGCCGAAGTTATTCACCTCGGACATAACCGTTCGGTAAAGGAAATTGTTGATTGTGCTCAGCAGGAAGATGTGCAAGCCATTGCAATAACTTCTTATCAGGGCGGACATATTGAGTTTTTGAAATATATGTATGACCTGTTGCAGGAAAAGGGCTGCGGTCATATAAAAATTTTTGCAGGCGGCGGCGGAGTTATTCTTCCCGACGAACAAAAAGAGCTGCAAGATTACGGGATAACCCGTATTTATTCTCCCGATGACGGTCGTGAAATGGGACTTCAGGGTATGATAAACGACCTTTTGCAAAAAGCCGATTTCCCAACCGGTAAAGGTGTAAAAACCAAAATAGAAGATATTGAAAATAAGGATATTAACTCTATTGCCAGATTAATATCGGCTGCCGAAAACGACAGAAAAAGTGTTGAAAATATACTTGATAAGCTGACTGAAAAGCGAAATAAAAAGAAATCTCCCGTTCTCGGTATAACGGGTACCGGTGGTGCCGGAAAATCATCACTTGTTGATGAAATCGTGAGACGTTTTCTTTTGAAATATCCCGGTAAAACCATTGCCATAATCTCCGTTGATCCGTCAAAACGTAAAACAGGCGGAGCGTTGCTCGGCGACCGTATCAGAATGAACTCCATCAACAATGAACGGGTTTTTATGCGCTCTCTGGCAACACGACAATCGAATCTTTCAATGTCGAAGTATGTTAAAGATGCCGAAACAATTGTTCAGGCTGCCGGTTACGACCTGATTATCCTCGAAACTTCAGGCATAGGTCAGAGCGATACCACAATTGTTGACCACAGCGACATTACACTTTACGTTATGACTCCCGATTACGGTGCAGCCACCCAATTGGAAAAAATTGATATGCTGGATTATGCCGACCTCATTGCCCTTAATAAATTTGATAAACGTGGTGGGCTTGATGCTTTGCGCGATGTTAAAAAACAATATCAGCGAAATCATCTCCTTTGGGATAAAAGTATAGATGAAATGCCCGTGTACGGTACAATTGCTTCGCAATTCAACGATCCCGGAGTAAATCATCTGTTTAACGCACTCGTCGGCAAAATATCCGAAAAAACCGGTATTGACTTCAAAAAGCAAATTGAAGATGAAAAAGGGGAAACCCTTCCCGACAAAGTCTATATCATTCCCCCTAACCGTGTCAGGTATCTTTCCGAAATTTCCGAAACAATACGCAATTACAATAAATGGGCTGAGCAGCAGGCAGATGTGGCACAGCGGCTTTATGCAATTGATACAACACTGGAGTTGTTGAAAAAGGAGGGAAAAGAAAACAATCCTACCGTTGAACTACTTGAAGAACAGTATAAAAAAACGGAACTGGATCTTGACGGCCGCAATAAAAAGATTCTGGAAACCTGGGAAGAAAAGGTTAACGCGTATAAGGCAAAATATTTTGTTTTTAAAGTTAGGGATAAGGAATTTAAGCTGGCAACACATTCCGAATCGCTTGCACACACACAAATTCCCAAGGTTGTATTACCTAAATACAAAGCCTGGGGCGATATTTTGAAATGGAACCTTCTGGAAAACGTTCCGGGTGAGTTTCCTTATGCTTCCGGTGTTTTTCCCTTCAAGCGTGAAGGCGAAGACCCCACACGGATGTTTGCCGGTGAAGGAGGTCCCGAAAGAACCAATAAACGGTTTCATTATGTCTCGCTCGGAATGCCCGCAAAAAGACTCTCTACGGCTTTCGACTCCGTGACCCTTTACGGTGAAGACCCCGATTTAAGACCCGACATCTATGGAAAAATAGGTAATTCGGGTGTTTCGGTATCCTGCCTTGACGATGCCAAAAAATTATATTCCGGTTTTAACCTTGCAGACCCCAAAACTTCCGTCTCTATGACCATTAACGGTCCTGCTCCGACAATGGTAGGCTATTTTATGAATGCTGCAATTGACCAGCAATGTGAACTCTACATAAAACAAAACGGTCTTGAAAAAGAGGTTGAAGCAAAGATAGAAAAGTTTTATAAAGACCGGGGAACCGAACGGCCAAGATATCATGGTAAACTGCCCGAAGGTAATGACGGCCTCGGACTGATGCTTCTCGGAGTGACAGGCGATATGGTTTTGCCCAAAGATATTTATGAAAAGATAAAGGCCGACACAATAAGCAGAGTGCGCGGAACCGTACAGGCAGATATACTGAAGGAAGATCAGGCTCAGAACACCTGTATTTTTTCAACCGACTTCTCTCTGAAACTGATGGGCGATGTGCAGGAGTATTTCACGAAACACAATGTGAGGAATTTCTATTCCGTCTCCATTTCGGGTTATCACATTGCCGAAGCCGGTGCCAATCCCATTACTCAACTGGCATTGACACTTTCAAACGGATTTACTTATGTGGAATATTACCTTTCAAGGGGAATGGATATTAACTCCTTCGCCCCCAATCTGTCGTTTTTCTTCTCAAACGGACTTGACCCCGAATATTCGGTTATGGGGCGTGTGGCACGACTTATCTGGTCGAAAGCTATGAAACTGAAATACGGAGGTAACGACAGGTCGCAAAAACTGAAATATCATATACAAACATCCGGCAGGTCACTGCACTCGCAGGAGATTGATTTTAATGATATCAGGACAACACTCCAAGCTTTGTATGCAATTTATGACAACTGTAACTCACTGCATACCAATGCTTATGACGAAGCAATCACAACTCCGACGGAAGAATCGGTACGACGTGCAATGGCAATTCAGTTGATAAT
>JALSSR010000084.1 GCA_026984135.1 Bacteroidales bacterium
GCTTTGCGGCCCTCCAGCTCAAGCAATTTTTTATGTGTCTCTTCAGTGTCCAATCCCCACAACTCCGCGGCATCCTTTATTTGTAAATTTTTGTCACCGTCAAGCAACAGGTAGCAAGGCTTTTCGGACTTACCCTCGATGATTATTCCGTCTATTCCGCACTTTTTAAGATTGAAAACGAAAACACCGCCGGTATTGGAATAAAAAATGGTTCCGGTTAATGGCGATTTTGTCACAAGCGACATTCTCCCGCTTGTTGAAACGGATGTTCCGGTGACCGGTCCAATTGTCAGGACTACTGCATTATCAGGACTTAGCGGATCCGTTTCCGGTGCAACCCTGTCGGTAAACAGCTTATCACCAAGCCCTCTGCCACCAAGATACATTTTATAGATATCATCATCAAGATGGATGGTTTTTACCTTTTCCGCAGTTAAATCAACCGAATAGATTTTTTTAAAAACTCCTTTCATTACTTAGTGTATCAAAACACTAATAAAAGTAGATATAATTACAAACAAAACAAGAAAAAATAATGATTTATTTCGAAATTATTATTTTGGTTGTTGCAACAATCCTGTTTTTTTCTTTTAGCATAATAAAATAAATACCTGTCGGAAGGTTGCTTCTTTCAAGCAAAACCGTTTGACCCGAAATATTATCAATGATTTTTACCAACCGGCCAAAAGAATCGTACAAAACCAAAGATGCATTGGTTAGGAACTTGTCAAACCTGATAGTTGCAACAGCAGAGAATGGATTCGGGAAGACCGAAATAGACGGGGAGCCCTGTCTTTCGTTAATAGCACTGCAAGATTGCATACTTACCGACATTGTAACGATATCATCAATCATCCAACCTTCCCTGCCGGTTGAGACAGAATCGGAAGTAAAAGTAAACCGTATCATCAGACTGTCAAGAGGATAAATGATAGTATCATATTTGATGGGGATCCACCACTGCCAGTTAAACGACGAAAGTATCCAGCCGTCCGATTTTCCCGTTGTTATTTCAGTGTGAGGAGAATAGTTTCCGGTAGCCGCATGATAATCACTATCCCACCAAAAATAAGAATCTGCAAAAACCGGACTAACCGTATCGCTGACGGTTATCCACGATTTCCCTCCGTCATATGAAGCATCAATAACACCAATGTCAGTTAATGTATCCATATCGTATTTATGCCAAAACTCCATTCTTGTATAACAGGTTGAGGTATATGGATTCCGGATAACATATATGAATGATGAAGAGTTGTCGGGAGGATAATTATTTACGGTATCGGTCAGGATAGCTTTATTACCGGTATGTGCCAAATTAAAAAACGGTTTGTCGGGTGTACCGATCTGCCACAAATTTCCACTTGAAGTATCAATAATGATTTTTGAAGTGTAATATTCAAAAGTTATCGAATCGAATAGCTGGGCATTTAATTGCAAACCGTTAAAAATAAAGATAACGAAGAATGTCAGAAGGAATAAGAACTTTTTCATAACTATTTGTTTAAAAGGATTAGTCCTGCAAAAATAAAGAACAAATCTATTTTAAGCAAGTAATTATCATTATTTTTGCAATTAATAAGGGAAACCATAAAAAAGTCCGGAACAAGAGAATCCGATTTTAATCTGTTTGAAAATAATATGTACCTTTTATCAAAACATCCTTCAGTCCGGCACCATCAATTATCTCTGTAAAACCATCCGATATTATTCCTGTTTTAACCTCTGTTTTTTTAAAATAAAGAGAACTGTCATCCTGCTTTTCCTTAACATAGACAAAATATTTATGCCCCGATTTAATAACAGCCTCAGCCGGTAGCGACAAAGCCTTTTCGTTACCGGTAATTACCTCAACCTGAAAATACATTCCGTCAACAAATATTTCACGCAGCCTATCTTCCGGTTTTGCGATACATTTAATACTTTTTGATTTATTATCAATCGCTTTTCCTATTGAAATAACCGTGGCATTATAAATATTACCCGGATTTTCAGGGCTATATATTCTCAATGACTGTCCTTTTTCTATTTTACTTATATCCTCCTGATAAACATTAAAAAACAATTGCAAATCACTATTGTCAATAACTTGCATTAACAATGTTTGCGAATCCACAAATTCACCGATATTACAATTCAAAGAAGATACATATCCGTTAATGGGAGATAATAGTTGCAAGTAGGACGACAGTTTACCCGCTTCAAGTTTATCAATATCAACGTTCAGTATCTCAAATTCGGCTTTCAGAGCCTTTATTCTCGCAGTGAGCACATTATATTCGCTTTCTATTTCAAGAAACTTCTTTTGCGATGAAATATTTTCCTTATAAAGAGTTTTCACCCTGTTATAATCTGCTTCCGTAGCTTTAAGACGAGCCAAACTTTTCAGATACTCCTGCTGCATATTTATATACTCCTTGCTTTGTACGGTACAAAGCACTTTCCCTTTTTCCACATACGTTCCCGGCATTACGGGAATAGCCTTTATCACACCTGCAACAAAACTGTAAACATCGGCTTTTGACTCGGGAGATGCCGTGATTATGCCGTTGGTTTTTATAACCCTCACAAAGTCATACATTTCCGGGTGTCCCAATTGCATTTTTTCGGTTTTAAATTGGTTACTACCTATCTTTATAAGATTGTCGGGCTTAGTTTGCTCATTTTCATCTACCGATGTACCGGAACAACCGGTAAATGTTAATGTTACAACCGACAATACTAAAATGAGTAAGCTGTTATATATTTTCATTTTTATTAAATTTATAAAGTAAAATAGTTTATTTCCAATGTTATCATATTACTCTGCCATAAGTTATGCAGATATTCCATTTTAATATCTACCGCCGTTTCCATACTTTGCAAATATTTAAAGATGTCTATCTCCCCTGCTTTATAACTTTCAGTGGCATTCAGAACAATTTGATCGAAAAGTTTATTCCCGAAATCGTTAAAATAATTTATTGATTCGGTGTATTTCTCAAGTTTCTTTTTCAGTTCGTTAAGTTTTTTAGCGTATTGGATTTGCAGGTTATACTCTCGTTCCATTGCTATTTGAAGTGATATTTTGCCGGCTTTTACTCTCGACCTTTTTTCGCCGAAAAATAACGGGACTCCAACACCAACCATAAACCCGTTATACCTTTTAGCATTTTGATAACGGTTTGACCCGTTATAGTAACTCAAATCAATATCGGGCAGAAATTTATTCTTTTCAGATTTCAGTTTTGCATTTTCCAGATCAATAACCTGTTTTCCAAGCATCAAATCAAAATGAGTTGAAGTGTCAATATTAATAAAGATGCGTTGCAAAGGCTGGTAGGGAATAGAGTAGGTTGTGTCTGTTTGCATTAAAGCTTTCAGTCCGTCGTAAGCAATTTCAAGGTCATATTCCAACTGTTTCTTTTTGAGGATTATCTCCTGTTTTTTTGCTTCGGCATTAAGTTTTTCAAGTTGAGTTATCCCACCCAGGTCGTAGTTTACCTTCATAGCTTTGAGAAGGTCGGTAAAAACGCTGTCAAGTTTATGATAATAGTAACGCTTGTTCAGCAGATATAAAACCGTTTCGTAAGATTGCGCCACCTGACGCGAAAGCATTGTTTTCCTGATCATAAATTCAGTTTCCGATATGGTTTTAAGAGTGTTGTTAACTTTTCGCCGGGAAGTATAAACCGTTGGAAACTTAAAATTCTGTTCTATTCCCATAACATTGAGCGGATGACCGTTTTCGGCAATGTTATTCTGGTCGTATTCGTAAAAGATTTTGGTTTGATCGATAC
>JALSSR010000085.1 GCA_026984135.1 Bacteroidales bacterium
ACAAATAAAAGAGGTTGTAGTGATATGGTAACATATTCCGTTACTGTTGATTCGTTGCCTGAACCCATCTTTACTTTTGAAGATGTATCAATCGGAAACGAAGCTGTTTTTCATGATATGTCTGTTTATCATGGTTCTCCCATAGTTGACAGGCAATGGGATTTTGGAGACGGGAATACAGCATCAAATATATATCCCGATGTTCCCCATACTTATACCGACACGGGGACATATATTGTTTGTCTTACGGTTACTCAATTTAACGGATGTTCAAATACCAAATGTGATACTATAAGGATAACCGATCGTCCCTTTGCCGATTTCGATTATTCATTCAGTATGACCTTGAATCAGGCACAGTTTACCGATGTATCGGTTGCTCCCGTTGGTGTGGGATTAAAAGACTGGTATTGGGATTTTGGAGATTTAACGGTTGATGACGATACATCCCATTTGCAAAATCCATTTTATTCATACCCCGACACGGGATATTACAACGTTTATTTACAGGTGACCGACTCAAACGGAGGAGTTAAGGATACTACAAAGCAAATTTATATAGGTAGTGCAGTTATAGCAAAATTCTTTAACAATGATATCTGTTTTGGAGATTCTGCCTTCTTCTATGACCAGTCATACAGTCCCGTTGAAGCAAGCATACAAAATTGGCATTGGGATTTTGGAGATGGTTATGACACAACATATTACGACACTTTGGATTATATAAGTCATTATTATGATACAACAGGAGCCTATTCAGTAAGCCTTGTGATAACAACTATTTACTGGGGAGATACTATAAGAGATACAACGACAAACACTATTTATGTACATCACTTGCCTATAGCTGTATTCGACAGTGTAAATGCCTGTAAAGGAGTTCAAATGCAGTTTTTTGACCTCTCAACGAGTGTTGATACGCTCTCGTCCTGGTTTTGGGATTTCGGAGATGGCACCACATCAACAAATCAGGATCCGACACATCTTTATGCGGATACCGGAATATATAATGTGACACTTACCGTAAACACACAATTCGGTTGCGAAGACACAACTACAAGACATTGTGTAGTAAGTTATGCCCCTATAGTAACTTTTCAGGTAGTGAACAACTGTCTTAATTCACCTACATATTTTATACCTGATTACGACAGTACATTTACAAAGATAACTTCCTGGGAATGGAATTTTGGAGATCCCATATCCGATACTGCAAATCCGAACACTTCAACAGATGCGTCACCGTCACACATATACTCCGTAATATCAAGTTATAATGTGACAATGACAGCAGCATCTTATGGTTGTCCGAAAACCATAAATAAATCGTTTCTTGTTTATCCGATACCTTTCAGTGAATTTGAGTTATCGGAGAATTATGATGGAGTGCAGGGGAAAACAACATTTACAAACGAATCAATTTATGCAAAGACATATCTCTGGGATTTCGGAAACGGAAATACATCCACAATTGAAAATCCGATTGAAGTTTACGAAGAGGATAGTCTTTATACTGTAACACTTATTTCATATAATGAATACGGTTGTTCCGATACAAGCCGGCACGAAGTTAATGTATTGTTTAAAGGGCTATATTTTCCGTCTGCTTTTTCACCCAATAACCCCAATGAAGATATCAGATATTTTGAACCCAAGGGCGTTAACCTGATTGAGTATCACGTTTATGTTTACGATATGAAAGGAAATCAGGTATGGGAATCCGATAAACTCGACGAACTTGGAAGCCCGGCTGAAAAGTGGGGCGGTTATTATAACGGTATTCTTCAACCCGAAGGTACTTATGTGTGGAAAGCCTATGGCGTTTTTCGCGACGGAACCGGCTGGACAGGTACAACTTTGCAGACTAAGGAACCGGTTACTTCAGGTACTGTTACGCTTATCAGGTAATCTTTAACAAATTGTGAATAATTTCCTGCTGTTTTTTACGATTTATATTTTTTTCTTAATACTTTAGCGGTTCATTTTTAATACTTCCGTTATGAAGAAGAATGAGTTTACCGGGCCGTTGATAGTAGTCACGGGATTATTCTTTATGTGGGGTTTTATTACCTCAATGAATGATATTTTAATTCCATACCTTAAAAAGGTCTTTGAACTGAATTATTTTGAGGCAATGCTTGTTCAGTTCGCCTTTTTCGGCGCCTATTTTATCGGTTCGGTAGTATATTTTATAATTTCCGCCGGTAGAGGCGACCCCATAATGAAAATAGGATATAAAAACGGGATAATTGCAGGATTGCTTTTGTCCGCTTTCGGATTGTTACTTTTTTATCCGGCCGCTTCAATGAAAGTTTACGGCATTTTTCTTTCCGCTTTGTTTATTCTCGGTCTTGGTTTTACACTTTTGCAAATAGCCGCCAATCCGTATGTGGCAAGGCTTGGAAGACCGGAGACTGCTTCTTCAAGGCTTAATCTTTCGCAGGCATTTAATTCTTTCGGGACAACCATTGCTCCTGTTATTGGAGGATATTTTGTTTTTCACTATTTTATAAAATGGGGAAAACCCTTTTTGAATGCTGCGGGAAATCCCATTACATTGAATTCGGGTGAGGCTGTTTCGGCTTATGGTGTGCAATTGCCGTATCTTATCTTTGCACTTGTTTTTGTACTGATGGCTGTTATAATTAAGGTTTCGCACTTGCCTGCAATTAATGTTGAACATGAACTTCCAAAGGGAATGGGGGCTTTGAAGTATCCTCATCTTGTTTTCGGTATGATCGCAATCTTTATGTATGTTGGTGCAGAGGTGAGTATAGGAAGTATTTTGATAAATTTTATGAACGATACTTTTTCCATCGGAGAGATGCAGGCTAAATCATATCTGGCTTTCTACTGGGGTGGAGCAATGATTGGACGGTTTCTCGGAGCTATCTCAATGGGGGAGATAAAAAAAACCGTAAAAAAATATTTACTGATGCTCACGGTTTCCATTGCGGTTTTCTTTGTGATTTTCGGGGTGGTGTGGATTGAAAGTGATTTTACTTTCCAATTTGTGAGTATATTACCCTTTACAGGATTTATGCTGCTGAATCTTCTCGCTTTCAGACTGGGTAATTCGATGCCGGCCAAGACATTATCGGTTTTTGCTTTGGTAAATGTCGTGTTGCTTACTATTGCTCTTACAAATGCCGGACACCTTGTTTTATGGGCTCTGCTCTCAATAGGATTGTTTAATTCTATAATGTGGTCTAATATTTTCACTTTGGCTATTGACAAGCTTGGGAAATATACAAGCCAGGGTTCTTCATTGCTGGTTATGATGATCCTCGGCGGGGCTATTATCCCTCTTGTTCAGGGAAGTGTGGCAGATGCAATGGGCGTTCATTATTCCTTTGTCGTTCCTTTGATACCCTATTTGTATATTGCTTTTTACGGCTGGAAAGGTTATAAAATTAAAACCGATTTATTATGAAACAGGTTGCTATTGGAATAGATATCGGCGGAACAAATACTATTTTCGGGATTGTTGATGAACAGGGTGAATTTATCTCGCGTGGTTCAATAAAAACGGAGACCCATCCCGACCATACGATTTTTTTGTCTGCTTTGTGTAATTCCGTCGGGAGTTTAATAAAAGAGAGCAAGGAAAAAATTAAAATTGTAGGAATAGGAGTGGGGGCGCCAAACGGAAATTATTATAACGGAACCATTGAGTTTGCACCAAATCTTAATTTCAAGGGTGTTGTTCCTGTTGTTGATTTTATGAGAAACCATTTCGGATTTGAAATTACCGTTCTGACTAATGATGCCAATGCTGCCGCAATGGGTGAAATGATATATGGCGGTGCAAAAGGGATGCGCGATTTTATAATGATAACTCTTGGAACAGGTGTTGGGAGCGGGATTGTCGTCAATGGAGAGATGGTTTACGGTCACGACGGATTCGCCGGTGAATTGGGGCACGTAATTGCAGTTCCCCAAGGACGCTATTGTGGCTGCGGACGCAGAGGCTGTCTTGAAACTTACACTTCGGCTAACGGCATCAAAAGGACTGTTTTTGAACTACTTGCCGATAGATTGGAACCAAGCGGATTAAGAAACATCGGTTACGATGATCTTACTGCTAAAATGATTGATGACGCTGCAAAAAGAGGCGACGTGATAGCAAATAGGGCTTTTGATTATACCGGAAAAATTTTAGGGGAAAAACTTGCCGATGCCGTTGCTCATACAAGTCCTGAAGCAATATTCCTCTTTGGAGGTCTTGCACAGGCCGGGAAATTGATTTTTGAACCGACAAAAAGGTATATGGAAGAATCGCTATTGAATATTTATAAAAACAAGGTCAAACTCTTACCTTCAAAACTGCCTCCGGGCGATGCAGCTATTCTCGGAGCAAGTGCTTTGGTTTGGAAAGAATATCAAAGTAAGTAGTTTAAGAGTCGAACACATCATCAATTGTTATTGTCAACTCGGGGAAAATGGACGGTGAGAGTGTGTCGCCTTTAACATAAATATTTCTAAGTTCATATTTGTGGCCTGAGTTTAATATAAATACCTGAATTGTGTTATATACGGGATCTGCAATCCAATACTCCCTGACTCCCGAACGTTCATAAAGTTGGAATTTCTCTTTCAGGTCTTTCTCACTTGTTGCTTTCGACAAAATCTCAACAATGAGGTCGGGAGCACCGAGACAGCCTCTATCGTCCAGTTTTTTGTGGTCACATATCACGGAAATGTCAGGCTGAACAACATCATAAATCTCCTTATCTTCCTTTTTTCCGTTTATAGGTAGTCTTACATCAAAAGGTGCCGGATAGACTTCACATTTTTTTCCCATTAAAAAATGGTGAAAGAAATACAAAAGGTTCATTGAGATTTTTTGATGAATTCGGGATGGAGCAGGAGTCATTAATTTAACGAATCCGTTAATTAGCTCCCTTCTTTTATCATCTATCCAGGATAAATAATCTTGATAAGAGTACCGTTTGTTTTTATCCAAAACCGGTGCTTCCATTATGCTTTTTTTTTGCAAAAATAATAAAACTTCAAATTAATTTCTCTAATTATTTTGAAATTAGGCTTTGCAATTGTTTTATTCTACCTTTTTCATACTTCCCGCACCCGATACTTCATGACTGATAAGCTTTGGATTACCTTTATATCTTAATTTTGCGGCACCCGAAACTTCTGCCGAAAGTTCATCACCGACTATTATTTTTGCTATTGCAGCACCACTCACTTCAATATTGCAAGAAGCAATTTCAAATTCATATGCATCCAGTACGGATGCACCCGAAACATCCATATTTGTCTTTTCCGTACTGCCGAATAGCTGCACTTTACTTGCACCGCTAATATCGGCTTCAAGGGATGAGGCGGATAGTTTCAACTCTACTTTAGAAGCACCGCTGCAATCAAACTCCAGATCATCAAACCTGAATTTGTTCTCTCCCGTGAGATGGCACGCTCCGTTTATTTCCATCTCATCAAGCTTTTTGAATGTCAGATAGATGTTCAACTCCTTGAAATCCTTGATGGTTTCATTAGTGCGGATAACCAGTGTTCCGCCCTTTACCTTTGTTTCAATTACCGCAAGAAGATTTTCGTCGGCTTCAACAATAAGTTTCTCTTCATCTCCTTGAGTCAGGAAAACTCTGAAAGCACCGCCGACTTCAACTCCTGAGAAGTCGGATACATTACGTTCCTGTTTTACAACGTTTCCGTTTCCTTTAATACCTCTAAAGGCATACGTACGTCCTGTTTGAATCATCAAAAAAAGTGCAAGTAAAACTGATAATCCTGTAAATGATATTTTTTTCATAGTTGTAAAAAATTGATTATTAATGATTTTATACTGTTTATCTATACCGAAGTGTAATATCCGAATATTTTGCTTTTACCAAAATCTTTGCCATTGTCCCGTCTCCGTCTCCCACAACTCCTTCATATTTTTTTGAAGAGCCTGAAAGGTCAACCACCGATAATCTGGCATTATCTTCAGGGAAATCCAAATCTCCCATTTTGACATTAGCAACAATTTTAAACCCTACACCGGGATAAAGTCCGATTGTAGCGTCTGCGAAACTGTTGGTAATGTCAATGAGGCTAAAGTCTTTTCCTACTTGTTTTACCGTAAGACCACCGTACTCGCAATCGGCTGTTAACCGTTTTTCAAGACTTCTGATTTCGATATCGGAAAATCCCGATTCAATGTCAATGTCGTTAACATTTCCGATATAGTCGTCATCATAGCCTGTTTCAAGGGTCAGTGTCCTGATATTTCCGACTTTAAATTCCGAAAATTTCGTTTCGGCTGTCATTGTTCCGGCTTCATCTATATCAAGCTCCGAATATTTAAGTTCAAGGTCACTGCTTTCAACGTATCCTATAAATCCCGAACTGAACTTTATAACAAGGTTATTATCTTGATTCATAAGTCGTTTGGCTTCTATTTTCCCATAGCCGAGCTCAACGTTACACTTTCCGTCCACTTCGTTAATTATTATATCACCGAATTTGTTTTCCACCTCTATGTTAAGGCTTTTGGGCAGCTTCACAATATAATCAATGGAAAAATCATTATTATTGTTGTTTGATTTTTGGCTAAAATTTGTGATAGCCGTAACCCTGTTGCTGTTACCGGATATGGATATGTCAATCTTGTCAAAAAATTTTTGAGCCTTATCTTCGCCGGATGCTTCAACGGTTATAGTAACTTCAATGTAAACGGTATTTTTATCCCAGTTAATGAAATTCACTTTTCCGAATTTGTTCTTGATAAAAATGCTTGCATCGCTGTTCACATCGAAGGATTTGCTTACTGTTTTCGTGAAGTTGTCTTTTCGGGCATAAAGTTGCACGGAAAGAAATATTGACAGCAACAATACGAAACTTGTTTTAACTGTTTTCATAATTATATATTTATTGTGATTTTTCAATATGACATTCATTCATTACTACTAATATTTTGTTCATTAACTCGGCTTTTTTCTTCTGATTCAATATTATGGCGTCTGTAATACGTTGATTATCGGGATTATTTGCAAGCTCTTGTTTCAGCTCCTCAATGTTTTTATCAATATCACTTATTTGCGTCTCAGCCATATTTTTAATCTTGTGGGATTCCTCTTGCGACACTGCTATTTTATCTATTTGAGCCAGTTTGTCATTGGTTATCAGATTATAATAGTTCATAACTTCTTTCAACTCCGGCGAAAGATCCGAAGCGGCAACGCTTTGTGAGAAAATGAATTTAAGATTACCGAGAGGATCACTGTAAAATACCGAAGAAACTACCAAAAAAATCACAATGACAGCGGCAATCTTAACCAATATGTTATTCCGTCTGAAAAAGCTCCTGTTGGTTTCCTTGTGAAACTCATCAAGTTTTCCTCTGAACTTGTCGAAATGAGCGGCAGAAGGACTCTCGCTGTCGAAAGCCTCTTTGTTGGAATGTATTATGTCTTCTATTCCTTTCATTTTATATCAATTAAGGTTAAAAATACTTTCTGCACGACTAACTGTTAAAATGTGTAACAATCTGCTTTTTGCTCTTGAGTATCTCGTTCTTGACGTATTGTTTGAAATATTTAAAATCTGTGAAATTTCATCATGATCATATCCTTCAAAAAGAAAAAGTGAGATAATTATTCTGTCAGATTCCTGAAGTTTGCCAATAGCTTTTTTTACCTCCTCAATTCTGTATTCGATGTTATCATCGTAAATATTATTTTCATCTTCAGCTACATCAAATCTTTGCTCTTCAAAAGAGAATTCATTTCTCTTTTTCTTAAGTGCATTCAGGGAGTTATTCACAACTATTCTTCGCAACCAACCTCCGAAACTGCCACTGCCGTTATAGCCGGTGATTTTGCGAAAAGCATCAATAAACGAATCCTGCATCACATCTTCTGCTTCCTGAGGGTCGTTTAATATTCTGAGGCTTGTGTTATACATCTTTTTATAATAGTATTTGTAAATTTCCATTTGTGCTACACCATCGTTTTTGCGGCACTTTTCAATCAACTCCCCGTGTATGTCCTGTGTCTTTCTTTGCAATTGCTTTTCTTTCTGTATAGTTATATGACTAAATAAAAAAGGGGATGTTACAACTGTTCACGACTTTTTATGGAAAACACCGTTACTATGAGGTCTGATTTTATAGACTTCCTTATCGCTCTATTTGTTTTTTCGATAAAAAAATCTGAAGGGTTACCATTTTGTTTCGTCGTATTCAACCAAATAGGTTGAAATTTCGACGTCTTCAATCTTTTCTTTTTGCTCTTTAACGGCTTCGGGAAATTTCTTACCTGTTTTGATAAATACTAAATAGATGCCGGTTTTCAATCCCAAACTTTTACAATAGTATGCCAATTGCTCTTTGCCTTGTATAAATTTCTTCGGACTGTAATAAATTTTTGTTTCAATTAAAAATTCAAAACCGGAAATGTTTATTATCATATCACTTTTGCCCAATCCGGTATCCGCTTCACGGTATATTTTTCCGCTAAGTTCTTCCACAGAGGCTGTGATAAATGTTTCAAAGCTGTATATCAATGCACTTTCTCTTATGCCCGTAATGTTTCCGTTATCGTCTTTCTCAAGGAAGGGTTTAAAGCCCCTGCGTTTTACATAATTCTTATATGTACCTATAAGCTTCTTTAAGTTAAATTTTCCTTTAGCGTCGAAAAATTCGGGAGCATAAATATCGGCTGCAATTTCACTTTTCTCACCGTTTGAGTACGGATAAAATGCTTTATAGAGCCGCTTTTTGTAAAACGGCACCCAAAAAACAACGTTTCCATCAATGTCCTTTTTTATCAGTCCGTTGGTGTGAAGCAATTTAATGCTTTCTCTGTCAATGTCAAACGGTATTTTATCTTCGGTAAATAGCAACCTTTCCACAAATGTTCTCTCCTTGCGTGCCTGATTCAGAATATTGGCAAAGTTTTTATCAATGGCTTCCGTGAGATACCAGTCTTCAACAACAAGATAATCATCATAGTTCAGTATATCTTTATTTTTATTTCTATCCACCAATACTTTGGCAAAACCGTTAACCAAACCAGGCTGTCCGGCGGTAATTTGATAAATCTTAGCTTTTACCTTTTCCTCAAACAGTTGTCCGCTCTCTTCCTCGTGCTGGTGCAACAGTTCAAAAACCTCCTTTTCAGTGAAATAGGGCACCAATAAATTATCGGCTATGTTAAAAGGGCTGGCATTGTCTTGCACCACGCCGAGGATATTGGAGACGCCAACTAAAACCACACTTTTCAAACAATGACTATCACGAGAATGGTAAGCATTGCGGATGGAATGCAGGAAATCACCGAAATATTCTTTGTTGATGCCCTCCACTTCGTCTATGATTAGGACACATTTATGGTCGTTCTGTAATTGTATTCTTTCAAAAATCTTTGAAATATCTTTTTCATTAGAATAATCCTGATGCCACTTTTCCTTTAAATGTCTGGTAAAACTAAAAAGAAAAGATTCCAAGGAAGCGTTGCGATAATTTTCAAAGTTGATATGCGCAACCTTATATCCTTTTCCTTCCAGCCGTCCGGCTAATTGCCTGAAATAGGTGCTTTTACCCGTTTGGCGGGGAGCCCATATCGTAAAGTAGCGTTCGTTCCGGACGAGTTCAAGCCCTTGTTTGATTATGGCTTCCCTTTGAAGGGTGTAGTGCTGTGAAGGGATATTGGGTCCCGATGTATTGAAATATCTCATTTTTTTGTTTTTATTCACTTCGTTACCTTAGGTTGCAAAGGTAGGCATTTTTTTATTATACTGGTAAATCACTACCCACCGATATTCAGGATTGCCCCAAAGCTTTTCGTGCTTTCAAAATATATTTGGCGGTATCAAGCGGACTTATCCCTTTGTATTCCCGTGTTTGTCCGAGGCTTACATCGCAGGTTTTGTAGGATGAAAATTTTGTGATTATCTTTCCTTTTCCTCCTGTTATAGAGCTGAGTTTTACAGGGAGATCAATAGAGGTTGCAAGAGGTATTTCCCCTGTTATTCTGCACTTTGAATTTTCTATTTCCGGATTGTCAAATTCCGCTCTTAATCTAAGTAACTCGCTGATTATAATGCCTAAGGACTCTTCGGGAGCAGAGATTTTAAAGCTAAGAACAGGCTCCAAAAGAGTAGGGGAGGATCGTGATAATCCATCCATTATTCCCATTGGTGTGGCTATTGTGAAATCATTACTTTTTGTATGCATTTCATGGTCTTCTCCTTCGATAAGAGTAATTTTTATATCGTCAACCTGCCAGCCGAGGATACCCTGTTGCAAAGCAAATGGGATAGCTTTCTCAACATCATTTTGATATCGTTGTTTGATATCGTTTACACTAACCTCCGAAGAGTACTTGACTCCCGAACCTCTTTCGCCCGGTTCTATTTTGAATTTCATTATTGCCCAACATGGTTTGGGCATCCAGTATCTGACATATCCTTCGCAAGCAATTGTGGGAGTTTCTTTGTAAATAACGGTTGGTTTTGTAAAGTTTACCTTTAATCCGAAACGAATATCCAATACCGATTGCAAAATCTCTTTCTGTATCTCCCCCCTGATATTTATATGCAGTTCACGTTCATCCTTAAGAAACCTGAACTGAAGATCAGGGTCTTCATTGTTCAGGATGAGCATAGCATCAATTAATGAATTTATTTCCGCATTGTTTTCCGGTATTATCTGAACAGTAAGCAATGGTTTGCTTTTGTTTTTATTTTTATTAGATTCAGAAACAGGTATATGCCCAAGGAAATCTCCCGGCTCAGCCTGTTTAAGACCCTGTATCCAAGCTATTTCACCCGCTGAAAACGACTGAATGATACTCTGATTTTGAATATTTGTATCTTTTATCAGACTAACCTTTTCTTCAATGTCTTTTGTTGCATTTAAAACTGTCTGGCGGGAATCTATTTTTCCACCGAACAATCGAACGGCTGACATTTTTCCCAGACCCTTGTAATGATACGTTTTGAATACAACCCCGAAAAGTTTATCATCAAATTCCGGAGGTGAAGGTAGCAGATTAACGATAAAGTCAAGCAAAGTATCAATTCCTTTTCCGTATTTTGCAGAACCGAAAAGTGCGGGAGTGAGTTTCAGGTCTGCAACACAATCCTTTAAAACATCGTTTACATCCTTCCAGTCAGGCATTTGCCCGTCAAGATATTTTTCAAAAAGAGTATCGTTCTGTTCTATCAGCTTTTCAATTAAATCAACGTCCTTTAAAAAATCATCCTTATTCCATAACAATATGACATCCGAATTATCCGAGCCTTCATTTACAACACTCTGCATTTCAAACAACGGTATTCCCAGCTCTTTTTCAATTTCTCCAATGACAGTTTTAATGTTCACTCCTTCCCTGTCAATCTTATTGATGAAAACAAGAAACGGTTTGTTGTTTTGTTGTAAAAGATTTACAATATTCTCAGTCTGAGCCTGAACACCTTCCATTGCCGAAATTATTACAACCGCACTATCAACGGCTTCAATGGCTTTTTCGGTTTCAGAACTGAAATCAATATGGCCGGGTGTGTCAATGAGGTTTATCAATGTTTCTTTCCATAGGAACGATAAAACCGCAGAGTTGACTGTGATACCTCTTTCCTTTTCCACTTCAAGAGAATCGGTCTGTGAATTACCCTTGTCAACACTTCCGGGTTCTTTTATTTTTCCCGCCAGAAAAAGAAACTGCTCCGTTACTGAGGTCTTTCCCGCATCAACGTGAGCAAAAAGTGCAATATTTCTTATTTGTTTAGTCAATTGAGTAAATAAAAAGTTATAAAATTAGTTGTCGTTTAAGCGCAGGGTCATATCCATATTTTGAGAAAAAATTTCGTCAAATATACACGAAAACTTTTTACGCACAAACAAACGAAACAAACAATCGAATTTTATTTAAAACTATTATAAATTACAAAATTACCAATTAAATATATTTTTCGATTGAAATTTACGATATGTTTGTAGCTGCAAATCGAAAAAAGATGTTATGAGAAAAATTATACAAATAGTTGGATTACTTGTAATTATAAATTTATTGGGATGCAACTCAAATGAAAATCAGGCAAAAAGGGGAGATGATATTTCCGGAGATTTAATAATATTTCACGCCGGAAGTCTGTCACTTCCTTTTATGGAGATATCCCAAGCGTTTAATAAAGAGTACCCCCAAGTGAACATAATCAGGGAAGCGTCGGGTAGCCGGAAATGTGCACGAAAAATAACCGATTTGAAAAGAGATTGTGATATAATGGCCTCGGCGGATTATACAGTGATAAATGATTTATTGATTCCCGAATACGCAAACTGGAATATTAAATTTGCCACAAATGAAATGACTATTGTCTTTACTCCCGAATCAAAATACTGTGACGAAATTAACGAAGATAACTGGTTTGAAATATTAATGAAAGATGATGTAGTTTATGGACGTTCAGACCCTAATGCCGACCCTTGCGGATACAGGGCTGTGCTTACTATGAAGCTTGCTGAAAAGTATTACGATAAGCCGGGATTTTCCAGTGCATTGCTTGAAAAAGACACGAAGTATATCAGACCGAAGGAGACCGACCTTCTTGCTCTTCTCGAATCGCATAATCTTGATTATATCTTTTTATACAGGTCGGTGGCACAACAACATAACCTGAAATATCTTGTTTTACCGGATGAGATCAATCTTAAAAATCCTGAGTTTGCAAATCTATATCATTCAGTATCGGTAAATATCTCCGGGAAAAAGCCGGGTGAGTTTATAACAAAAAGGGGCGAACCGATGGTGTACGGCATTACAATACTGAAAAAAGCTCCAAATGCAAATGTTGCATTGAAATTTTTAGAATTTTTATTGGATAGCGACAAAGGAATGAAAATAATGGAGAAAAACGGTCAGCCCTCAGCCATTCCTATGCCGACTGTTAGCTATGATAAAATCCCAGGTGTTTTGAAAAAATATGCTGAAAAATAGACCGTAATTGTAGTAATGATGTTGAAAGTTAGTGCTAACATTAAACACAGAATATCAATATTATCTAAAATCAGAATTAAATGCAAAGGATTGTTAAACAAAATATTACAAATTGATGAAAAAAATAATACCCATTTTATTAGGTCTTTTTTTAAGCATAAACAGCTATTCTCAGTTTGAGATTCAGGGTGTTGTCCGTCCCAGGGCAGAGTACAGGAACGGTTACGGCAAATTACGTGACTCGTTGGTTGAATATGCCGCATTTGTAACTCAGCGCACAAGACTCAATATGAGATTCACAAAAGGAATTATAAAAACTGCGATTTCATTCTATGATTTCAGGGTTTGGGGCGACCAACCGTTGAAAAAAGACCTTTCGTCCGTAGGGCTCAACGAAGGGTGGGTTGAGATTGCCGTGACAAAGAGTTTTTTAATTAAGTTCGGACGTCAGGCTGTGGGATATGACAATTACAGGTTGTTTTCAAAGGTGAATTGGAATCAGATAGGTGCTTCACACGACCTTGTATTGTTAAAATACAGGAATAACGGATGGATTATGGATTTCGGAGCGGCTTTCAATCAAACGGATCCCAATAGATTCGGAACCGACTATTCGGAATTGATAATGAATTACAAAACGTTGAATTTTCTCTGGTTAAGAAAAAAATCGGGAAAAGCCGACATCGCCATTCAGGCTATTGCCGACGGCTATCAGAAGGAAGGAACGAAAAATACCGTCTATATGCGGTTTACTGGAGGTACAATCTTGAAGTATAAAGCTGAAAAATGGAATATTGCAGCCCGAGCTTTTTATCAGGGTGGCAAACTGCAAACCGGACAGAATGTTTCGGCATATTATCTTAACTTGAATCTCAGAGCAAAATTATCACCTGAATTCGAAATATTGGGAGGTGTTGAAAATTTTAGCGGAAATGATGTAACGGACAGTTTGAGCACAACCGACCATGCTTTCAATATCCTTTACGGAAGCAGGCACAAGTTCAACGGGACAATGGATTACTTTTCGGTTCCGGCAACAACAAAAAGGGCAGGATTGATAAATCCTTATCTGAAATTGAAGTACAGTGCATCAAAAAATGTTGATATATTTGCAGATTATCTCTTTTTCAGGCTTTACGGTGATTATGTGAACAACGGAAGGTTGATGGATAAAAATCTGGGAAATGAGGTAGACCTTAAGGTAAAGGCAAAAATCTTAAAATATCTGAAATTTGAAGGAGGATACTCGTTTTTGCTGGCAACAAAAAGTATGGAAGTGATAAAGGGGGGAGACAGTAGCTATTTTAACAGCTGGGCATATTTTATGGTTACCGTTGATCCCGTATTGTTTACAACGAAAAAATAATGAACGATAAAGGCAACTTTCAACTGATAATTATTTTTTTAAGCGGACTGGCGCTTCTTTTCATTGTAGCACCGTTGTTAGGTTTGATGTTTTCATCATCACTACCCCGATTGGTGGAAACCGTTGGTGACAAAGAGGTGCAAAACAGTATTTTACTTACTTTGTCAACTGCATTTTTTGCAACAATTGTTTTTTCAATAGCAGGTATTCCTCTGGCTTATTTGCTTGCAAGGAAAGAATTCCCGTTAAAAAAAATAGTTTCCGGCATCATTGATCTTCCCGTTGTGATACCTCACACGGCAGCAGGAATAGCCATACTTGGTGTTGTCTCGCGCGATACTTTACTTGGTAAGACTGCCGGTGCATTTGGATTGCACCTGGTGGGTAATCCTTTAGGTATTTCAATAGCAATGGCTTTCGTAAGTGTACCGTTTTTATTAAATGCTGCCCGCGATGGCTTTGCAGGAGTACCAGTAAGACTTGAAAAGGCAGCTCTTAATCTTGGCGCCTCGCCGTTGAGAGTCTTTTTTACAATTTCACTACCTCTTGCAAAACGCAATGTTATTTCCGGAGCCATTATGATGTTTGCCCGCGGAATGAGTGAGTTCGGTGCTGTGGTAATCATCGCTTATCATCCGATGATCACCCCTGTTTTGATTTATGAACGATTTGGGGCATTCGGGTTGAAATATGCTCAGCCTGTTGCCGTTGTTTTCGTTATTGTTTCTCTTGCCTTTTTTGTCGTATTGAGAATGGTTGCCGGGAAAAAGTAAATACAAAATAATGATTAAATGATTCAATTGTTAAAACTGGAAAACATATCATTGGATTACGAAACTTTTTCGTTGAAAAATATTTCATTCGGTGTTAAGGATGGTGAGTATTTTGTGTTGCTTGGCAGATCCGGAGCCGGAAAATCCTTGATTCTTGAAATCATAGCGGGATTGGTAAAACCGGATACGGGCAAAGTTGTTCTTGACGGGCAAGATATAACGGAAAATGCAATACGGAAAAGGGAAGTGGGGATTGTTTTTCAGGATTATGCCATTTTTCCTCATCTCTCTGTAAAAGAGAATATTTGCTATCCGTTAAAAGCAAACAAAACTCCTTCGCACGAAAGGGAAAGGATTGTGATGGATTTGGTTGAAAAGGTGGGGATTTCCGAACTGTTAAACAGAGACCCCGCAACTCTTTCGGGTGGCGAACTTCAAAGAACGGCGCTTGCCCGTACGCTCACCATAAATCCTAAGGTTTTGCTTCTTGATGAGCCCCTCTCTTCACTTGATATTGAACTAAGGCTTGAGATGAGAAATCTGTTGCGCAAATTGAATAAAGAAGGACTGACAATCATCCACGTAACACATGATTATGAGGAGGCTGTTGCTCTGGCGCACAGAGTAGGAATTATTCACAATGGCAAGATAATTCAAACCGGAAATCCGAAAGAAGTTTTTCATAAACCCAAATCCAGATTTGTTGCAAGCCTTACAGGGATAAGGAATTTTTATAATGCAAAGATAATTTCGAGTAAAAAGGCACTTCTTGAGAATAAAGTTGAAATTGTTATAGGATCACCTGTTGAATATAATGAAACCGGGTATGTATCTTTCAGGTCTGAGGATGTTGTTATTTCTTGTGATAAAATTGATTCAAGCCTCACAAACAGTTTTCCCGGGAAAGTATTAAGCATTATTCCGTTTGTTGGAGGAATGGAAGTAACGGTGGATGCTGGTATTCTTATATCTTCGTTCATTACAGGGCAGTCTGTTGAAAAACTCCATATCAGAGAGGGTAAGGATGTTTGGGTTAGTTTTAAGGCTGTCGCCGTTAAATTTATAGGTAGATAATTGCTTTCTTTTTTTCATTGAAAAATTCCATATCTTTGCAGCCGAATCAATAAAATTTGTTAAAATGAAATTACTGGAAGGAAAAACAGCTGTTATAACAGGAGCCTCAAGAGGCATTGGCAGGGCAATAGCTTTGAAATTTGCATCTGAAGGTGCGGATATTGCATTTTCGGATATCAGGTATGATGAACAAGCAGAAAGTCTTGAAAAGGAGATAGCTGCATTGGGGCAAAAGGGAAAAGGATATGCTTCGGATGCCGGTTCTTTTGAGGATAGTCAAAAATTTATTGACGAGGTTTTAAAAGAGTTTGGAAAAATTGATATTTTGGTCAATAATGCCGGAATTACAAGGGATAATCTGATGTTGAGAATGAGTGAACAGGATTGGGACCTTGTTATGATGATAAATCTGAAATCAGCTTTTAATCTTACTAAAGCTGTCCAGCGCTCAATGTTAAAACAACGTTCCGGCTCCATAATCAATATGAGTTCTGTTGTAGGTGTCAGTGGCAATGCCGGGCAGGCGAACTATTCCGCATCAAAGGCAGGACTTATCGGATTTACAAAGTCCATCGCTCAGGAGTTCGGTTCGAGGAGCATACGTTGCAATGCCATAGCTCCCGGATTTATTGAAACGGAAATGACAGCAAAACTTCCCGATGATGTCAGAGCCGACTGGATTAACCAAATACCTTTGAAAAGAGGCGGAAAGCCCGAAGATGTTGCCGATGTCGCCACCTTCCTTGCTTCAGACCTCTCTTCTTACGTCTCCGGCCAGGTTATTCAGGTCTGCGGAGGAATGAATACTTAAGGGGAATCGGTTGTTAAACATTAAGAGTTATGAGGAAAGCGGATTTATTCATTTTATATTGAATAAATC
>JALSSR010000086.1 GCA_026984135.1 Bacteroidales bacterium
AGAGAAGAAGAAGATAATTTAGTATTTTGAAACGATTTTAATAATATTACGATAATGTTACAGCCAAAGAAAACGAAATACAGGAAAATGCAGAAAGGCAAGATGAAGGGAAATGCTATGAGAGGAAACCAACTTGCTTTTGGCTCCTTCGGAATAAAATCCCTTGATGAAGCCTGGATTACCGGTAGACAAATTGAGGCAGCTCGTCAGGCTGTTACCCGTCATATGAAACGTGAAGGGCAACTGTGGATTAGAATATTCCCCGATAAGCCGATTACTAAAAAACCTGCTGAAGTTCGTATGGGTAAAGGTAAAGGGGCTCCCGAAATGTTTGTTGCCAGAGTGTCTCCCGGAAGAGTCCTTTTTGAAGCTGAAGGTGTACCGTTGGCAATTGCTAAAGAAGCTTTAAGACTGGCAGCTCAAAAATTGCCCGTCCTGACAAAGTTTGTTGTAAGAAGAGATTACGTAGAAGAAATAATATAATAACATGGAACAAGAAGTAATTAGAGAGCTATCCACTCCGGAACTTATTGAAAGACTTGAAACAGAGTCAAAGCAGCTTATTAAGCTAAAACTTAATCATGCTGTGTCTCCTCTGGAGAATCCGAATAAAATTTCGGCATACCGTAAAACGGTTGCCAGAATAAAAACGGAATTAAGAAAAAGAGAGCTTGACGAAGTTAATAAAAGTGAAAAATAATAATGATGGAAACCAGGAACTTAAGAAAAGATAGAATTGGCCTTGTAGTGAGCAATAAGATGGATAAGTCTATTGTCGTCAGTGTCGAGCGTAAAGTTAAGCACCCGATTTATGGTAAGTTTGTGAAAAAATCTACCAAATTTCTTGCTCATGATGAAAAGAATGAAACTAATATCGGAGATAAGGTGCGGATTATGGAAACAAGGCCATTGAGTAAAAATAAATGTTGGAGACTAGTTGAAATTATTGAAAGAGCGAAGTAAAAATGGTACAACAAGAATCAAGATTAGCAGTAGCTGATAACAGCGGAGCAAAAGAGGTACTTTGTATAAGAGTGCTTGGCGGAACTAAGAAAAGGTACGCTTCATTGGGCGACAAAATTGTAGTGACCGTTAAAAAAGCAATTCCTTCGGGTAATATTAAAAAAGGAACTGTTACTAAAGCTGTTATTGTCAGAACCAGAAAGGAAAGAAGAAGATCCGACGGTTCATATATTCGTTTCGAGGACAATGCTGTTGTTCTTCTCAATGCAAACGGCGAAATGATCGGTACCCGTATCTTCGGACCCGTTGCCAGAGAGTTAAGAGAAAAACAATATATGAAGATTGTTTCACTTGCACCTGAAGTGCTTTAAAGTTTAAAATGATGCAAAGTAAAAAATTACATATCAGGAAAGGCGATAACGTAATGGTTATTACCGGCGAATCAAAAGGCCAACAAGGTAAAGTGCTGGTAATTGATTCCAAGGGAAGAGCTATTGTGGAAGGCGTTAATATGGTGTCCAAACACCAAAAGCCTAATGCCGAAAATCCTAAAGGTGGAATTATTCAGAAGGAAGCACCTATTAATATTTCAAATCTGATGGTTGTTGACAGTAAAGGTGTTCCGAGAAGGGTTGGTCGCAAACGCGATGAAAAGACAAATAAATCAGTTAGGTATTTAAAAAAATCCGGGGAGGTAATTAAGTAATGGAATACACACCGAGGTTAAAAAAGAAGTACTTTGAAGAGGTAGTACCTGCTTTACAAAAGCAGTTTGGCTACAAAAGTATTATGCAGGTCCCGAAATTGACTAAGATAGCTGTCAATCAAGGAGTTGGAGCTGCCATTGTTGATAAGAAGCTAATTGATACAGGTATCGAAGAAATGACTCAGATTACGGGTCAACGTGCTGTACAAACTAAATCGAAGAAGGATATTTCTAACTTCAAACTGAGGAAAGGAATGCCCATAGGAGTGAGAGTTACGTTGCGCAAAGACAAAATGTATGAGTTTCTTGACAGGTTGATTTCTGTCGCAGTACCACGTATCAGAGACTTCAGGGGAATCAATGAAAAAGGTTTTGACGGCAGGGGAAATTATACCTTTGGCGTTTCGGAACAGATTATCTTTCCTGAAATAGATATTGACAAGATCAGCAGAATTTCAGGAATGGACATTACATTTGTCACTACCGCAAAGACTGACAAAGAGTGTCTTGCATTGTTAAAAGAGTTTGGTTTACCATTTAAAAATCAAAATAAATAGTAGTATGGCAAAAGAATCAATGAAAGCCAGGGAAGTAAAAAGACGTGTTCTGGTTGAGAGATATGCTGAAAAACGTGCCGCATTAAAAGCTGCAGGTGATTATGAAGGTTTACAGAAATTACCGCGTAATTCTTCTAAAGTAAGAATGCACAACAGATGTAATATGTCGGGAAGACCTAAGGGTTATATGCGTCAGTTTGGCATTTCAAGGATTAACTTCCGCGAAATGGCATTAAAAGGTTTGATCCCGGGTGTTAGAAAAGCTAGTTGGTAACAGGAATTAATCGTAGATAAAATGAATACAGATCCGATTGCAGATTATTTGACAAGAATCAGGAATGCGATGAAGGCAAATCACCGAGTTGTTGAAATACCTTCTTCAAAAATTAAAAAGGAATTGACAAAAATTCTTTATCAGTCAGGATACATCCTGAACTATAGTTTGAAGAAGATTCAAAGCCGGGCTTGATTAAGATCGCTTTAAAATATCATCCTGTAACAAAGATATCTGCCATAAATAAACTTGAAAGAATCAGTAAGCCCGGTCTGAGAAGATATGTTGGCGCTGATGAATTGCCGAGAGTATTAAACGGCCTGGGAATTGCCATTATGTCAACATCTCAGGGAGTTATGACTAATAAAGAGGCAAGAAAACGTAATATAGGTGGCGAAGTACTTTGTTATATTAGTTAAAAATTGAAGAATATTTTATAATATGTCAAGAATAGGAAATTTACCGATAAGCATTCCCGATGGCGTGGAAATTAAAGTCTCTGATGATAATTTAGTCACGGTGAAGGGAAAATTGGGCGAACTTCAACAACAGGTTGATCCTAATATATCAATAAAAATTGATGACGGAAAAGTTGTTTTAGCGAGAGCCACTGAGCAAAAAGATCATAAATCCAAGCACGGACTTTACAGGTCGCTCATTTCAAATATGGTCACCGGAGTTACTGAAGGATTTACCATCGTCCAGGAATTGGTTGGTGTTGGTTATAAAGCAGAGGTGAAAGGTCAGTTGCTCGAGCTCTCATTGGGGTATTCTCATAACATTGTTTTTGAGTTGCCTCGGGAAGTAAAGGCAGAAGCCGTTTCGGAAAGAGGTAAAAGCCCTACAATAACTCTAAAATCAATAGATAAGCAATTGGTTGGGCAGGTTGCGGCTAAAATCAGGTCACTCAGAAAACCCGAGCCTTATAAAGGTAAAGGTATTCGTTATAAAGGTGAAGAGATCAGGAAGAAAGCCGGTAAAGCTGCTGCTGAGAAATAATAAACTGATAAATATTTTATTACAATGGCAATAAAAAACAGAAAACAATACAGACGGAGCAGAATCAAAATGAGGGTTCGCAAGGTTATTTCAGGCACAGCCGATAGACCCAGGATGTCTGTTTTTAGAAGTAATAAGCGGATATATGTGCAGCTTATTGATGACCTGGCAGGTGTAACGCTGGCCAGCGCTTTTTCAGCATCAGATAGTAAAATGACTAAAACCGAGAGCTCTAAAGCTGTCG
>JALSSR010000087.1 GCA_026984135.1 Bacteroidales bacterium
AATATTTCCTTCGCCCTTCGCCGTTTATCACATCAAAAGCAAGCGAAGACTTTCCCGAACCCGAAACGCCCGTCACCACAATAAATTTGTTGTGCGGCAACTTCAGCGATATATTCCGCAAATTGTTCTGACTAACATTTTTAAGCTCTATATATAAGTGATTGTTCGCCATACCTATTTCATAATTATAATTGCAAAAGTAATGCTTTATAAGATAATATATAAAAAGTATCAGCTCGCATAGAAAACATAAGATATTTTCTGTGAAATAAGAAAATATGATAAAAAAATGCAAAAAAATTTGGTCATGTTAATTATTAGTTGTTATTTTGAGAGCGAATACTAACTAACATTTATTTAAAATGCTTACGGAAAGACAACAGGAAATAGTGGAGACATCAATTGAACTCATTGCAGAGAAAGGGATACAGGGATTAACGATTAAAAACCTGTCCAAGGCTATCGGCATTTCCGAGCCGGGAATTTACAGGCATTTCGAAAGCAAAACCGAAATCCTTGTCACAATACTCAACAATTTCAGGGATATGGCTGCTATGCTTTCAGGCTTGATGCAGCACTCGGAGGATACCGCCATCAATAATATCTCTTTTATGTTTAATAAAATGGTGGATATCTTTATGGAAACACCTTCTCTCGTTGCGGTCATATTTTCGGAAGAGATATTTAAAAATGAGGAAATTTTGAATAATAAAATCGTTGAAATTCTAAACCTTAATGAGCAAACCATTGAAAATATACTTAAAAAAGGTCAGCAGGAAGGAAATGTGAGAGATGACGTTGACGAAAAAAATCTTGCACTTATGGTAATGGGCTCTCTCAGGCTGATGGTTAAACGCTGGGATTTAAACCGGCACAACTTCGACCTGAAAAAAGAAGGAGCCAAGCTTCTGAAGGCAATTCAAAGTTTGATTTCAAATTAAGACAATAAAGTTTTTTTTCGAAATAAGAATAGTGAATACTAACTAATAAATAATTAAAAAATGGAAAAACTTTTCATTAAATTGTTAAAAGCTCCCTGGGTCACGATGGTAGTGATTTTAGTGGTTACTGTCCTCTTTTTTCTGGCGATGAAGGAGAACACAAGAATGGAGACAAACCTGGATAAATATATGCCACACGATCATCCGGCTTTTGTTTACAGCGATAAAGCCGAAGCGTGGTTTGACATTAAGGATGGTATCATCGTTGCCATTGAAAATAAAAACGGTGTTTTTAATACTGCAACTCTCGACATACTGAAACAATTGACAAAGAGATTGCAGAAGATGCCCGAAATTGAAAAAAACGATGTTACATCGCTTTATACTGCCGACAACATTGTCGGAAGCGAGGACGGGATGGATGTAAAACGTTTTTTCAAACGTGTTCCCAAATCTCCCGAAAAGCTGCAACAGCTGAAAAAGAATGTGGAAAACAATGAGATGATTTTCGGCAGGCTCGTCTCAACCGACGAAACGGTAACGGTTATTATAGCCGAAATAGGAGATGATGTTTTCACTCAGGATTTTTACAACAGAATACTTCAGATGGCAAAATCTTCGGAAAGCGACAACATTAAAATTCATGTTGCCGGACGACCAATCGTTGAAGGAACTATGGCATTGCTGGGACCTGCCGATATGAAGAAAATGGTTCCCATAGTCCTTTTGGTGATTTTTGTGGTACTATTTATCACATTAAGAAGTCTGAAGGGCACTTTAATCACCCTTGGCGTTGTCTTTTTTTCAACCATTTGGGCTTTCGGGCTGATGGCAGCCGTAAACATTCCCATCTACGCCGTCTCCACAATGATACCCGTGATGCTGATAGCCATCGGGGTGGCGGACGGGATACATCTCTACACACATTTGCACACTTTTATTGACCATCATCCCAACGCGACAAAAAAAGAGGCAGTGATTGATATGCTGCATCATATGTGGAAGCCTGTTGTTATGACGTCAATAACAACTGCTGTAGGATTCATATCACTCTTAACTTCACAGGTTTATCCCGTTAAATATTTCGGAATTTTTACTGCCTTCGGTGTAATGGTGGCAATGGTCTTTTCGCTTGTTTTCCTTCCCGCCGGAATTATGATTTTCGGATTACCGAAAGCAAGGCCGCTAAACCACGATGAGGATAAGGAAGGGCATTCACATTCAAAAATTGCTAATAATTTTGCTACTGCAATCATAAAGCATAAAAACGTTTCATTGATTGCCACGGCAGTAATCATTGTCCTTTCGCTGATAGGTATGCAAAAAATCTGGATCAATTCCAGTTTTCTGGATAAGTTTGAAAAAGACAGCGACATTGTTCAAACAGACAAATTCATCAATGAACATTTCGGAGGAACGAGCACCCTCAACCTGATTCTTGATGCGGAAGGCAAAAAGGATACTTTCAAGAATCCCGACGTTCTAAAACTTGTTGACAAAATGCAAAAAGACGTTGATGCCGAATTACAGGTTGTGGGAAACACATTCTCTCTTGCCGATTATATCAACAGGATGAACAAGGTTATGAATGCCGACGATGAAGCATATAACACTATCCCGGACAGTAAGGATATGATAGCACAATATCTTTTACTTTACGAAATGTCGGGTGATCCCGAAAATTTGAATAAAGTGGTTGATTACGATTATGAAAAACTCAATGTGGTCTTTCAGTTGAAAAGCGATAACTCAAAAGCAATCAACTCGGCACTTGATATAATCGAAAAATATTCAAACGACTTTGCAAAATACGGTATTACAATGAATTACGCAGGAAGTGGTTACAAAGGACTCGTATTTACAGATTTAATTCTCGAAGGACAGATAATGAGTCTTATCCTCTCACTGATAATCATTATCGTACTTCTTTCGGTTATGTTTAAAAACCTCAAAATAGGATTGATAGGCTCCGTGCCCATCGTCATAACGGCTTTGATAAGTTTCGGGATTATGGGGTTCCTCGGGATACCGCTGAACACCACTACCGCATTACTTTCAAGTATCGCAATAGGTATCGGAATTGATTATGCGGTGCATTTTCTGGAACAGTACCGCAACAATGCAGCTAAAACGGACAATAAACTTGTGGCGGCACAAATTACAATGGCACATTCCGGAAAAGCAATAATTTATAATGCTATTGTTGTAATTGCAGGTTTTCTGGTATTACTCTTCTCGGTATTTCCGCCTAACAGGGAACTCGGAGCACTGGTTTCACTGAATATGTTCACAAGTTTTGTTGGTACGCTGACAATTATGCTGGTACTGCTCTATATGTCGAATATATATTTTAATAAGAAGAAAGAAAGAAAGGGTTAAATCGGTAGAATGGTTAGCAAATCCTGTAAGGTTTGAGTAAAAGCCGGTGCGTAAGAGCAACCTTGCAGGATTGCAGGTCGGAATAGGTGTATTGGTTAGCAAATCCTGTAAGGTTTGTGTGAAAGCCGGTGCGCAAGAGCAACCTTGCAGGATTGCAGATCGTAACTGGTGGATTGGTTGGCAAATCCTGTAAGGTTTGTGTGAAAGCCGGTGCGCAAGAGCAACCTTGCAGGATTGCAAAAGATTTAATTTAGAAAATAGAAATAAAACATATTTAAAAAAATTTTAAAATAGACTAAAGATGAAAACATTAAAAAAAATCACAACAATCGCAATTGCAGTTCTAATAACAAACGGATTTGCAACACAACTCTTTGCCCGGGAAATGTCGGCAAGGGATATTATTGAAAAGGTTTATAATCGCCCGACAGGTGACGACATGACCTCAACTTTGACAATGACGCTTATTAATAAAAGCGGAAGTGAAAGAGTAAGAAAGATAAAACAATTCACCAAAGATTTCGGTGATGTGGAAAAAAGCATCATGTTTTTCCAGTCACCTGCCGACGTGAAGAATACATCTTTTATGAACTGGACCTATGACGATCCTTCAAAAAGTGACGACCAGTGGATATATCTTCCGGCTCTTAAAAAAGTAAAAAGAATTTCGAGCGATAGTAAGAGCGATTACTTTATGGGGTCGGATTTCACTTATGACGACCTGGGTGACCGCAAGGTGGACGACGACACACATACACTACTCCGTGAAGAAACCATTGACGGTGTGGATTACTGGGTGATACAAAGCATTCCTAAAGATGAGGACTATATGTACAGCAAAACCATAACATGGGTCAGGAAAGATAACTATATCGGATTGAAAAGAGAATTTTACGATGAAGACGGTGAACTGTTAAAAATACTGAAAGTCAAAAAGTTTGAAAATATCAACGGTTTCGACATTATCACAAGTTCGGAAATGGAAAATGTACAGAAAAACCATAAAACGACTATGATATTAGACAATGTGCAAATCAATACCGGAATTCCCGCTTCAAAATTTACCGAAAGAATGATGATGAGGGGAATATAAATGTGATGCCCTGCAATAGTTTGGGAGTAAAGCGTGGAGACAGCACTTTGCAGGGCTTACTAAACTCTTATTAGGGACAATGGGATTATATATTGCAAGTAAGTTCGGTAACTCATCCATTCCGGTTACTGACATATTGGAGCTGGGATTTGGAATAGCGGTTTCTCGTTAAATTGATAGTATGAAAACACATCTTAAAATACTTGTTTTTGTTATTATGATGCCGTTTCCGGTTGATGGACAGGCGCAATTTGATTCGGTTCCGGAAATCGGATTATCAAGAATTGCAACTGTCATCTCCGGGAACAGCTATATAACATTTCCTGCCGACATAGGCAATATAGAACCACTATGGTTTGAAGCCGATATCGTACCGAATTTTATGATACGGGAAAGCAAAAATTCACGCCTTATGGGAATGATTACTCCTCAAATAATTATCAGAATGTACCGCGAAGAATCACAACCCGTTCGCACACCAAGTTATATGCCCCAAATTTCAATTTTTTACAGATTTAAACAAGACAGATTCAAAAGAATCAACACCGTCTTCTTTAAGTATGGTCATCACTCAAATGGTCAGGATGGTGGTTTCTATATGCCGGATAGCAGCACTATAAACCTGAAAACGGGAAATTTCGCAACTAACTATCTTTCATTCGGGATCATCAACAATAAATTCAATACTAAATTCAATGCTTTCTTATTTTTCAACAGCACCATTGAGGTACATCCACCCGGATGGTCAAATCCCGAACTTGAAGGGAAATATAGCATGGTGAGATGGTATTTCGGTTCTTCGGCATTTAAAATACCATTAGGTAAATCAAAAAACAATGGTAAAAAGGCTAAGATATCAATAAAAACAGAATTTATGTGGATGTTTGGTAATATTAATGACTGGTCACAACTCAATAGCAACCGGTTGAATTTCAACTTTACATTTTATTATCATCCGAGGTTTCTGGAAGATATCGGCTTTTTTATGAACTTCTATACGGGAATGGATTATTACAATATTTATTTTAATCACAAAATAACCGTTTTACGGTTTGGTATTATGACTGATATTTTAAAGTTTTAACTATAAAAAAAAGACAAATGAAAACGAAATTAACAGCAGTATTATTTATGACAGTTGTCTTCGGTTATGCCCAAAACAACGTTGATATCAGTGGTTTTGCAAGAAACTACACAAGCATTTTGTATGATAACGGGGATTTCAATATGTTGCAAAATACCTTGAATCTCAATTTTGACAAAATGGGTGATAAAGTTGCTTTTAAGGCAAATCCGATGCTTTACCTTTATGGCATTGACAGCCTTGATTTCAGGATGAGGGAGATATATCTCGACCTATACTTTAAAAGTGTTGACATACGTATCGGTAAACAGCAGATTGTATGGGGTAAGGCTGACGGTGTATTTATTACGGATATTGTTTCTCCGTTGAATCTGACAGAATTCCTTCTGCCCGACTTTGACGAGATCAGAGTTGGGGTTTATGCGGTAAAATTGGATTATTATGTTGGAAACAGCACTTTCGAGGCTATTTGGAAACCGGTTTATGCAGGTAATGAATTTCCTCCTCCGGGCTCGATATGGTATAAACCTCCAGAATTTCCGGCTCCGCCTACTTTTGATAATTCAAAGGAAAATATTAAACCGAGTTTTGACAACAGCGAGGTTTATCTGAAATACTCTCTTACAAGTTCGGCTGTTGATTTCGATCTGATGGGTGCATATACCTGGGACCAAACTCCGAGTATGTATGTTGAGAAAGTATTCGGCTTCGACACCGTCACAAATCAACCCGGACTTACCGGACTGAATATTACTCCCGAACATCACCGATTGTATGTCGGCGGAGGCTCCTTTTCATCAACAATAAAAAGCTTTGTGCTGCGCGGCGAAGCGGCCTATTATAATGGAAAATATTTCCAGACAACTGATCCTTTAGCCGAAGGAGCTCTTGTTGAAAAAGATTATATGCATTATGTTGTAGGCCTTGATTATGGGGTCGGACATCTGAGACTCAGTGCCCAGTTCATTCAAAAAGCAATTTTTGACTATGACGAAATGATGAACGATGATGAATTTTCCAATACAATGACATTCCTTGCTCACTACGACGCAATGCGTGAGACTCTTCATCTTGAACTATTCTCGTATATTGGACTCAATTACGGTGATGCCCTGATACGACCTAAAATAACCTACGATTTCAGCGACAGTTTCAATATCCTTCTCGGCTCAAACATATTTGTGGGTGATAAACAGGGAATGTTCGGACGATATGGTGATAATTCAATGATTTACACTAAAATAAAGTACAATTTCTAAAACGGAATATGAGCAGCGGCACATCCCTCAGATGACGAATAAAAAGCTTCGTTTCATCCTTACCGCATTCAACAGGTGACTTGCCGGCGCTGTTGCCTGTACGCAGTCACCGGTTGAGCAGCGGCACATCCCTTAGATGACGGTGGTTTTGATAACAATCATTCACCACAAAACAATTTGTAAAGAACTTTGTTATTATAGGCATAAAAAACGACAAATATGGACTACCCTGCATTTTTTGATAAAATAGAACCCATAGTACTTTATGACGAACTAAGTAAATTTCTGGGTACTACCGGCGACGGTATCGTCAATATCTCATATCTCGAAATAGTTAAGATGGCGGGTCATAGCTGTGCAACTGTCAGCGGTGCATATCTGATGGCTGCGAAAGGTCTGAAAGCACTATACGGAGATAAAACTCCCATCAGAGGTGAGATAAAGGTGGAGATAAGAGAACCGCTCACTGCCGGGAATACCGGTGTTGTAGGAACCGTACTTTCAAATATCACCGGAGCTACAAGCGATTTCGGGTTCGGAGGCTTACAAGGCAGGTTCAACCGCAGAGGCTTGTTGTTTTATGGTGCGGATATTGAACACAATGTGCGCCTTACACGACTTGATAACGGAAAAAGTGTTGAAGTAGCGTACAAGCCTCATTCGATTGTAAATCCAAAGGAAATAATGATGTCCTATTTCGGCCCTGACGCCACGGAAGAATCCAAAAAGACATTCCCTTCACGATGGCAGGAGATGGTGAAAACCATTTTTGAAAATGCAGACAAAATATTGGATGTTAAATCCTGACACATTTCAGCGCCTATTTGCCTTTCAGGTCATACCGAATCCCTGCACTTGCTGCGTTAATGAGGAAGGAATAGCCTTGTCTTTAAGATTGCCGACTTTTGATACACATAAAAACCTCACGCGGCGGCGCAGCGACGCAACGTAGTATGGTTCTGTATAACAGTCTCCTTTTGCAGATTGTTGATTCCAGATGCCGACCTCCGATTGTGCATGCACAAAGCATAGCTTCGGCACTGCTGACTGTTGATTGAAGATTGCAAAAATAAATGTTACGGGCGTCTTTCAAATTTTTCTGAAGTCATTATAACAAATAGGGGGAAAGTTGTTTTTATGTGTAATACAATAAAACAGGGTGAAACTTAGTTTTAATAATACAGCAAATCTAAGCCCCATTAAAATCGTAAGATATGAAAACAGGGAAATATCTGATTGCCGGACTGCTTTTCCTTCTGTATAATAACTCATTCGGTACCGAACCGTCCGGGAGGGGATGCGCACATAAATACAACTTTTGGTATGACTGGTCTGCAAATATAAGTGCCGGATTTACATCCTATTATGGCGATCTTAGTCAATACGACTTGGGTTATTTTAATAAACTCTTATATGAAAGCAAACCTGCAATTGCTTTTAAACTTACAAAAGAGGTTATGAAAAACAGGTTTGGAATATCGGGACAAATGCTATGGGGTGGATTTAAAAGTAATTACAAGCTCGAACACGTTTTCCGGACCAATATCTTTGAATATAACATTCAGGCAAGTGTCAATATTATGAATATTATAAATCCTTATGATAATCCTGATTTTGGAATAACTGCATTTGTCGGGGCGGGACAGTTTATTTTCAGCAATTCCGTTTATGATTATAATGACGGGCTTGAGCTAAAATCAAAGAGCGGTTCACGCGTTCCGGAATTTGTCTATTTTTTCGGAGCAGGATTTTATCAAAGAATATCCGATAGTTTTGATTTCACCATTGACCTTTCAATACGTCAGGCACAAAACGATAACCTCGACAGTTACATTGCCCACGGTGATTTCGATTATTACTCGTTTTTAAGTGTGGGAATAACTTTTAAAATAGATAATCTCCGCCAGCCTTTCAATCAGT
>JALSSR010000088.1 GCA_026984135.1 Bacteroidales bacterium
AAAGCTTGTCCCGCATACCAAAGAATTCATCCGCCTTTGGAAAGGGATGAAGAGATATTGACATTTTAAATTGCAAACAACAGATGTTAAAAAACTATTTTGTTCTTCCCGGATATACCTTCAAAGCCTCATCAAGGCATTTCATAGAGCCTTTCAAATCATCAACGTTCAAAACATAGCTTATTCTCACCTCGTCCTTACCTCTGCCTTCGGATGCATAGAAACCTGTGGCAGGAGCAAGCATAACAGTCTCTCCGTTATAATCAAAATCTTCAAGCAACCATTGACAGAACCTGTCGGAATCGTCTATCGGAAGTTTTGCAACCACATAAAAAGCTCCGGAAGGATTGGGGCAGAAAGCACCTTCCATTTTGTTGATAGTATCCACAACAACATCACGCCGTGCGAGATACTCTTTAAGAACATTTTCAAAATATTCATCCGGGGTGTCAATGGCAGCTTCTGCAGCCACTTGTCCGAAAGTTGGCGGACTCAGACGTGCCTGTGCAAACTTCATTGCCGTTGCCATCAAATCCTTGTTTTTTGAGATCATAGCACCAATACGAAAACCACAAGCACTGTATCTTTTTGACACCGAATCAATTAAAACTACATTTTGCTCCAATCCCTCAAGATGCATTACCGAAAAATGCTCTTTACCGTCATAACAAAATTCCCTGTAAACCTCATCCGCAAAAAGATAAAGGTCATGCTTGAGGGCAATATCACGCAAAGTCAGCACTTCCTCCTTACTGTAAAGATATCCCGTCGGGTTATTGGGATTACAAACCATAATTGCCTTAGTGCGCGGCGTTATGACTTTTTCAAACTCCGAAATGGGAGGCAGTGCAAATCCCGATTCAATACTTGACGGAATGGGAACAACCTTTACACCTGCATTGACGGCAAAACCGTTATAGTTTGCATAAAAAGGTTCGGGAATTATTATCTCGTCACCCTCATCCATAGTTGAGTTCATTGCAAAAAGTATAGCTTCCGAAGCTCCGGCAGTGATAATGATATCATCTGTTGTGATGTCAATATCATATTTTTTATAATAATCAACCAACTTCTCCCTGTAAGAAATTATACCTGCGGAGTGACTGTATTCCACCACCTTTTCATCAAAATTACGGATAGCATCAAGAGCAACTTCCGGTGTTTCAATGTCGGGCTGGCCGATGTTGAGATGATAGACTTTAATTCCTCTTTTCTTTGCTGCTTCCGCAAAAGGAACCAGCTTACGAATCGGTGATTCGGGCATTTGTCTGCCTTTTTGTGATATTGTGGGCATTATATATGTTTTTTATTATTTACAATGAGGCAAAAGTAAATAATTTTATATGCCGAAAAACAAAAATTAATTTTAGTAATGCATCAATTTTTTTGTCATAACAAAACTACCGTTCACAATCTTCACAAGGTATATTCCCTTTGGCAAAGCGCTAAGGTCACATTTTACCATCTGATTCCGGATTTGAAGTGATGTCATAACATCCCCTTTCAAATCCGTTATGGTTGCAGTTGCATTTCGGGATTGCATTCCGGGAAGGTATATGGTAACCATACCGCCGGCCGGATTCGGGAATAATAAAAATTCCCTTGATATCTCATCATTGTTGACACCTGCAGGAAACTGATATTCGTATGCCCCAATATCTATAGTATCCTGAATTATCCTCAAATTACCCGCAAGATCAAAATCGGGAATTGCTAACCCTGCAGTATCGGGATTCCCGGCATTGATACAGGGAGAACCTTCACTAAGCCAATATGGATAATCGCCTGAAAGCTGAAAAAGCGGATTGTCTTCAATATTATTCTCATAAACACCCTCATACACAACAGTATCATTCATTCCGAAAGCCGCAAGCCCTCCCTCAACATCACAATAGTAAAAATCGGGATCCGAGTTCTCATCAAGATAGACCTGATTACCTGATACACCGGCTTCATTGGAGTATAAAATGGAATTTATAATTTCAGGAGTTGAATTATTACAATAAATACCACCGCCTAAACCATAATCGGCACCGGCTTCATTATTGGCTATAGTATTGTTAACCAATACTATATCGGAAGTATAACAACAGATACCGGCTCCGTTCCAATCAGCTTTATTTTCATAAAACAAATTTCCAATAAGATAAATATTGTTTGAAGAGATAGTAAAAACGGCTCCTCCTTCCTTACCCCAAAACCCATTGCCGGAAATGCTATTATTTACAATTTCAATATTCTCACTTTCATCAATATAGATTCCTCCTCCATTACCGGCATTATTAAAATCATTTTCACTTATTATATTATTTCTGATTGTCAGAAAAGAGGATGAGTCAATATATATCCCGGCGCCATATGAAACTCCATATCCGCTAAATACAGTATTATTAGTAATAATATTATTTTCGATTAGTAAATTGATACAGTACTTAATATAAATCCCACCGCCCATATAAGCCATATCATTATTACTAATGAGGTTATCAATGATTTTGGCCGAAGAGTTGAGCAACACAATCCCTCCACCTTCGGCATACCAACTGTCATAATAATTATTGACAATCCTGTTATTTCGAATTACCGGTGAACTATTGTCAATAAAGATTCCAAGTCCGGAAATGTAGTCATTATCTGCACCATAAGCCCTTGTAACAGTAAACCCTGTCAATACAGCATTATTTGTTTCACCGTTTGTAAATCTTACCAGCCTCAGATTTTCAAAATTACCGTCAATAACAGTCTGGCTCACATAAGATGTATCCTGAGTTGTTAAAAACAGACTGCCAACAACAATATCCTTTCCGAGAAAATCAACAATTTCAATATAGTCACCGGGGTAAACAAGCACAGTGTCTCCGGCATTTGCATTTACTATTGCCTCCTGAATCGAAGTATAGCTACCCGTTCCATTCTGATCAACAATTAAGGTGTTGGCGGTAATTACGGTCGGAATCAGAAGCAATAAACCGATAAAGAATCCCGAAGTTTTCATACATAAAGGAGCATTAAAATTAATAAATATTGCATTTTCAGATTTATGATATAGGGACGAAATTTAAAAACAAAAATAAACATTTTCATTCAATTATGATTATAAATTTTAATTTCTACTTTTGTGGTCTTTAAAACGAAACAATTTTAATAATGGCACTTATCCATTCATTCGAAAAAAGCGGGAACTTTCTCTTTAAACACCGGGGGCAGATACCCGTTTTATTATTTATTTTGGCAGTCCCGGTTATATATTTTACTAACTATGGAGCTTTTTCAGACACAACAAAACTTGTTGTCACTATTCTTGCAATAGCTGTTAGTTTTGCAGGATTCATAGTCAGAGCAATAGCTATTGCAACTACACCGGCAGGCACTTCGGGCAGGAATACGGAAAAGCAGGTCGCCGAATCCCTTAATGTAACCGGCATTTATTCTACCATCAGGCATCCCCTCTACCTCGGTAATTACCTGATGTGGATCGGGATAGTGATTTTCACATTCAACATCTGGTTTGTTATTGCGGTGTCGCTGGCTTTCTGGCTCTATTATGAGAGAATAATGTTTGCGGAAGAGAGGTTTCTGGAGCGAAAGTTCGGTGATGATTATCTTGAATGGTCTAAAAAAGTGCCGGCTTTTATTCCCTCTTTTAAAAATTATATTAAAAATAATGTTCCTTTCTCTTTCAAAAGTATTCTAAGACGGGAATATTCGGGTGTGCTTGCAACGGTTTTAAGTTTTGCATTTATTGATGAACTCAGATATTACTTTATAAATGACAGATTTTGCCTGAACAGAATTTCAATTTATGTTCTCGGAATTACCTTAATCATAACTTTGATTTTAAGGACATTGAAACACAGCACTAAAATTCTTGACGAAACAGGACGGTCATAACCAAATGACAAAAAACAACAGGAAAATATACATTTATATTTTGGCGATCCTCGCAATGCTTTTTTGGGGGATGTCGTTTGTGTGGACAACAGTAGTTTTCAAATATTATACACCTGTCACAACCGTTTTTCTTCGCCTCTTGATATCAACGCTTTTGATGTTCGGAGGTTTGAAACTTGCCGGTAAGATTGAAAAAATAAAAAGGGGTGATTTAAGACTGTTTCTATGGTCATCATTGCTTAATCCTTTTCTGTATTTTATTGGTGAGAGTTTCGGATTAAAGTACTCCTCCCCCACCATAAGTGCTGCTTTCATTTCGATGATACCGTTGATAATTCCTGTTGTAGCTTTCTTTACTTTACGTGAAAAACTCCCAAAACTGAGTATTGCAGGTCTGTTAATATCTTTCGGCGGCATTATGATGATGTTGATCAACAAGGATATGAGCCTGAATGCAACTCCCGGAGGTATTGCATTTCTCACCCTTGCGGTAACGACGGCTGTGTGGTATTCCATTCTGTTGAAAAAACTGACTGCACGCCACTCCTCTTTTTTTATCATTGCGGTTCAAAATCTCATAGGTACACTTTATTTTCTTCCTGTTTTCCTGATATTTGAGCTACCGGAATTTGCCTCCGTACAGCCAAACTTTGAACTTGTTGGCTCACTGCTTGCACTTGCCGTTTTATGTTCTTCGCTTGCTTTTGTATTTTTTGCTATGTCAACAAAAGAGATAGGCGTTAGCAAAACGGGAATAATGACTAATCTGATACCTGTTTTTACTGCGGTTTTTTCATACATCATCCTTGATGAATATTTCAGTATCAATAAAATAGCGGGAATAGTCGTAGTGATTATCGGGCTATTCATCTCGCAGATGAAAAAGACGGAACAAGTTATACAATATACAGGGACGTAGGTTTATTGACATGAAATCACCAATATCACGCGGCGACGCAGCGACGCAACGGTTGTGTAAAATATTTTTAACGGTTATTCCGAATTGAAGACTGAAGACTGGAGATGCCGACCTCCGGTCGAGCATGCACGAAGCTAAGCTTCGGCACTGGAGACTGGAGACTGAAGACTGAGCACCGAACATTGCAAGCTAAATTGCTACTCGTAAAATAAATATCACACGGCGACGCAGCGACGCAACGGTTTTGTAAAATATTTTTAACGGTTATTCCGAATTGAAGACTGAAGACTGGAGACTGGAGACTGGAGACTGGAGACTGAAGACTGAAGACTGAGTACCGAACATTGCAGGCTAAATGGCTACTCGTAAAATAAATATCACGCGGCGACGCAGCGACGCAACGGTTTTGCTAAATGGTTTGGCAAAGCTGTTCGCCATAGCTTGATAAGCGACAGTGGATTATCGCCAACTATCTCATTTTAACAAACCTCCGATAGCCAATATTTCCAATTATATTATCACTCAATCGAATAACATATATGCCATCAGGCAGGTGTGAAATATCAATTACAGATTTAATCGGAGTAATTGAACCGTTTTCGACCGGATTTCCGGTTATGTCAAAAATAATGAACCCACACTGTTCCTTAATATTTGGAATGTCAACCCGGATTTGATCATTTGCGGGATTCGGATATATACGAATGATTTCCTTCAAATTTCCACTCTCCTCAACTCCGAAAACATCAGGTTTCTCAACACCTTCGTAATAGTTAAGTCCGCCGGAATAATTTCCGGTTATCAGATCAAGCCATCCGTCATTATTCAGGTCTCCGATTGCAGCAGCCGTTCGCAATCCCTTTTCAATTTCAAAAGGTTCGTCATTTATTAAAGCATAAAGGTCGTCGGATTCTGTAAAAGCACCTTCGAGATTTCCCTGAATATCCTCAAAATAAAACACTTTTCCTTGCTCCGACCCTACAATGAGCTTTATATTTCCCTGCTGGTCTTTGAAAAACCGTGGAGTACTGTAACCGTAGTAAGAGACCGAATTATCCGTAACGTTTACCTTTCCAAGGCTGTCCGTTACAAAAGTAAAAACCGGCGAAGCTGCAGTTCCTGTATTTTCATAATAATTAAGGTTCCCCTTTCTTTCACCTATAACAAGATCAAGCAATCCGTCTTCGTTAAGGTCGAAAAGTTGCGGTGTACTGAAAAATCCCACGTTGATACCCTGATAGTTTTTAACCGGCTCTGCATACTCCGGAATTGCTTCCTGACCTGCAATATTCTCATAAAACCACAAATCACCTTCTTCATATCCGATGATCATATCGGCATCTCCGTCTCCGTCAATATCCCCGAAGGTGGGATATATCCCTCTTATTTTCGCTTTATAAAGTCCGGCATAATCGCGTGTCACAAATTCAAATGAAGGATTACCGGCGGTTCCGGTATTTTCAAACAAGGCTATATCCGACCAATAGATTGATTCGAGCAACATTCCCGGTTTGTAATGCGAATAGATGTAATACCCGAAATTGGAAACAAACAAGTCCGTTAGTCCGTCATTGTTGTAATCATAAAAAACGGGATACGCACCCGCTCCGAGGTCTATCATATCTTCTTGCAGAAAATTATCCTTAATCAACTCAAAAACCGGATTTGAGTCAGAGCCAGAATTATCATAAAACCAGATACTTGTAAAGTTCTCGGAAGTTACCGGACTGGGATCGAAAGGAGAAACTATCAACTCCTTGACATTGTCGTTGTCAACATCAATATAAGCTGCCACAGGCATAGAAAAAAGGTCAACAGTGTGATCGTAAGAGGGGAACAAGGTATCATAGCTGATGATATTAGCTTCCACGGTGGTTCCGCCGTTGATAAGTTGTATCAGGTTTGGATAATCAACATCACCGAGAAGTAAATCTTTCAAACCGTCATTGTTCAAATCCTGCAACAGGAATGTGGAACCGGTATGGCGGTTTTTGCCATTTTTAAGCCCTTGTGGAGATAATGAAAGACCACCGCCGACGCAAGTGTCGAGATATAATTTGTTTGACTCCTCATTTTCGGCAAAGTGTCCCCAACAATCCGATACCTGAATAAAATCCAAAGAATCGGGAATGCCGTATTTTTCCATTGACTGGTTCTGATGGTATTCAACAAAAGAACCGAATCCCCAAAAAGTGACAATGTCAAGGTCACCATCGTTATCAATGTCGGAAAGGCCGGGATAATCAACATCGGTTGTAAGGATATTAACATAACCTCCACCTTGATAAGAAGTTATGTAAGGATATACCTCAAGTTCAAATTTCAGTTCGGTATCCGAAATATTTTTATAGACAATTATTCCGGCATAACCTTGCGAATAAGTGAATATATCCGCTTTTCCATCCATATTGTAATCAACAAGTTCAACCCATTTTGTAAGTTCCGGAAATTTATCACGATATTCGGGAGCATAGGAGTAATCAATCTCTCCGGCTGTTCCGCCGTTCAGAAAAGTCATTATTCTGTCGCCGTTCCTGTCAAAAACAAAAAGGTCTTTTATCCCGTCAAGGTTAAGGTCTATCTCTCCGAACTGACAGGAGTTCATACCTCCTGCCCAGGGGTTTGAATATTGACTTTTGTCCTGATTATAAACAGCTATTCCGGCGGAGCGACCGGTTTGCTGTTTGAAACAGAACTGTGAACTTGCCGTTAGAAAAAATAATATAAAAGCCGGTAATAATAAATGTTTAAGGATGATTTTAAAATACATATGTAGGATTTATTATTCACTAATTACCGTTGAAGCATTTTTATCAACTTCAATTAAAAAGTACTGTTTTCCAGCCACTTTTTTGATGGATTCAATATTTTCTAATAATACTTCAATCAATTCGGTATTTGAAATATTGCCAAGATTAATCTTTATCAGTTTTTTAGGAGTTTTCCGAATTATAAAACTATTTTTAAAGTCAGAGTCTTTTGTAATAACAATAAAATTATTATCATCTGCATATTTACATATATCATTATCATTTGTATACCGCTTATCAAGTATCTTATTGATATGGACAGCATCAAAACCTTGTGAGATTAAAAAATTTGTCACTTTAAAAGAGATATGAACATCACATAAAAATTTCATCAGGCGACTTCTTGAATTGACATTCCGGATAAATATAGTTTAGCATAATTCAAACAGGCATAAATATCTTCCTTTTCAAGCTCGGGATGGTCCTCAATAATTTGCTCAATTATCATACCTGCACCCAACATATCAAGAACAACTTCAACGGGCCACCTCATATTACGGATACATGGCTTGCCATGGCAAATATTTGAAGATACGGTTATTCTTTCGATATATTTCATTATTTTATTTTTTCACAAAAATAATAAACATTTTAATACATTTTAAAAATTTGTTATCGCTATT
>JALSSR010000089.1 GCA_026984135.1 Bacteroidales bacterium
AGGTTTTTGCGGATATCTTCAGACCGTCACACTATTTAGCGTTTCCGGACGAATCAATTCTTTTTGAAACCTTCCAAACCAGTAACCAGGTAATATACATCAATACGGGCCAAACAATATACCAAATTATTTCAGTTAACATAATGATTTCATTTTAATTATTATCATTTATTTTAATATGTGTGTGTCTCTCCATTCATCTCTTCGGCATCAATTTTCTTGCTGCTTATTGACTTCCAGGCATACCAGATATATGCTAGAACAAACGGCACCATAAGCGATACATAGCTCATTGCCGTCAAAGTGTAATGGCTTGATGATGCATTCTCTATCGTCAGAGAACTTTGCAAGTCGTAGGCCGAGGGATAAAAACAGGTGTTATTAAAACCGGCAAGAATAAAGAGTGCAAAAACAGTAAGAACCGTGCCTGTACCTGTGAACCATATTCCTTTGGTACTCTCTTTCACCATTGAGATGAACAATCCGTAAAGGATTAATATCAAACCACCGACAAAAATAATACTATTCAGAGGCATATCAAGCAAATTGTGCCAATACTTACCCTTCTCAAGAAATACCTCTTTGGAAACCGGGTCGTAAGCAAAGCCTTTAACGAACAATAGCCAGCCAAACCATATCAGGAACAAAACAAGAAAAGGAACGGCATTCCCCCAAAGCTGTCTTCTGCTCCTTTTAAGAATTGCCTCATCATCAATATCATTTTGAAAATAGAGTAACGCTAATGTCCTGGAAAGAAAAAATATAGCCAGTCCCAGCGCAATGTTCATAGGATTAAGTACAGCCTCCAGTCCCCGAGCCTGCCCCATCCACAAAACCCGGTTCATATCATCAATATAGAAATATGACCCGGTGAAAAAGGTGCTTACCGCAGTGCCGAGAAAAACGGTTGCTATCAACCCATTGATCCACAAAAACAATTCATAAGTTTTTTGTCCGAGAAAATTATTGGGCTTTGTCCTGTATTCATATGAAACAGCCTGAACGATGAATGCAAAAAGAATTATCATCCATACCCAGTAAGCACCTCCGAAACTTGTGGCATAAAAAAGCGGGAAAGAGGCAAAAAAGCCACCACCGAAAACAACGAGCGTCGTGAAGGTAAACTCCCATTTCCGCCCCATTGAATTTATCAACATCGTTTTTTCAATCTCCGTTTTCCCAAGGGAGTATATCAGGGTTTGTCCACCCTGAACAAACAAAAGGAATACAAGAAGAGCACCAAGCAATGAAATAATAATCCACCAATATTCCTGCAAAGCTAATAATGACATATTTCCAAACATTTTAATTTCCTCCTTCTTTTGGTCCTTTTTTAATTTGAGTAAACATTATTTTCAGTTCGGCTATCAGCAAAGCGGTAAACACCACAGCAAAAAGCCAGAAAGTAATCTGCACCGTGGAAGTGTCCACCTGTGACACTGATGCGATTGTGGGCAAAACATCCTGAATTGTCCATGGCTGTCGTCCCAATTCGGCTACTATCCAACCGGATTGCTGTGCCAGATAAACAAGCGGTACTGCAATTATACCTGTTATGTAAAGCCATTTTTTATTTTCAAGTTTATTTTTAATACTAAAGTATAAAAAGAGAATAAAAATTATTAAAAACAACATTCCAAGCCCCACCATGGTGTGAAAAGCATAAAAAGTAACCGGTACGGGCGGGATTATCAAATGTGCATTGTCCTTCAACACATCCTCATCCTCACTATAGTAATATCCGTATCCGAAATATTTAAAATTGTTATTCAGAAATTCCGGATCGCTAAACATCTTTTTCAATTGTTCAGCCTTATCGGTCTTTCTGGCTTTCAATGCATTTTTATAGTCTTTCAAAGCCTTAATTGCGACGTGTCCTCTTTTTATCTTCTCAAAATAGGACATAATTCCCTCTTTTTCATTACCATGAACAAGGTCTCGAATACCTGGAATAAAAACCCCGGGTTTCATATATGCCATATACGAAAGCAGGTCGGGAATCTCAATTGCCACACTGAACTCTTTTTCATTGGGGGCATTGGGATTATCCGAATCTTTCAGAATACCGAAAGCGACCAAAGGAGAAGTGGTACTCCCTTCGTATAACCCTTCCATAGCGGCAAATTTCATCGGCTGTGTAGTTGCAATTTCTCGTGCAGAGCTGTCACCCGTCATAATGTTGAAAAGGGAAAACACGAGGCCGAACATTGCAGCTACTGCAATGCTGCGCTTGGCAAACAACACGCTTCTCTGTTTCAAAAGGAACCACGAACTAATACCGATAACAAAAATGGCAGCCAGTACATATCCCGATGAAATGGTGTGTAAAAATTTATTCACAGCCGTAGGAGAAAAGAGTATTTCTGCGAAATCGGCCATCTCATTTCTTGCTTTTTCAGGATTAAAGTGCATTCCAACGGGATTCTGCATCCAACCGTTGGCCACAAGTATCCACAATGCCGATAGATTTGCACCTACGGCAGTGAGCCAGGAGGCGGCAAGATGAAACTTCTTACTAACTTTGTCCCATCCGAAAAACATTATGGCAATAAAGGTTGACTCCATAAAGAAGGCCATTATTCCCTCAATGGCTAACGGCGCACCGAAAATATCACCAACAAACCAGGAATAGTTCGACCAGTTTGTGCCGAACTCAAACTCAAGAATAATACCCGTGGCAACTCCAATGGCAAAATTGATCCCGAAAAGGGTCATCCAGAATTTGGTCAATTTCTTCCACTCTTCATTACCCGTTTTAACATAAATGGTCTCCATCATAGCAATTATGAAAGAGAGGCCCAGTGTCAGAGGAACAAAAATCCAGTGATACAAAGCCGTAAGGGCAAACTGCGCCCTCGACCAGTCAACAAGCGAAAAATCAATATGTTCCATAACAATATAATTTACTTTATATCAGTAAGTTTATCCAAAACAAATTCACTTCTATCCTTATCATTGTCAAATTTAGTTTTCAAGGTATCGTTAAAGAATAGAAATTTTAAAATAATAAAAATAACGAATAGTTTAAGGAGTATTATCAGCCATAGTTTTACGCCGTATTCAGGCATATTCCGGAAGCCGTTATAGTAAAATAGAAAAACCCTTTTAAAAATATTTTGCTTCACCTGACCGTTTTTATAAAGCGACAAATATAATACATTTAAATATATTCGATATTAAAAATATTTTTTTTAATAAAATTTATGATTTGTCTTATCTTTCTGTTTCACGTTAAAACATTCTTCACTCGGGCACAAATTCAAATGCACCGGCATCGGGTGCATCATCCGAGACGCGTGAATTGCCGTCATTATCGGTGGTAATATCAATCACGGAGGATTCGATAATCTGAAAACTACCTATATCAATGGCTTTTGATAAAGTATCAATATGATAGTCATTATTATACCTGTCAACGAAAAGAGGATCTTTATTGATAACACAATTAAGATATTTTTCAGAGTTGGAAACATCCAATTCCGTTCTTATCAGGCAGTTTTCATAGTTAAAAACATAATCGTAATCAGGGTCGGCTACACCGTCGGTTTCCAGTTCCTCTGTAAGAGCACCGTAGATGATACAATTACCGAAAAAGGCATTTTGCAACGGGCTCACATAAGTAATTTTTCCGTCGGGAGTTTGGAACTCAATCTTATTACCGACCCTCACAGAGGGATTTATTCTTACCGACCCATTCCAGTAATCAGCCATTGTACA
>JALSSR010000090.1 GCA_026984135.1 Bacteroidales bacterium
CAAGACCAATCCGCCGTCATTGCGAACAAAGGCCGGGCACGTGCGCCGGCGTGAAGCAATCCGTTAGAGGTTAGGACTGCCGACATTGTCCGCCAAAGCTCGAAGAGCGACGGCGGACCATTATCTGCCGACTGAAGACTGAAGACTGAAGACTGGAGACTGAAGACTGGAGACTGAAGATGCCGACCTCCGGTCGAGCATGCACGAAGCAAAGCTTCGGCACTGCCGACTGATGACTGAGTGCCGAACATTGCAGGCTAATTTGCTACCCGTAAAATAAGTATCACGCGGCGACGCAACGACGCAGCGTTTTTGTAAAATGTTTTTAACAATTATTTCCGACTGAAGATGCCGACCTTCGGTCGAGCATGCACGAAGCGAAGCTTCGGCACTGCCGACTGAAGATGCCGACCTCCGGTCGAGCATGCACGAAGCAAAGCTTCGGCAATGCCGACTGAAGATGCCGACTGAAGATGCCGACCTTCGGTCGAGCATGCACGAAGCAAAGCTTCGGCATTGCCAACTACTCACCTCCTGATTATGCCATAAAATATATTTTCCCTTGACTTTATTAAAATTATGATTATATTTGCCCATTCAAAATCCACATTTTATGTTTTATTGAAATTTTCAGGTTTGTTTAATTAAATATTTCCATTATGAAACGTTATTTTTACACTTTTTTGATTTCGGTATTTTTGTTACCGCTTAGTTCGATTTCACAGAATAAGGTAGTTCACCCTACCGTGATAAAAACCCCTGTAGCTTTTGAAATTACAGGTCCTTTAAGGGATAATCCGGTTGTTTCATCCGATGAGTTTGCAAATGAAGAATTTTATTTGAATGATCATCGCGACAGGAAACTAAATCCCGATATAAAACCGCCGGATTTTAATAATATGCCGGTTGATCCCAATGTACAAACAAAGGCCGGTTGGATAGAAAGTACAAAGGCAACGCTTCATAATTTCGCAGGACAAAATAGCGGTTCGTATCCTCCCGATGCTAACGGTACGGTTGGAGCTAATTATTATTTTCAGGTGGTGAACACTACCTATGAGATTTTTAATAAATCGACCGGGGCTTCTGTTGCCGGCCCGTCACCGTTGAATTCCATTTTCAATTCTTCTTTACCCGGAGCAAACTTCAATAACGGAGACCCTATTGTTTTATGGGACGAACAGGCAAACCGTTGGTTCTATGCCGAGTTTTCAATCGGAACCCCTCCCAATTACTCCGAAAACGATTATATGTTGATTGCTGTTTCAACCACCTCCGATCCAACCGGGACCTGGTATTCTTGGTCCTTTGACGTGGACGACACGCCCGATTATATGAAATTCGGTATCTGGCAGGACGGTTATTATATGGCAACAAATACCAATCCCGGAAACGATGTATATGTCTTCGAAAGAAGTGTTATGATTGCCGGTGGCGCAAACCCTCAAATGATCGGTTTTGACAATCCCAACAGGCCTTCCACTTTCGATGGATTTCACTGCATATTACCAATGGATAATGACGGTGCCTGGGCTCCTTCGGGAACTCCGGGGCAATTTATCACCATAGTTGATGACGGACAAAGCAACCCCGCCGATCAACTTTGGATTTATCAGTTGAATGCAAATTGGACAACACCGGGAAGTTCCACATTTTCCAGGACACAAACCTTGAACGTGAATCCTTTCAGCGGGAACTTTACAGGGAACTGGGACAATATCCCCCAACCGGGAACAACCCAAAAACTTGATGGACTGTCAACCATTTTAATGTACAGGGCACAGTATCGTAATTTTTCAGGGACACAACGCCTTGTGTGTGCCCATGCAATCGCCAAAACATCTTCTGAGGCAAATTTGAGATGGTATGAATTGGAAAACACCGGATCGGGCTGGTACATCAGGCAGCAAAGTACGTACGACCCGGCCGGCGATAATATTAGCCGCTGGAACATGAGCATTGCCGAAAACGGTGATCATGAAATTGGGATAGGATATTCAGTCTCCTACAGTTCTACAACATATCCCGGAATCAGATATATTGGACAATCCGCTTCAGCGAATGCCGCAGCCAACAATACCCTTGATATGGCGGAAACCGTAATTCAAAACGGAAGTTATTCGCAAACAAATTATAACAGGTGGGGCGACTATTGTAATATTTCAGTTGATCCTACAAATGATCATTCTTTTTGGTTTACAAGCGAATATGTAACAAATTCTTCACATGGTACACGCATTGCAGAATTCCAATTCTCATCCCCCTCCTCTCCACCGGTTGCCGATTTTACAGCCAACGATCTTTATCCTGCAAACTCCTTAACTACCGTAATTTTTACGGATCAGTCAACAAATAATCCTACTTCCTGGTACTGGACATTCAGTCCCAACACTGTTACTTTTGTGGGTGGTACAAGTGCCACATCTCAAAATCCGCAGGTCAGGTTTAGTAATTTCGGTGCTTATACAGTTTCTTTAACTGCTACTAATGCTTACGGAAGTAATACGAATACTAAAACCGATTACATCCACGTAGGACAGCCCGGCCTATGGAAAGGGGGTTGGAATCAAAACCCCACCGACTGGGACACAAAGCAAAACTGGGAAAACGGAGAAGTGCCACTTGCAACCACCAATGTCTCAATAACGGGAGCTGCTATTTACTGGCCTGTTAAATTCGGAAACCTTACCGTAGGAACCGATTGCAACAGCTTAAATATGGGCAGTGGGATTACCGAATTGACCGTTACCGGCGACCTTACAATTCAGGCGGGTAAAACCTTTTATGTTGACCCTTCCGGTACGGCTACAATTAAAGTTGCTGGTAATTGGACAGCAACAGGTACTTTTACACCCGGAGCAAGTACTGTGGAATTTTACGGGAACACAAACTGTACAACCAGTGGACCATCGGGAACTATGACAATTTTTAGTGATAGTTTTGAAAGTGCCTCGGGTTGGACATTATCAGGTGAATTTGAAATAGGGAATCCAGGTGGATTAGGTGGTTCTGCACATGGTAATCCCGATCCTAATTCCGCTTATTCGGGTACCGGTGTCCTTGGTGTGGATTTAACCGGACTGGGAGCTAATAACGGTGATTATGAACCTAGTTTGGGCATTAGGGCTTATCAAGCAGTTTCACCCACTATAAATTGTTCGGGATTTACAAATGTTTCAATGAATTTTCAAAGATATCTGAATGTAGAACAAAATTCATACGATCATGCATATATTGACATTAGCAATGATAACGGTTCTTCTTGGACAAATATCTGGGCAAATGGAAGTTCAACAATTACAGATGCTTCCTGGAGCTTACAAACCATAAATATTTCAGCTTATGCAGATAATCAGGCACAGGTAAAAATAAGATTTTGTATTGGAGCAACTGATGGAAGCTGGCAATATAGCGGCTGGAACATTGATGATTTTCAACTTACCGGAAACGGTTCTTTTCCGGCAGTATTCAATAACCTGACAATAAAAAAATCCAACGCCCTTGTCTCCACTAACAGTAATGTAGATGTACAACAGGCATTTATAATTGAACCGGGAGCATACTTTACAAACTCAACGGGTAATACTTTTAATGTTTTCGGTAATGCCCTGTTTATGGCCGATCCGGGTGGAATGGCTTCATTCATAGATAACGGAACAAGTAATTTCTCCAATCCACCGCAGGTACAGTTGTTTTTGGCTGACGGTACCCCTGGTTCGTGGCATTTCCTGTCATCTCCCGTTACGGGAGCACAATCGGGTCTCTTCACAGGGACATATCTTTATTGGTTTGACGAAACACAGGATAAGTGGGTTAATATTGTTCCTCAGAACGTAACCTTAAACACAATGCAAGGCTATTCCAATTGGGTTCCCAACGGAACTCCCGGGTTTGTTACTTTCCAGGGACCCTTACATAACGGACCGTATTCCATATCTCTAACAAACAGTAATACAGCTAACTCTCCCGGCTGGAACCTTGTCGGTAACCCCTATCCCTCATCATTGGACTGGGATGCGACAGGCTGGACAAAAAACAATATGGATAACACAATATACTATTACAGCGGAAACAACGGCGGTTTGAGTAACTATCATTATTATGTGGGCTCGGGAACAGCACCTTATACAGGCGTGGCGGTAAATGACGGTACCAATGAAATTCCGCCGTTACAAGGATTCTTTGTTCACGCAACCTCCAACGGAACACTCGGTGTATCGAACAGTCAAAGAATACACAGCAATCAGTCTTATTATAAGGAGGATACTGATTACCCCATAATACGCATTCTTGCCGAAGGAGACGGACTTAAAGACGAAAGCGTTATAAGATTTCTTGACGGATCTACGGATGAGTTCGATGGCGATTACGATGCTTTCAAACTGTTTGCCGATAATTATCCTCAGGTTTACACTCTGACACCTTCGGGAACGGAGCTTGCCATCAGCACACTTCCGGAAATAACCGAAGACCTGGTAGTGCCGGTATCCTTTAATGCACCTGCCGAAGGAACATACACTTTCACTTTCACTGAAATTGCAAACTTTGATCAACAGGGTGACCTCTACCTTGAAGACCTCCTGACAGGTGATATTCAGAAAGTTAATGAGAATACGATTTACACTTTCGACCATTCACCGCTGAACGATGATAACAGATTCCTGCTCCACTTCAGCAATCCGCTCGGAGTAGAAGAAAATGACGGCAACAACATATCCATACATTCATATAACAATGTTGTTTATGTAAACCGTCCTGCAAACTTCACGGGCACCGTCACGATATACGATATGCTCGGACAGCAAATAACCTCACAAAAAGCCGAAGGAGAAGGAATGACAACCATTCCCGTAACCAACGGAACAGGTTATTACGTTGTAAAAGTACAATCGGACAATAAACTGGTAACACGCAAAGTGTTCATCAGATAGTAATTGAGTGTGTTTCATATTAAAAAAAGCCCTCCAATCATCGGAGGGCTTTTGCATTACTTGTGTTTTTATAGGCTGTGTCCGTTCAGTACCGCCGCGAGAACAACCCGCCGTCATTGCAAACAAATGCCGGGCACGTGCGCCGGCGTAAAACAATCCGTTAGAATTTAGGGCTGCCGACATTGTCCGCCAAAGCTCGAAGAGCGACGGCGGACCGTTATTTGCCGACTGCCGACTGAGTGCCGAACATTGCAGACTAATTTGCTACCCGTAAAATAAATATCACGCAGCGACGCAACGACGCAGCGTTTTTGTAAAATGTTTTTAACGTTTATTTCCGACTGAAGATGCCGACCTTCGGTCGAGCATGCACGAAGCGAAGCTTCGGCACTGCCGACTGAAGACTGAGTGCCGAACATTTCAGACTAATTTGCTACCCGTAAAATAAATATCACGCGGCGACGCAACGACGCAGCGTTTTTGTAAAAATGTTTTTAACGATTATTTCCGACTGATGACTGCCAACTGAAGACTGCCGATACCGACCTCCGGTCGAGCATGCACGAAGCAAAGCTTCGGCACTGCCGCTTAAAAATAATTTTTGCTGTTTCAAATTATTGTTATAAATTTGCATATTAATTATCAAACCTTAACTTGATATTGCTGTTCTTTTTTACAAATGAAACATTTTAATAAAATTAAAGTATAATCGGCGATATGGAATAATGTATAATTAGTAATCAATTAAAATAGTTATTATGAAAAAAGTATTATCATTGCTTATGGGAGTTTTGATCAGTGTTATGGTATTTGGCCAGACACAGATCTATTTTGACAATTTTGAGACTCCGCCCTATAACGTGCCCGGTAAATTATCGGCACAAAATCCCGACTGGGTCACCTGGGACAATCTGCCGGGTACAGACCAGGATGCAGACATCTCAAATCTTTACAGCCATAACGGTTCGCAGTCCGTTCAAATTAATACGGACAACGGAACCGACAACGATGTTGTGTTTGTCACAAAATCAAAAACAGCAGGATTTTACAAGATTGGGTTCTATATGTATGTCCCCACCGGTAAATCCGCCTATTTTAATATTCAACAGGAATTTGACCCTTCTACATCAACTTATGCCTGGGGTATGCAGGTCTATTTCAGGGTTAACGGAACCACACAGGTTGATGCAGGCGGACAGGGTGCTGCAAGTCCCAATTACACGCAAAATACCTGGATATACAATGAGGTATTTGTTGATCTTGACAATGATTATGCAGAATACTATCTTGATAATCAGTTTGTTGTTTCCTGGCAATTCAGTACCGGTTGGAACGGAAACGGCAATACCAATCAACTTGCAGGTATTGACCTTTATGCCTGGAATCAAAATAACGGTACTGCCGAAAGTTATGTTGACGACTTCAACTTTATCCAGCTAAAAGCACCTGAAAACCTTTCTTATACTTTATATGGAAACGATGTTAACCTGACCTGGGACACACCGCCCACAAAAGCATTGGCAGGATTTATTATTTATCGCGACGGTGCACCCATTGACACGGTACCCACAAACATTTATACGGATGCCGACAGGGATGCAGGCACTTACAACTATTATGTAACCGCATTATATGAGGACGGAGTTGAGAATCCGGATGAATCGGGTACCTCAAATACGGTAACGGCAACTGTTGACTTCTATAATTTTGAAGACGGTACTGCCGGAACCGACCAGGTTGCCTGCTATTACGGATTACCCTGGAATACCTGGGACAACAATCCCTGCTCAATTACGGATGCATATATTGTTTCGACACAGGCTTACAGTGGTTCCAATTCAGTAGAGGTTACAGGCAGCACCGACCTCGTTTATGATGCCGGAAATGTAACAAGCGGTACATACAAACTTAGTTTTTATATGTACATCCCTACCGGTAATAAAGGATACTTTAATGTTCTGCAAGAGTTTGACCCTCAAAACAGCAATTACTCGTGGGGTATGCAGGTAACATTGGAAAACGGTACGGCCACGGTTGATGCCGACGGCCAGGCTTCAGCTACTTACACATACTCACCGGACACCTGGGGATATCAGGAGTTATTTGTTAACCTTGATATTGATACCGCATATTACTATTTCAACAGTTCTCTTGTTAAAAGTTGGAAATGGAGTAAAGGCACATTCGGAAATAACAATCTGAATCAACTCGGCGGTGTTGACTTTTATGCTCTTGACGGTGCCACAAACGGACTGTATTATTTTGATGATTATAGCATTTCGGAAGTTATTCCTCCTTCAAATCTATCCTATTCACTTGTTTCAACAAATATTAACCTTACATGGGATGCACCTGCAAACTCAAAGTTACCTTTATTGGGATATAATGTTTACAGGGATAATGTTAAAATAAACACATCTGTTGTTACTTCCGAGGCTTATACCGATGCAAATATGGCTGCAGGAACTTACAGCTACTATGTAACAGCCGTTTATGACGACGGTGCACAGGCTGATGACGAGTCAGGACCTTCAAATACGGTTACCGTGGGTATCGGATATCAAAATACTCTTGATTTTGACGGAGTCAATGACTATGTAAAGCTACCAAATACGACGGATATCAATACAAGCACGACACCATATACCGACAGGACGGTGGAAGTATGGTTTTATGCCGCCGATGTTAATAAAACGACAAAGCAGGTTATTTATGAAGAAGGAGGTGGAACAAGAGGTTTGAACATATACCTTGACGGCGGAAGACTTTATGTCGGCGGATGGAACAAGCCGAGTTCCGAAACAAACTGGGCACCGGGAACATATCTCTACACAAGTACGGTATCTTCCAACAGATGGCATCATGTAACTTTAAGGCTTGAGAATGGAACCGGTTCCGTTCAGCCTGATAAATTCAAAGGATTCCTTGATGGTACTGAATTTGGCTCGGGTAGCGGTTCTCAACTATATAAACACGGTGGTGATGTTTGCATAGGTAGAAGCGGTGGAACAAATTTTCATGACCTAAACAACGCCGGTACAGGCTATTTTTTCGAAGGCAAAATTGATGAAGTGCGTATTTGGAATGAAGCCCGTACGGTTCAGCAGATACGTGATGATATGTACAGAGAACTTGTTGATCCCGTATCCGAAACAAATCTTGCAGCTTATTACCAATTTAATCAAAATGCAGGTACTTCTTTGCCCGACAACTCTTCGACAGCACATAACGGTACTTTAAACAATATGGACCCTGCAACAGACTGGGTTTCCTCTACAGCACCAATTCCTTATTATACAGTTCAAAACGGTAACTGGACAACAGATGCTACCTGGGCTACAGGTCAGATGGCTCCTGTAAATGACTGGTCAAGAGTAATCATTGATCATAACGTTGTTTTGGATTTCAATCAGGGACTTTACGACCTTGTTATAAACGGCGGAGCTTCATTATCGGTTGATCCGGGTTACGGTTTAACAATGAATGGTGATATTGCAAACTATGCCGGTACTACAGGACTTGTTCTTAAAGCCGATGCTACGGGTATGGGACAACTTATTCACAGTACTGCAGGTGTGGAAGCTACCGTTGAGGAGTATCTCAGTTCACAGCAATGGCATTACGTTTCTTCACCCATCACCAATGCAACTATTGAGACTTACTTTAACATCTACCTGATGACTTTTAACGAGCCTACAGGTTCCTGGACATATCTTGTAAATCCGGTAACAACACCAATGAATACCGGACAAGGATATGCCGCCTGGGCATCCAATGCACTGACGGGAAATACCACAGTCAACTATGAAGGCAGTCTTAATACGGGAGATATTACCTATTCGTCACTTGATTATACACCTATCAGTAATAATACGGGTTATAATCTGGTCGGTAATCCTTTCCCAAGTTCTTTGGAATGGAACAGCAACTGGACAACAAATAATGTTGATGCAACAGCCTATTTCTGGGACGGTTCTCAAAATGTTAACTGGAATGCCAATACGGGAATGGGAACCGCTTCAAGCGGAATGATACCTCCGACTCAAGGATTTGTCGTTATGGCTAATGCTTCCGGTGCCAGTTTTACATTCCCTCAAAGTGAAAGAAAGATAGGAACGCAATCTTTCTATAAAGATGCTTCTGCTATTTCCCAAAGTGTTTCTTTGAAGGTTGACGGTAACGGTTATTCCGATAAAATTATTATTGGATTTGCAGATGATGCAACCGACTTGTTCGACCATAATTATGATGCTTACGATTTGAAAGGTATTCAGGAAGCCCCACAACTCTATACTATCGGTGATGTTGAATATTCCGTAAATATTTTGAATTCACAATCGGATGATATTGTGATTCCCGTTGGACTTGATGTAGGGGCAGAAGGAATCTATTCTTTGAGAGTTTCCGACATTGAAGGTTTTGATGGGAATAGCATTATCATTGAGGATTTAAAAGAAAATACCTTTACAGAACTTGGAGTTGATGATGTTTATAACTTCACCATTGATCCCAATGATAATTCACACCGTTTCAATGTCCATTTCAAAGCAGGTTCAGCAGGTGTTGATGATAATATTGTTTCCGGTGTTTCTATCTACTCATTCGAAAATACCGTTTATATTAACAAGCCTGCAGACTTTACAGGTGTGGTAACCGTATTCAATATGATGGGACAGGAAATTTTAAACTCTAAGGCTTCTGCCGGAACAATGATTGATTTTAAAGTTACCGATGGTACGGGATATTATGTGGTTAAGCTACAGTCCGGTAACAGCCTTGTAACCAAGAAGGTATTTATCAAATAAACCGGTTTGGACAGTTCTTTTTTTAAAGAGAGAATTTATAATCAAAAAAACGTTGCGAAATTTCGCAACGTTTTTTTTTGATTTGCGTTAAAAATTCACTATCTTTGCACAAAACCCTAAAAATAAATTGTTAAACCTTTAAATAAAATAACAATGAAAAAAATCTATTTTATTTTGTTTTTTGTACTGTTTGCTTTTATAAGTAACGGACAGGTAACCATTTGGACTGAAGACTTCAGTTATCCAAGTGATGTAACTACAGGTCAGGGAAATCCTGCAATCACAACGTGGAACGCCGACGGACCGTCTTCCGTATGGTTTTCAAATGCGTATATCAAAGTTAATAGCAGTACCGATGTTCTTGAAGGGAAAAGAACAACCGGAAGTAATTTTTTCGGGTCGTGGGATGTCGAAAATTGGGAGACCGATTCGGGTGATCCCATTGAGATTTCAGGTTATTATGACGTTTCCGTATCCATTGACCTGTCATCCGCCGTTGACGGAACAAATGACTATATGCAGGTACAATACAGCCTCGACGGTAACTCAAACTGGGTTAACTTTCCCGGCTCACCTTTCAATGGTAACTTTGGAACGGTAACCACAACAGCATCAGGACTTAACGGTAATTTGCTATATTTGAAAATCAGGATGCATAATGATGCGACAACCGATTATTATTATGCCGATAACATTGTAGTTACAGGATATCAGTTGCCCCCGAAAACCGACTTTTATGCCGACTTATTGTTTGCCGATATAAACCAAACCGTAACATTAACAGATGCATCTACAAACAGCCCTACAAACTGGACATGGTTCTTTTCAGGACCCGGAAACGTGACTTACGTTAACGGTACCAATTCGAACTCTCAAAATCCGCAAGTACAATTCGACACCTACGGTTTTTATACCGTGTCACTTGTCACAAATACCGGTAATGAGTCCAAAACCGACTATATTGACATTGTTCACACTTATAATATGGGGAACACTACGGAAACAACATGTTCCGGTTTGTTTTACGATTCGGGAGGCCCCAACGGCGATTATTCTCCTGCAGAGGATTATGTTATGACATTTTTACCCTCAACCGCAGGTGCAAAACTGGAAATAACTTTCAACTATTTCGATGTTGAACAATATTATACCATATTTGGGATAGAATTCGGTTCTTACCTTGAAATATTTGACGGGACAAATACATCGGCGCCTCAAATAGGCGGAAAGTATTTCGGGTCCAATTCACCCGGAACGGTTTCGGCAACCAATTCGCAAGGTGCTTTAACATTCAGATTTAATTCTGTCAACAGTTTGAATCAAAAGCCCGGTTGGGAAGCATCCATTAATTGTGTTCAGCCTGCCGAAAATGACTTTTGTGCTGATGCCACACCCATCAACGAGGTTACTAATCTTCCTTTCAGTACACTTGCTGCTACGCAAAGCGGAGTGAATCCCGGTTGCGGCGGTACCGACCCCGTGGATATCTGGTACGCATATACTGCAACTGTTAGCGGAGATGCAACATTCGACCTTTGCGGCAGTGAGTTTGACACGCGAATTGCCGTTTGGGATAATTGCGGTGGAAATTTACTCGCCTGTAATGATGATGATTGCGGATATCAGTCTGCTGTCAACTTGCCTGTAACTATGGGTACAACATATTACGTTCAGGTCGGCGGTTATAATGATGATACCGGAAATGGTGATCTCACTATTAATGTTATTGGCGAAGATCAGAATACACTGGACTTTAACGGTACGAATCAATATGTAAGTATTGGCAATTCCTCCGACATTAATACAGGTGGCCCCTATTCCGACAGAACAATAGAAGCCTGGTTTTATGCACAGGATGTTACCAAATCCGCAAAACAGGTTATCTTTGAGGAAGGAGGCGCCACAAGAGGATTTAATATTTATATTTACAGCGGGTCATTGTATGTCGGAGGTTGGAACAGAGACAACAATCAGGTTTTATGGACAGGAACATATCTTTCAACAAATACGATATCCTCTCAAAGATGGCACCATGTTACTTTAAGACTTGAAAACGGAACCAACACGGTTGGAGCGGATAAGTTCAAAGGCTATCTTGACGGTGTTGAATTCGGTTCGGGTGACGGTGCCGCAGTGTATGCACATGGTGGAAATATCAGAGTAGGAATGAACGGTAGTACTCGTTTTCATGACGGAAACGATAACTCGGAAGGAGAATATTTTGAAGGCTATATTGAAGAATTAAGGATTTGGAATGAGGCAAGAACACTTTCCGACATTCGAAACGATATGTATCGCGAACTTCCTTATCCGACATCGGAGGCTAATCTTGTCTGTTATTTTAAATTCAATCAAAGCAGCGGTACTTCCGTTCCGGATGAATCAATTAGCGGTAATCCGGGAACAACCCACAATATGAACAATTCAAACTGGGTTGCTTCTACGGCACCCATTCCTTACGCCTCCGTTCAGCCCGGAAACTGGGATACCGATGTTACCTGGAATACGGGTCAAATGTCACCTTTCAACGACTGGGCAAGAGTTATTGTTAATGATGCGGTTACTTTAAATCAGGATCAGGTATTGAAAGGATTGATAATAAATAGTACGGGAGCCTTGACTGTAGATGCGGGAAAACATCTTACAATGGACGGTAATTTGACAAACAGTGCCGGAACACTTGGCCTTGTTTTGAAAGCCGATGCATCGGGAATGGCTTCCCTTATCCATAATAATACAGGTGTGGAAGCTACCGTTGAGCAACACTTCTCTCCAAGTGCATGGCATTTGGTTTCATCACCTCTGACAAATACAATATCCGAGGATTATGTGGGAATATATTTATACTCCTGGTCCGAAGCGGATTCATCGTTTTCAAACATTGTTACAACATTGTATCCTCTGGAACCTACTCACGGTTATTATGCATGGGCAACCGGCAGTGCAGCCGATGTTCAGTTTCAAGGCACATTGAATTCGGGTGATATGCCTGTTAACTGGATGACTTACACTCCGCAGGGCTATTCAAAACAGGATGGCTGGAACCTCGCAGGAAATCCATATCCGTCAGGATTGAAATGGGATAATACCTGGTCGCAAACTAATCTCGACCCGACTGTTTATGTGGCTGATTATGCAGGTTCGGGAAGTTGGATATCATATAATTATAATACCGGTATTGGTTCCCTTCCTAACGGTGAAATACCACCGACACAGGGATTCTATGTGAAGGCAAATGCAGCTTCACCTTCAATGACAATTCCCAACAGTGCAAGGGTTCACACTGCGAACGGGTTTTATAAAAGCGGTGAGATAAATGATGGTATGTTTACTATTAAAATAACGGGAGATGCAAACAATTATTCGGATCAACTTTATATTGGAATAAATGATGAAACAACGGATAATTTTGACAACCTGTACGATGCATACAAAATTATGGGACTTAACGAAGCACCGCAAATTTATGCTTATGATAAGGAAACAAAATTCTCCATTGACCTGTTCCCCGATTTTACAGGTAACAAACTGATACCTCTTGGAGTTAGAACGGGTGTTCCTGCGCTTTATACTTTCCATTTCGAAAATATTGAAAACTTCAATCGGGATATTGAAGTTTATCTTGAAGATAAAGAAAATGGTAATTTGGTTAATTTAAGAGAAAATCAGGAATACACCTTTAGCACTACTAATACTGAAGTTAACGAATCAAGGTTTGTATTACATTTGAAGAATGGTTCAATGGGTGTTGATGATGATGTTATCCCGACAGTTGTTAATATTTACTCTTATAAAGATAATATTTATGTACAGGCACCGGCAGACTTTAACGGGGATGTTTCCATATTTAATATGATGGGACAGGAAGTAGTCAAGACAAAAGCTGCAGGAACCTTAACAACATTAAATGTTACGAACGGCACAGGATATTATGTTGTGAAAGTTTTATCCGACAACCAACTGATAACACATAAAGTGTTTATTCGATAGTTATAAAGTATTGCCTTTAAATAAGATGCTTCCGTAATATTTTGCGGAAGCATTTTTTATATTCAGAAAATTGCATATCTTTGCAGCGAAAATCATATATTAACAAATTATTAAAAATCAAACGTATGAAAAATTATTTTCTATTCTTTGTTTTTATTTTCGGGCTACTGTCAAATTTGGGTTATTCTCAAAAAACCAATAAAAAGTTTGATGAACAGGTAGATACCCGTAGAGATAATATGGGTTATTGGATGAAAAAGGCGGAAGAAGGTCTTATCCCATTCAATCCCAAAATACCGTTAAGACCTGCCATATACAATGGCAGTACCATAAAAGCAGCCGGTGTAAAATCGGTTAATTCCGTTGACGTACCGGTTACAAGTCAAACCGATGTTACTCAAAGCGAAAATTCCGTTTTTGTTGATCCCAACGACTTTAACTATATTCTGAACTCCAACAATTCAACGGGTTGGAGTGGCGGTAGTGCCGGCACACTTTACGGCGCGGATTATTTGCAATCGGCTGACGGAGGTGCAACTTTCGGAGGAAGTGTTCAGGGGGCAGGCGGAAGTAATTCCGGAGACCCTGCCGCGGCCATTAACCTTAGCGGTCGTCAGTTTGTAGGTTATATTTCATCAAGCGGCGGAATGGGAGTTTCATATTCCGATAACGGTTCGTCCTGGACAGCCAAAACGGTTTACAGTACCGGAAATCAGGATAAAAACCATCTTTGGGTTGATAATAGTTCCACAAGTCCTTACGAGGGAAACCTTTACAATGTCTGGACGGACTTCAGCGGAGGTGCCAATGATAGGGAAATTCTTTTTTCAAGATCAACAGATAACGGCAATACGTGGTCATCAGCTATTAATATCAGTTCTGCCGTAAATGCCGGAAGTCATAATCAGGGTGTTAATGTTCAGACAGGTCCCAACGGGGAGGTATATGTTGTGTGGGCAATTTATGACAGTTGGCCATCCGACGAAACAGCACTCGGATTTGCAAAATCAACCGACGGCGGTGCCACTTTTGCACCTGCAACACGCATTATTTCAAATATCAAAGGAATTCGCAACTCCGCCGTTTCAAAAAATCACCGTGTTAATTCCTTTCCCTCAATGGCTGTTGATATCAGCGGTGGTGGAAATAATGGAAATATTTACATCGTTTGGACGAATGTCGGAGTACCCGGAACAAACACCGGAACAAACCGTAGCGTTTATATGATCCGTTCAACAAACGGTGGTACATCGTGGTCAACACCTGTTAGGGTTAATCAAGGACCTAATGTTGACGGTAAAGAGGCATATATGCCTTGGATTACTTGTGACCCCGAAACCGGAACCATAGCAACGGTTTTTTATGACGACAGAAATACAAGTAGCTCCTCTTGTGAAGCTTTTTCCGCCTATTCACTTGATGCGGGAAATACCTGGACCGATTTTGTAGTTAGTGATGTTTCGTTTACACCTGCTCCAATCCCGGGCCTTGCAAGCGGCTATATGGGAGACTACCTTGGAATTACTTCAAAAGCCGGAGTTATTTATCCCTGTTGGACCGATAATAGAGGCGGTATATATATGACCTACGTTTCTCCTTACTTTTTAGGTTTGAATGCTGCTTTCACAGCCGATGCAACGGAAGTTTGTACCGGGACTTCGGTTACTTTCAGCGATATGTCAACAGGAAGTCCCACATCCTGGTCATGGAGCTTCCCGGGAGGTTCGCCGTCAAGTTATAACGGACAAAATCCTCCGGCAATAACTTATTCTACTCCGGGGACCTATGATGTTACACTTACCGTTTCGGACGGTACGGGTAGCGATACGGAGGTAAAAACGGGTTATATAACCGTGAAAAATGTTATTGCAGACTTTTCGGGAACACCCACAACTGTTGTTGTCGGTAATACGGTGACTTTTACTGATAATTCGAGTTGTAATCCCACATCCTGGAGCTGGTCCTTCCCGGGAGGAACACCATCATCCTACAACGGACAAAATCCTCCGGCAATACAATATGATACGGAGGGCATTTATGATGTTTCGCTTACGGTTACAAAAGGCTCGGATTCAGATACAAAGACATATACCGGTTATATAAATGTTGTTCCGCCGGAATTCAATATGACTAATGGAACCGTAACAACTTGTATGGGCAACTTTTACGATTCTCAGGGACCAACTGCAAACTATAATAACAATGAAGATTTTACAATGACTTTCTATCCTGCTACTTCGGGAAGTTTTATAAGGATGACATTTAATGAGTTTTCTGTTGAAAGTAGTTACGATTATCTATACATCTATGACGGAGAAAACACTTCTGCAACACAGATAGGTACCTACACAGGTAACACATCACCCGGAACAGTGACGGCAACCAATGCGGCAGGTGCCTTGACATTCAGGTTTACATCCGACGGTAGTGTAACTTATCCCGGCTGGTCGGCAAGCATTAGTTGTTATTCAAATACATCTCCTCCGATTGCCGATTTCTCCGCTTCAACTACAAGTCCCGCAATAAATACGGATGTTGTATTTACGGATCTTTCGCAAAATATGCCGACCTCCTGGAGTTGGAGTTTCACTCCTTCTTCAACGGTTGTTTTTGTTAACGGTACGAATGCCAACTCGCAAAATCCTGAAGTTCAGTTTACCGCTACGGGACTTTATACTGTCAGCCTTACCGCAACCAATGCTTACGGAAGCGATACACAAACAAAAACAGACTATATTAATGCAATAACTTGTTCATATTGTGCTGTTTCTTCAACTGTTGCGGATGAAGAATGGATTAGTAATGTGCTTTTTAATACGATAGACAATTCCGTTAATACAACCGACGGTTATGAGGATTTCACATATATCTCAACGGATATTATCCCGGGAAATACCTATACGGCAACAGTTTCGGTCGGATCAACGGGAAGTTGGACCGAGTATTATGCAATATTCATTGATTGGAATCAAAACTGTGATTTTACCGATGCAGGCGAAAGTTACGACCTCGGTTCTGCCAGTGGACCAAATTCCCTTTCAACGGACATTACCGTTCCCAACGACGCTTTGGGAGGCGCGACAAGAATGAGGGTTATAATCAGATTCAACTCTGCTCCAACGTCTTGTGAATCATTTTATTATGGGCAGGTTGAGGATTATACGGTAAATATTGTCAGAGATCTCGACCTTGATGTTAAGGTGTTTCTTGAAGGACCGTATAACGGAACCGATTTGAATACCGATCTTAATTCAATATTGCCTCTATCACAACCTTTTTCAGGCTTCCCTTGGTTCTATAGCGGAACCGAGAGTGTTGCGACAGTACCTAACGGAGATATTGTTGACTGGGTGCTTGTTGATATTCGTGACGCAGCCGATGCTGCTTCGGCCACGCCTGCAACAAGTATAGGTATGCAGGCCGCATTCCTGAGAAACGACGGTAAAATAGTCGGTCTGGACGGCGATCCTGTTATATCTTTCTCAAATGCATCCGTTGCTAACAATCTTTTTGTTGTCGTTTTCCCGCGTAATCACGTTCCGGTAATTTCCGGAAATGCCGTTACACAAACAGGCGGTGTTTATACTTACGATTTTTCAACGGCTGCCGGTCAGGCTCTTGGCGGAGCCAACGGTCATAAAGACCTTGGCGGTGGTGTATGGGGAATGTTCTCCGGTAATTCCAACGGTGATTACAATGTAAACGATGCCGACAAGGATACAAACTGGAAAAGCGAAGCCGGTATGTCGGGTTATCTCTCTTCGGATGTCAATATGGACGGAGAATCCAATAATGTTGACAAAAATGATATGTGGGTGCCCAATAACGGCAAATCAAGCCAGGTGCCGCAATAAAATTCTCAGACTTTTATAATTTAAAAGCGCTTCGATAAATTCACGGAGCGCTTTTTTTTATTAGTTTTGCAAAAACAATCTCAAATATTAGTATTTATCACAAAACAAAAAACTATGAAAAAGTTATTCTTTTTAATCTGGATATTGATCCCTGTAGCATTGTTTGCTCAGCCATGGATGAATACTCTTCCTCAAGACAAAATTGAAAAGGGCGATCTTACATTTTATGAAATACAAAAAGCTTTTAATGACTATTGGGAGCCGTTTAATGTTAAAGATGGATATTATTATGTTAACGGTGAAAAGATAAAAGCCGGCGGCTGGAAACAGTTTAAAAGGTGGGAATGGTATTGGGAAACGCGTGTTGATCCCAAGACCGGGGCTTTCCCGAGGACAACGGCCTGGGAAGAGTTTCAAAAGTATTTGAAAAAATATCCGGGGGCTAAAAGTCCGTCCGGTAACTGGACAAGTTTGGGACCTTCTTCAACTTCCGGAGGTTATGCCGGACTCGGCCGTCTTAATTGTGTTGCTTTCCGTCCGGGCGACAATAATACTATATATGTGGGGGCTCCTGCCGGTGGTATCTGGAAATCAACGAACGGAGGCTCTTCCTGGACACCCATAGGTGACAACAATGCCTCTATTGGTGTTAGTGATATTGTAGTTGTGGCCGGTGCGACACCTGCTTCCGATATAATCTATATTGCAACGGGTGACAGAGATCATTTCGATACAAAATCCGTTGGGGTCCTTAAATCCACAGACGGTGGCACAACATGGTCAACAACGGGACTTTCTTTTACTGCAAGTCAGGGGAAAAGAGTAAGCCGTCTATTAATGGATCCGGCCAACACAAATATTTTATATGCTGCTACTTCGGATGGTGTTTTTAAAACTACTAACGCCGGTGCTAATTGGTCTAATATTTATGGAATATCATTTATTGATATGGAATTTAAACCGGAAAGCAGCAGTTATATTTACGGATCAAATACTTATGGAGATATTTACAGATCCACAAATGCAGGTTCAAGCTGGTCGCAGGTATTAAGTACATCATTGAACAGAACACAAATTGCCGTTTCGTTAAATAATCCCGGTATCGTCTATGCAGTTATGGGCAATTCCAGTAGTGGTCTCGGTGCGATTTATAAGTCAACCGACAGCGGAAGTTCTTTTTCTTTGGTTTATTCTCCGGGATTGAATATCCTCGGCTGGAATTGCGACGGAAGCGGGTCGGGAGGTCAAGCGTGGTATGACCTGTGTATTGCTTCGGACCCCAACAATGCAAATATTGTATTTGTGGGCGGTGTAAATACCTGGAAATCATCTAATGGCGGAGCCTCCTGGAATATTAGCAATCACTGGTCAAGCACCTGCGGTGGTTCTGCAACTAATGTACACGCCGATAAGCACTTTTTGGCATATCAAAACGGGACATCTACTCTTTTTGAATGTAATGACGGCGGACTCTATAAAACCTCAAACGCTGGTTCAAACTGGACTCACCTCGGAAGCGGACTTGTTGTAAGCCAAATCTACCGGATAGGTGTTGCACAAACGGTTGCAACGGATGTTGTTTGCGGCTTACAGGATAACGGAACAAAAAATATTTCAGGTTCAACATGGGATGATGTTCTTGGTGGTGACGGAATGGATTGTGCCGTTGATTATACAAATGCCAATACCCAATATGGCGAGTACTACAACGGTGCTATGAGAAGAACAACCAATCACTGGTTTTCAACAACGGATATAACCGGGGGATTGTCGGGCTCGGCAGCCTGGGTTACACCTTATGTAATTGATCCCGGAAACCATAATACTCTTTATGTGGGATATCAGGATATTTTCAAATCAACAAATCAGGGAAGTTCATGGACAAAGATCAGCAACTGGAACGGGAATACTTTAAGATCAGTTGCAGTTGCTCCTTCAAACTCTAATTATATTTATACCGCCACTTCATATACTTTATATCGTACGACAAACGGCGGAACATCCTGGACAGACATTACGGGTAGCCTTCCCACAGGTTCAGCCTCAATAACTTGGATTTCCGTTAAAGATAATGACCCCAATACCATCTGGGTTTCTATGGGGCAATTTAACTCTTACGGAGTTTATCAAAGTACTAACGGAGGTGCATCATGGACGAATATATCTCCGGGATTGCCTGCAATACCGGTTAACTGTGTTGTTCAAAATAAACTGAACAATTCACAGATAGAGTTGTATGCGGCTACGGATGCCGGAGTTTATTATAAGTCGGGATCCGCAAACTGGCAGCTATTCAGTACGGGGCTGCCCAATGTTGTTGTTGATGAGATTGAGATATACTATAATCCTTCGGTACCCGCAAACAGTAAGCTACGAGCAGGCACATTCGGAAGGGGCCTTTGGGAATCCGACCTCTATACTGCTGCAGCCGCTCCCGTCGCTGACTTTTCGGCCTCACCCACAACCGTAGGTGTCAACCAAACCGTTATATTTACAGATTTGTCCACAAATACTCCAACATATTGGCATTGGTCTTTTAGCGGACCCGGTAATGCCGTTTTTGTGGACGGGACAAATGCAAATTCAACAAATCCTCATGTTCAGTTTGATGCAATGGGATCTTATACGGTATCACTTTATGTCTCAAACTCACTTGGTAATGATACGGAAACCAAGACGGATTATATTAATGTTTCCGTAAATTATTGTACCCCTACATATAGTACCGGAACAGGTTATGGAGACTATATTTCCCTTGTCCAACTCGGTGATATAAACAATTCCACGGGAGCACTTTCATCACCATACTATTTTTATTACGATAATTTGGTAACCGATTTGGCAGTCGGAACAGCTTATTCGATAACATTAAGTGCAGGTACCTATTCAAGTGGAAATAATATTTCGGTTTGGATTGACTTTAATCATGACGGAAGTTTTGATCCTTCTGAGAAACTTGGTAATGTAACACTCGGAGCAACACCTGAAACAGGAACCATTGATTTTACGGTTCCTTCAAATTCAGCTGAAGGCATTACAAGAATGCGCGTTCGGGAAGTATGGAACAATACAACTTTTAATCCTTGCAATAATTATGAATATGGTGAGGCTGAGGATTATAATATAAATATCATTCGTGACCTTGACCTTGATGTTAAAGTTTTTCTCGAAGGCCCGTACAACGGTACGGATATGAATACTGCTGTCAATTCTATTTTACCTCTTGCTCAACCGTTTTCGGGAAGTCCATGGAATTACTCCGGTTCGGAAAGTGTAAGCTCAATACCCGGTAGCGATATTGTTGACTGGGTGCTTGTTGATATTCGTGACGCATCAAATGCAGCTTTGGCTACGCCTGCAACAAGTATAGGTATGCAGGCCGCATTTTTGAGAAACGACGGTAAAATAGTCGGTCTGAACGGCGATCCTGTTATATCTTTCTCAAATACATCCGTTGCCAACAACCTTTTTGTTGTCATTTTCCCGCGTAACCATGTTCCGGTAATTTCCGGAAATGCCGTTATAAAAACAGGCGGTGTTTATACGTACGATTTTTCAACGGCTGCCGGTCAGGCTCTTGGCGGAGCCAACGGTCATAAAGACCTTGGCGGTGGTGTATGGGGAATGTTCTCCGGTAATTCCAACGGTGATTACAATGTAAATGATGCCGACAAGGATACCAACTGGAAAAGCGAAGCGGGTATGTCGGGTTATCTCTCTTCGGATGTCAATATGGATGGAGAATCCAATAATGTTGACAAAAATGATATGTGGGTGCCCAATAACGGCAAATCAAGTCAGGTGCCGCAATAGTTTACTTTATTTGAAAATAGAGGTATTTATATTGAAAAAACAAAATACCTTTTAAGTAGCTTTGATTTTTTTTAAGTTGTATGAAAAGTTGTGTGATTTGTATTTATGATAAAAGTTTTTTTCGTTAAATTTGTTTCATTTGTGTTATTAGTTTGCATTTCGTTGTATTCGTTCGCAAACAAAAATAGCAAAGTTGGTATATATGATTCCATTGACTCTTTATTGATAAAAGCCGATAAATTTACAACAGAAAATGTTGATTCCGCATTTTTTTATGCTGATCAGGCCTTGCACCAGGCCACTGAGGCAGATTATCAGGAAGCACGGATGAAAGCATTGCTCTTTCTCGGTAATCTTGACTTGAAAAACAATAAACCGGAAGATGCATTAGTCAGATTTAACAAGATACTTTATTATGCGAAACAACTTAATGATCCTAAATATTATTTGGCAATGGCATATGCCGGAATAGGAAGTGTATATCATGCTTATGCTGAGAATATCAAGGCAATTACCTATTTTGACAGTGCTAAATTAACACTAACTAATGAGTATTATGAAAAATATATTGCAAAAATATTAAATGAAAAAGGAAATACATATACATCATTAAGTAAATATGAAAAGGCAAACAAATGTTTTCTCGAAGCATTGAAATATGCCGAAAAAAAAAGTGACACAATTATGCTCTCAACTGTTCTGATAAACCTTGCCAGTTTAAACAGAAATATTGACCGATATGATAAAGCCCAGGAATATTATGACCGGGCTCTGAAATATTGCGAACTTCTAAATGACAAAGAAGGCATTGCCATAATATACCAAAATAAAGCTAACATTTTTTCCGATAAAAGCAACTATCAAAAAGCTATGCACTATTATCTTTTTGCAAAACGGATAAGGGATAAGCAAAGAATTGCAGATAAAAATTATGCAACATTGATTTCTAATATCGGCTTAAACTATGCGGAACAGTTTATTTTTGACAGTGCCTTGTATTATTTTAACAAATCATTGGAAGTTAGTGAGGCTGTTAAGGATACCTTTGGAATAGCAGATACAAAGATAGTTATTGGTGCGGTGCTACTGGAACAAAAGAAATACGGTGAAGCATTATCAAATATAAAGGAAGGTATGAAAATTGCCCGTAAAATAGGTGCAATTTATGAATACTCGAACGGGATTAAATTTTTGATACGCTATGACACTCTAACAAATAATTACAAAAAAGCTTTTATGCTTCAAAACGAATACCATATCCTGATGGATAGTATCAATAATGTTGAACGGGTAAATAATATCAATGAATTAAACATAAAGTATGAAACAGAGAAAAAGGAACAACAAATAAGCTTATTGAAAGCGGAAAACAAACTTGGTCAATATGAATTAAAGCAAAAGGCAATTCAACGAAACTGGATGATCCTCTTTTTTATCATTACCTTACTTGTAATCGTTATAATATATCATTACTATAAAAAAGCAAAAAAGGATAAGGCAAAGATTGAACTGTTACAGCGCGAAATACACCATAGGGTAAAAAACAATTTAAGCATTATTAAACGGCTTGTTGTCGTTGCAAAACAAAACACGGAAGACACCGGAATTCACTCCCAACTTGACGAACTCACAAATCGAATCGAAAGTATAAGTAAAGTACATAGCCAACTCTACCGAAAAAAAGACATTACAAGAATAGACTTGAAAGACTATATTAGCGAACTATGTAATGACATTTCTCGGTCTTTCAATAAGAAAGATTTTGAATTAATTCTAAGTTTAGAGGAAACTATCGTATTGCCATTTGACAAAGTCATACCCCTAGGACTGATTGTCAATGAACTTGTTACAAATGCTTATAAATATGCTAAGACTGCCAATAGCAAGTCTGTTATTAGTGTTTTGGTGATGAAAAAAGACGGTTTACTGACATTAAAGATTTCTGATAACGGTTCCGGATTTCCAAAGAATTTGAATCTATCTACCGTAAAATCTTACGGAATGAAAATGGTAAACGGATTGACGCATCAACTTAACGGAAAAATAAGTTTGATAAATAAAAACGGTGCTTCTGTTGAAATAAATTTCCCCATATAAATATTTGGTTCTTACAAATTTGATAACTTTGCAACAGCAACAAGTAAGTGTAAATCTTTATTATGGTAGAAAAACATATTCTTATTGTCGAAGATGAGTGGATAATATATGATGAGCTTGCTTCTTTTTTGTCGGATAAAGGCTATGCGGTAGCTCCTTATACAAAGAGTTACGATGAAGCAATAACACAAATCAAGAAAGAAATGCCCGATATAGCGTTATTGGACATTCATTTGGAAGGCGATAAAGACGGGATTGACCTGGGCGAAATATTATCCTCAAAATTTGGCATTCCTTTTATCTATCTCTCCGCATATTCTGACGATATTATAGTAAATCGTGCACGCCGGACAAACCCAAACACTTTTTTAATCAAAACAAAACCCGACATAGATAAAGAACAATTGCACGTCACTATTAAAATGGCTTTTAACAAGAAAAACAGCGACATACAAAAAAATAAAGAAGGAATATTTGCTTATACTGATTATTATCGTGAAGCAAATGAAAATGCAGCAAATGACCTAATTAAAATATTGCTGCGTTTTGATGATATTCTTTGGATTGAGACAGATGTTTCAAAACGAAACTACTTGGTGCTGAATGCTGCCGGCAATAAAAAGGCATATTTACGAAATTCCCTTTCAACAATCATAGAAAGATTACCTTTCTATTTCGTAAGAATCAACAATTCAACAATCATTAACCTGAAAAAAGTAGAAGGAAAGATAAACCATTCTTCCTTTAAGATAAATGATATTAATTTTACAATTAAATCCAAATATTCTAATAATGTCCTTAGCATTTTACATAAGCTATATTACGAATAAATAGACTTTATTATTTTAAAATAAATCCCGAGAATATCAATATTTATCCCATAAAATTAACATGTTTGCACGTTTGCTTTTTATCTAATAAAGATATTTACACTTTTGCCTATTAAAATATCTTTTTTATGAAAAAATTTACTTTAGCTTTTCTCATTTGTACTTTATTAGGTGTGGGACAAATTTCATTCTCACAAGTCAGTATTTCTACCGACGGTTCACAGCCGCATGCATCGGCTATGCTGGATGTCAAGAGTTCCGACAAGGGCCTTTTGATACCCCGCTTGACCACCGCCGAGATAGAGGCTATTTATCTGCCTGCGGATGGTTTGCAGGTTTACAATACAGATGAAGGCAAACTCTACATTTTTGTATTGGGCGAATATGAATGGAAAGAGGTGAGCTATGCCACCGGCAACATACAACCAAATGCAACTTATACTATAGGTACTGGTGGGAGTTGTGACAATACGGTAGTTCACGGGGTGTATTATGTAAGTGTTTTGCTTAAACCTTACAACTATGTTACCATAGAGGTTAATGTGAGTACACTCGGACAATATACGATAATGACGGATACCATAAACGGATATAGCTTTTATGGTAGTGGGATTTTCACTTCTACCGGTCCACAAAATATTGATTTGGCAGCAAACGATATTCCGGCAGCCGCACAAACAGATACTTTTACCGCAACGGCAATAAACGGAACGGGTACTTGCTCTTTTCAAGTAAGTCCAGTGGTATCTCCAACATTTTTATGCGGTATGCAGTTTCAAGACCCACGAGACGGACAAATGTACAATACCGTGGAAATTGGTACACAATGTTGGATGGCTGAAAATATGAATATTGGGACAATGATTAATTCATTTACCGGAGGGACAAACGGTAACGGGGAGCAAACGGACAATGGAACTATCGAAAAATGGTGTTATGACAACAATGCATCCAATTGCGATACCTACGGTGGTTTGTATCATTGGAATGAAGCGATGCAATATGCTACAAGTCCAGCTTCACAAGGTATTTGTTCGTCCGAATGGCATATCCCAACCGATAATGAGTGGAAAACTTTGGAGATGGAATTGGGAATGAGCCAAAATGATGCCAACAGTTCTGGTTGGCGCGGTACCGACGAAGGTGGAAAACTTAAAGAAACAGGAACAACACATTGGTGGTCACCGAATACCGGTGCAACAAATTCAAGCGGATTTACAACACTACCGGGAGGTGGTGGTAATGTTAATGGATTTACTACAATTGGGCAAGAAGCAAAATATTGGGTGTCTGAATATCCAAATTTCAGAAGCTTAAAATATGATAATTCAATGATTAATCGATCCCACACTTCCATAAGCGGCGGACAGGCACGTAGTGTCCGCTGTATAAAAAATTAAAATTCACACAAACAAATAATAAAAAACAAACAAAATGAAAAAACTTTTACATTTTACGTCAATGGCGATTGTGTTTGCCGTTATGTTTTCGGGCTTGGATGTTTTTGCCCAAACTCCCATTTCAGGGACCTTTGCAACCGACAGTACGCTGTCATTGGCACAAAGCCCTTATGTGGTTACGGGAAATATTACTATCCCCGATACGGTTACGCTAACTGTTGAGGATAATGTAGTTGTGCAATTTAACAGCAGTAGGAGCCTGACAATTTACGGTGATCTTATTGCCGATAACGCTACTTTTACATCTTCCTCCGGTAGCCCCGGTCCCGGTAGTTGGAACTATATATATTTCGGGAGTAGCTCCCACAGTGCCTCGGCCACGATAAACAATTGTACCTTTGAATATGCAAGGGGCATGATCATCACAAATGGGACAATCAATATCAACGGCTCCACAATCGAAAACTTTTATTATAATGCTATTGAATGTTACGACACACTGAACTTGGTTTCATCCGACATTAACCTACCTACTTACCACAGCTCTTATGGTAACGGTATTTTAGCCGGTGCAAATTCTGTAGTTGACTTGGAAACGGTAAGTATAACAGGTTGCAAGTACTCAATACAGTTATCGGATGTTTCTTCAAAAGTTACGGTTTCGAATAATTCAGTACTATCCGGTGCACAATACGAGGCAATCAGGAATTATGGCGAACTGACAATATCAAATACAGACATTTCCAATACAGGTAACAACTATACTGCTATTTATTGCTATACAAACTCAACTGCTAACCTCAATAATATAAATATCGGGCAATGCGGATATGGTATCCGGACCCAGGCAAATACAATGGTAACGATTGAAAACTCAACCATTGTTGGGGCTTATAATTATGCAATATATGCAAATGGTGATATAACAGCATCAAATATAGATATTGACATGGCTACTTATCCCAATGGCGGAACCGGCTTTTATGCACTGGGTAATTCTATTTGCGACCTCGACCATATAAATATCCTGAATTGTTCTTACGGCTTTTATTTTAGCGGAAATACAACTATAACTGTTGATACAGCGACAATAACAAATGTCTATAATTATGGCATTTACACTGCGGGATTCACTACCCTTAATTCTGTTAACATTGATATGACAGGATATAATACCAACGATGAATACGGATACGGTGTTTATTGCATCGGCGGAACTTTAACCGCCGATAATATTGAAGTGATAAACGGGAATACCGGACTTGCCATGAACAATGATTATGGTACTCCTGATGTTTCATTTTCCAATGCTAACTTAACTCAAAATATATGGCCGGTCCGCTATAAAAACGAGGCAAAACTGGAACTATCAGGCACAAACAACTTTTCGGGAAATGACCGGGAAGCATTTTATGTGCAGTTCCAAAATGTATATGATACTATAACATTCCCTTCTGTTAACATGCCATATTGGTTTTATTCATATTTTTATGTACGTGAAACCGGAAAACTTACCATAGGTTCAAATAATATTTTAAAACCGAATAATTATTTTTATGTTTACGGCACTTTAATAGCCGATGCCGCACCCGGTGAACATATCTATTTCACTTCCCGGTACGATGACAACTGGGGGGGCGATACAAATGATGATGGCCCGGCAACTTCCCCGGCACCGGGAAACTGGACAGGTATCCTGTTCTTAGACAACAGTAAAGACACAGAATGTGTCCTTGATAATTGCAAAATCAGATATGCCTCTTATGGTGTTTATACCGACAATGCCAGTCCCGAAATAGATAGTTGCAATTTTTCGTTTAACAATTACGGGGCGTATTTTCAGGGTGATTCCGATCCGGTATTTACCAACAATATAATCGGCTCGAGCGAACAAGTGCCCATTGCAATGTCATTTGAAGCAGATCCTGTTTTCCTGAACAATGAGTTTTCTTTTTCCGACAACGAATATGATGCCATCGGTTTAATTGGAGGCACTATGACCAATGATGCCGTTATCAAAAAAAGAAATGTAACGGGAATACCCAACGTTACCTATTTGATGTTGGATAATATTACGATTCCCGACACACTTACCCTCACAATAGAAAAAGGGGTAGTGATAAAAGCATACCACAATTCCAATAATTACAGAAATATTATTGTAAACGGAACATTGATAGCGAATGGAACCGCCGACAGCCTGATAGTTTTTACCTCGGTAAAAGACGACAATCATGGAAACCCGAATGATACCAACAAAGACGGTACGGCAACCTACCCCGCAAAAGGTGATTGGGGGGGGATTGTTTTTGCATCGGGCAGCAGTAACTCCGTGATGAACTATTGTGTGGTTAACTATGCAAATATAAATAATGCTCCTTCTTATTACGGCCAGAGTGTAACCGGATATGCCATTTCAATAATAAACGCAAACCCGACAATCAGTAATTGCGAGATAAAAGATGTGAGCAGGGGCATTGGCTGCTTTCAGGTTTCCGACCCTGTTCTTTCCGACAATGAAATTATAAATACGGATTACACACCTTTTTCCGTTTCAAGCACTTCCAACCCCGTGTTTTCGGGAAATGTATTTACCAATACCGGACAGACGGGACTGGGCCTTATTGGTGGCACTTTGAGCATAAACGGCACCATTGCAAAACGTGATGTTGGGGGATATTCCAATATAACATATGTCCTGCAAAATAGCATTACCGTTGATGGCGGCACCTACCTCGATATTGAACCGGGGGTTGTTATAAAATCCAATGGACAGGGATTTGCCGTAAACGGAGGTTTTCGGGCAATAGGAACCGAAACCGAAAGGATAGTGCTTACATCCATTCGCGACGACAACTATGGCAACCCAACAGACACCAATAACGATGGTGCTTCGTCCACTCCTTCACCCGGACAGACAGGTTCAATTTATTTTTATGAAACAAGCGATGATGACTATTGTAAGTTGGAGAATTTTGATTTCCTATATCCATCAGGTATATCTTGCAATAACTCCAATCCTGAATTTAACAGTTCAAACATTTTATATATTAGCGGTACAGGAGTGGATTGTCAGGGTACGGCCTCACCTGTGTTAAAGCACCTTGTTATTTCAGGGGCAAGCAATACCGGTCAATATGGTATTTACTGTTCCGGCTCTGCCTCTCCGATAGTAGATACTGTAACTATTCAGAGTATGAATTATACGGATTCTAATTATGGAGGAAATGGTATTGCTTGTGCCGGTACATCTTCACCGGTATTTAATTTTGTGTCAATAGAAAACTGCCGTTTTGATCCAATAAAAATGTCCCTTTTATCAAACCCCACATTTAATGATATTAGTTTTATTGCAAATGGCAGTAGTGGTATCCGGTTGCTTGAGGGTTATTTAAATAGCGATGCATATCTGCCACAGCGCAGTATAGCAGGAATAACAAATATCGCCTATATTATTAATGCACTAACAATTGCGCAAAATGTAACTTTGACGGTTGAGCCAGGAGTAGTTTTTAAAGTAGATGCTAAGTCAGGGTATCATAATACTTATGACCAAATTGATATAATGGGTACATTTATTTGTGAAGGGGAAGAAAATAATAAAATTATTTTTACTTCTATTAAAGATGATTCTGCCGGAGGTGATACCAATAATGATGGTAATGCTTCTTCACCGGCCAAAGGGGATTGGGAAGGACTAAGATTTTATAGTACGGCCACTGATCCGGCAAATATTGTAAAACATTGCGAAATAAGATATGCAGGAAATTCGCCTAACACATATGAATCACCTTGGTATTATAATGGCTATAATTCAGGTTCGGTTAAAATCTTGAACGTTAACCCCAAAATTGACTCGTGTTCAATTGAACTTTCGGAAACTACCGCCTTCGGTATCTTTGGTACAGCATCGCCAACCATTTCAAACAACAATATATACAATATTGATGGTTACCCAATTTATATGGATATGTTCTCGGATCCGGTTTTTAGTAACAACACCGTATTAAATGTAGGCGGGATGGCCTTGCAAATAAGAAACCAGAACTATTCCGTTTCCGATACGATCCCCCAAAGGAATTTTGCGGGATACAATAATATTACCTATTACGGCGGTGGCGGCACCATTGCTTTCGGTACAACTTTGACCATCCCGGAAGGGGTCATATTTAAAGAGGCTAATTTTACAGTAAGAGGTAAGATAAATGTTCTTGGTACGGAAACAAACCCGGTAGTTTTCACACGTCTTGAAGACGATGATTTCGGAAATCCGCAAGACACTCAACAAAATGGATACACAACACCTTCGCCATCAGGAACCGGCTTTACTTTCTATGATGAAAGCGATGATGCAAGTATTATTAATAATGCCATAATCCGTTATAAATCAACAGGGATTAGTATGACGAGTGCCTCGCCACAGATTACAAATGTTTATTTTGAACATTTTAGTAACAGCAACAATACCTATGGTCTTGGCTTATCCCTAAATGGCGTTTCAAATCCAATCCTCGACAATTGCACATTTAATGATACCCATATCCCTTTTTCTACTTCAATCCTATCGTACCCCGCTTCTACACTTAATAATGTTCTGACCGGAAATACCTGGAAAGCTATCCGGATAAACAACGAAACACTTACCCAGGATGTAACATTGCCAAAAAGAAATTATGCAGGGATAAATAATATACCATACATATTTAGCGGTTATTCAATCGGAACAAGTGCTACATTAACAATAGAGCCGGGTGTAGTGTTAAAATTTAAAGACAATGCAAGCATCAATGTTTACAAAGGCTTTATTGCAGTAGGAGGTTCCACACCCGACAGCACCATAGTTTTCACAAGCTATAAAGATGATTTTTATGGAGGAGATACTAATTCGGACAGTATAGCTACTATCCCATCATATACGGATTGGAATGGAATTGTTTTTCAAAACGAATCGCTTGACCCATTATGTCAGTTAGAACATTGCGTTTTTAAATATGCAGGATATTATCAAACCTACGAACAAAACAGACTAGGTGCAATAAGAACTTACAGTGCAAGCCCTACTATCCAACACTGCTCCTTTACCGATAATTACTATGGAATTATTTTAAGCGGTGCATCAGACCCAGCGGTAAACAATTGCGATTTTGATAACATCCAATACAAAGCCATCAACAACCTTGACCAGACCTTTACCATAAATGCCGAATACAACTGGTGGGGCGATAATTCAGGTCCCGAACATACGGGCAACCCCGGCGGTACGGGCCAGGAAGTCTCCGATGGTGTGGATTATATTCCCTGGCTTGCCAACGGTACGGCAAACCCTGTAATGGGCGATGTTAGCCTCAACGGTGCAATACAGGCTTATGATGCTTCATTGATTTTGTTTTATGTAGTTGACCCTGTAAACCACCCGTTGAATGCCACCCAGCAACTTGTGGCCGAAACCAGTGGGAACGGTAGTATAACTTCTTATGATGCTGCACTGATATTGCAATATGTTGTTGGTATTATAGATTATTTTCCGGCAGAGTTAGAAAGCATTATTCCTCCAAAAATCCCCGAAGGACAACTTAACATCGGAAACAATTCTGCAACTCTCGGAGAAGAATTTACTGTACCACTTATTATTTCCAATATTTCGGATGCAATTTCATTACAAATTGATTTGGGATTCGATTCCGAATTATTGGAAGTTACTAATATTGAGACAACCGCACCTCAAATGACCTCAAATAGCGGATTTGATAATCAATCAGGTCAAATAAAACTTGCTTTTGCCGGGTATGATAATATTGAGTCAAATTTAACAATTGCAAATATAACTTTTAAAGTTGTTGGAAATGTTACAGGCACTATTTTAACACCCGTTATTATTAATGAGTTTATAGCAAATGAAACAGATTTAACAGAAAATTCAAATCCGGGATTAATTGAAATCTCCGGACTCGCAACAGGTTTGGATAACACGCAATCATCCAATCAAATTTCGTATTTAAACATCTTTCCAAATCCTTTTAAGGAATCGACAAACATACAATTTTCTCTGAAAGAAAATAATGATGTTACTATTGTGGTGTACAATATTACAGGTCAAATGATCTATAATATAACAAAAAAATATAATACCGGTATTCACACTTTTGAATGGAAAGGAATGGATAATAAAGGCAAAAGACTTGAAAGCGGATTTTATTTTATAAAAGTTTCATCAGGGAATGATGTAAAAATTAATAAAATACAAATTTTGCAATAAGTATTTGTGAGTAATAACACCTTTAGACTCTTTGCTTTTGTTGCGTTCACCTTACCGGAAAGTGGAGGGTCAAGGTAAAAAACAAAAAATATGAAAAAATACTTTATATTGATTTTTGGAGCCTTCTTATTCGGGAATATAATTTACGCCTCTGATATTCAGGTTCGTATTCCGGACACAACTTGTGCTGTCGGTGATACAATACTAATTCCTGTTTATGTTGATAGTACTTTGACCGGAGAAAACGTTTATTCTTATCAGTTACAGCTGCAATTCAATTCAGGATATATAAATCCTGTTGATATTATTATTGCAGGTACAATGACTAACTCCTGGGGCACACCTATATATAACGCAACTCAAAATAAAATTACCATTGCGGCAGCAGGAACATCAGTTCTTTCAGGAACAGGGATTTTGTGTTATATTAAATTTAAGACGGTTACATCCGGCGGAACCTATATTAACTTTACTTCTTCTCAATACAATTTTTTTAATGAAGGCGAACCCTCTATGATTACTGATAATGGTTATATTTCTATCTCATCTTTGCCAAATCCGTACATTACCGTTACACCAAACTCAGGATTAATAACAAAAGGTGAAACATTACAATTGTATGTAAGCGGAGGTACAGCACCATATTCATGGTCGGTAACAAACCCTTCGGTCGCCAGTATTTCCAGTACAGGATTGCTGACCGCTACTGCACACGGTTTTACAAAAGTAGTGGCTGAAGATGCAGCCGGCATAATTGACACAACAAATTCGGATATCGAGATAAGAGCTTTTGAGCTTTCGGTACACGATACTACCGCATGGCAAGGCAGCAATATCAGTATTCCTGTTTATGTTACCGACTTGACAGGATTGGATGTGATTTCTGGATTTTTCCGTATTACCTTCAACCAAAACATCTTGGTCCCCGTAACTTACGAAACTGCCGGGACTTTACTGGAAACATCGTCAAATGTGGTTTACAACAATTCTTCACAAGGGGAGATTTCAATTGCCTTTGCAGGGACAACTTCCTTGTCGGGAAGTGGTGTGCTGCTATATTTGAATTTTGATGTTTCGGCCTCATACTCCGGCAGTACATGGCTGAATTTTTATGATGTAAGTTTCAATGAAGGGCTTTTGGGAAATTCTGACAATGGATATTTTTCCACGATCAATTTCTCTAATATAACGGTTTCGCCTTCTTATGCAACACTTATTGCCGGCGAAACACTTCAGTTTTCGGCAAGCGGAGGGATTGCCCCCCATATTTGGTCAACCTCAAACAGCATAGTTGCAACTATTGATGAAAGCGGTTTACTTACTGCCCATAGAAGCGGGACCGTCCAGGTAATTGCTACCGATCAGGTAGGGGCTTCGGGTAGCAGTGGCAATATTACCGTTTACGACACTTATGTTACGATACCGGATGCTGAGGCAATTTTGAATTCGCAGTTTGATTTGCCTGTGTTGATAGGTGATTTACCTGCAGGGGAGCAAATCAGTGGTATCGAGGGCACAATTTCGTTCAGGTCGCCGGAGTTGACCGCCATTGATATAATAACCGAAGGAACCCTCTCGGAAGGTTGGACATTTGCAAAAATGTCATCGGGTAATTCTATCATTTTTGCAGGAGCAGGTACTAACCAATTTGATACGGCAGGAGTAATGTTTAAAGTAAGATTCCAGCTCAATCCTGAATTAACAACCAATGAATATGCTTATGTAAATATTACAGATTTAACTTTGAGTGAAGGTATTCCTTTACCAAAAATCACAAATGGAAGTATTACAGGCAGAGCAGGATTCTACATAAATATTAAAACTAATCTTCAAGGTAGTTTCATTAATTCTGAAATGAGAACATCTTTAAATCCTCAATATGTTCCTAATTATCAACCCTATAATTCCAATCCATGGTATTATTATGGGAATGAACATTTCAGTTATTCTCCTATTAATGCCGTAGATTGGGTACTTGTAGAACTAAGAGAAACTGCCGGTGATGTCTCAACGGCTACTACGTCTACACGTATTGCTCGAAAAGCGGCTTTATTGACAAAGAACGGAAATATTACAGCACTTGACGGATATAGTAATCTGTTGTTCTCAAGTAGTGTTTCCGATAGTCTTTTTGTTGTTATTTGGCACCGCAATCATTTGCCTGTCATATCTTCTCAGGCATTAACTTTATCAGGCGGCATTTACACCTATGACTTTACAACAGACAGTACAAAGGCATACGGAGGAACTGCTGCTCAAACAGAATTGATACCGGGAATTTGGGGCATATATTCGGGTGATGCCAATGCAGACGGGACTATTGATAATAGTGATTATTTGCTTTGGAAAACGGATGCGGGTAAAAGCGGATATATGCCAACGGATTTCAATCTTAACGGTGAAACGGAGAATGTTGATAAAAACAACAAATGGTATATGAATAAAGGTAAAACCAGCCAAGTACCGGAATAAACGAACGGTTAATGAAAAGGAAGGAATGAGGGGGCAATATTTTGCCCCTTTTACCTTTTATAGCAATTTTCATATAACTTTATCAATAGATTAACCTTTAAAATGTAACCGGTCAATTAATAGATAAATATTTACCCGAGCCACATTAAAATAATATTAATCACAACCGCATTGCTAACCTGAATTATAAAAGCTCCCACAATCGGGATTACGGCAAAGGCAACCGGTGAGGGTCCGTGTTCTTTAGTTACGGCAGCCATATTTGCCATTGCAGTTGGAGTGGCTCCCATTGCCGAGCCAATATATCCGGCTGATATTACTGCCGCCGTATAATCTCTTCCCAAAACCCTGAATATTATAAATACGGAGAACAGAAGTATTGCAATTGTTTGCAAAAGCAAACTTACTATAATAAACAAGGATTCCGACCCCAATTCCCAGAATTTCAGAGCCATCATAGCCATAGCCAGAAACAGTCCCAAACTTAAATCCGACGTGATGGCCAACGTTGGAGAATGTGCGGGACAATTCAATTTCGGAATGAGTAACGGGATAAGGTTGGCCAGGATAACTCCTCCCAGCATACAGGTGGCAAAAAGCGGAAGAGTGAAATTTACATATTCCAGAAGATTATGAATATAGATGCCTATACCGATAGATAGAGCAAGAATCAGTAATACTTTTAATATTGAATTGTAGTCAATAACAGGATTTTTCCCATGTTTAGTGCCGATTGTTATTTCACCCTCCGTATCATCGGGCTTAAGATTGTACTTTTTAATCAGGAATTTTGCAACCGGGCCGCCCAACACACCTCCTATAATTAATCCGAATGTTGCGGATATCATCCCTATTTCCATAGCGTTGGTAATAGAGAATTTTTCGTTTATGATAGGTGCCCAGGAAACGATATTTCCGTGCCCGCCTTGCAGGGCAGCCGATCCTGCGAGTACACCGGTAACAGGATTAACATTAAATAGTTTTGCAATAAAAATACCGATGTAATTTTGCAGAAAGATATAAGCAACGGCAAAAAGTGTCAGTATTAGAAGTGTTTTGCCTCCTTTTAAAATACTTTTAATCTCCGTTGACATTCCTATTGCAGTAAAGAAAACAATGAGCAGAATATCACGATAATGTTTTGAAAATTCTATATTTATGTGAAACAACAGATAAAGAAGCCCGAAAAACAAAGAAGCCACAAGACCGCCGGTGACGGGCTCCGGAATGTTGTATTTGCGTAAGACATCTATCTTCCTGTTGATGTATTTTCCGAGGAAAAGTACCAGGATTGCCGCTACTATCGTTTGTCTTGAATCGAGATTCAGTACCATTATTACAAGAACTTTAACGGTGATATGAGACCAATCATAATATTACCGGTATTATAGTCCTTAAAAGTAAATTCGGGACGTGATTTGGCATAATCGGAATATTTATAATAGCGTCCCACATATCCCAGAAAGAACTTAAAATCAAAGTCTTCCCACGGGAAATATTCAATTGTGGGAATAAAACTGTAAACAGTCCTGAATCTGTCTTCGGTTTTTAGCGGGTCAAGGTCATCTTTCCAGTCGGCAAAATCAACAAAAGCATCCAGACATAAATGCCATTTTTTATTGAATTTATAAGTTGCACGAACCCAATGGCTTTGATAAAGAGTGTTTTTGACAGCATAATTATACAGATTGTCGGGTATTTCATCGCTTATTATACCTGTTCTGTCAATGCCTTCCTGACTTATTTTGTAGTCGTAAGCCAAATCGAAATGCTTTGATTTAAACTGGTTACCGAGTGCTATATAATTTTTTCCGTAATTTTTTGCTTCGGTAAAATATGAATACGACCAGATTGTGGAAATCTTTCCGCCCCAGAAACTTCCTCTCCAGTTAAAGACAAAAGCAAGAGGAGCTTTAGAGGCAACAACGTCGGGAACCGTATCATATATATCATCAAATGATCCTGTTCTGGAGTTGAGAATCTGGAATCCGAAATTATGATTGTCATTGACTTTGAAGTGTAACTCGGCGCCTGTCAGGAAATTATCAGCCATCTCGATGATGTCGGAATAGACATAGATATCAATCGGATTCAGGTCAAATTCAATTCCTCCCCAGTCGGCATAAGTCTTCCCAAGTGTAAGCTTCCATTTGTCGCTTAAAGTAAATACGAGGTAAGCAAAATCAACACCTTTGATGATTTTATCAATGGATTGGGGTTCAAATGTGCTTGTGAAACGATGACGAAAACGGAAATAAATGTTTTTATGAAGATAGCCTTTTATTTCCATTCTGAATTGCTCAAATTTGAATTTTGAGCCCATATATTCCCCGTTCGTAAAATCATTTCTGAATGCCAGTTGAGTATTGGCAAACATATCAATATTACGAAGCAAGTTTTGCTTATCTTCGGGAATTATGCTTCTATAGGTTATATTATCATCCGATTGCATTTGCTGGGCTTTGCCCAGGCTCAAAATACTCAAAAATACGATTAATAATAGTTTTGATTTCATAATTTTTATTTAATAGGGTCACTATCAATAATCAATGAAAAGTTGCTGTAATTCCTCTCTGGTTCTGTTTTTATCCTGTTGCAATGCAAGCATAAGCAGTATCCGTGCTTTTTGGGGGTTAAGCTCATCGGATGCAATTGTTCCGTACTTTTCATCATCAACCTCACCATGGATAAGAACAGCACCGGTAGGGACTCTTGCGCTACGAACCACAGGGATACCTTTTTCGGTTGCTCTTTTTGCCGCTTCCAGTGTTGCAGTTGTCATATTTCCGTCTCCGACACCAGCCACAACAATGCCTTTTGCTCCGGCTTTAACCATTATGTCAATAAGGTCGGGAGACATATCAGCACAACCATAGACAATATCAACACGCGGCAGACTTTTGATGCCGTCGGCAGAAAACCGGCTTTTTGTAGTATTTAAACCGTGAGGATAGTGATAAAAAGTAACCTCCCCGAAATTAACATCACCAAGTTGACCGTGCATAGGAGCTTCAAAAGTTTCAACATTTGTAGTATTCATTTTCGTTACCGAGTGTGCACCAAAGATTTTATCGTTCATAACAACCATAACTCCGTGGTCTTTTGATTCGGGTGAAGCTGCAACTGCAACTGCATTGTAAAGGTTAAGAGGCCCTTCGGCACTTAGTGCGGTGGACGGACGCATAGAGCCGGTTAAAACAACAGGCTTATTGCTTTTTACAACAAGGTTTAGAAAATAGGCGGTTTCTTCCTGTGTGTCGGTACCGTGTGTAATAACAATACCGTCAACGTCGCCAGCAAGCAACTCATTGATACGGTTTGCGAGATCAAGCCATATTTTCACACTCATATCCTGTGAACCCACATTTGAAATTTGTTCGCCTGACAAGTCGGCAAGTTTACGGATATTAGGCACGGCATCAATCATAGATTCAATGGTAACCTTTCCGGATGTGTAAGAAGACCCGGTTGAACTTTCACCGGAACCTGCTATTGTGCCTCCGGTTGCCAGAATAATGACCTTGGGAAGTTTTTTCTCCTGCGAAAAACCGTTTTGAATAAATGCAAAAAGTAAAACTGAAATAAATGCGAAATTAAAAATTTGTTTTTTCATTTTATTGATATTTTTAAAGTTAATAAATTATTATTTGTTATTATATTTTGCTTTGTCAAGTCTTGTCAGGTTTTCTACCGAAAAAATCTCCTTTATCTGCTCTTCGGTCAGAAGTTTCTTTTCACGAACAAGCTCCAATATTCCTTTTCCCGTTTCCTTTGCCTCTTTGGCCAGTTCGTCGCCGACATGATGTCCCAAAACAGGATTCAATGCAGTAACAATACCGATTGTTGTCTCCAGATTCTTTTTATCGGTATCCTCATTAACTGTGATTCCGTCAATACAATCTTCGCGGAATGTTTTCATGGTGTTTGTTAAAAGTTTTTGTGATTCGAAGATTGTAAGCCCCACAACAGGTTCATAGGCATTAAGCTGTAAGTCGCCATCGGAAGCGGAAATATTTACCGTAACATCATTCCCGACAACACGATAGCTAACGAGAGCCATTAATTCGGGGATTACGGGATTTACTTTACCCGGCATAATTGATGACCCGGGTTGCCTTGGTGGAAGATTGATTTCAAAAATTCCGTTTCGCGGACCCGAAGATAGAATGATAAGGTCGTTGGAAATCTTTGAAAGTGTTGTGGCCAAAGTTTTTAGTGCCGATGAATAGACCACAAAGCCATGTAAACTTGATGTTGCAGCGATAAGATCGTCAGCATTTGTAAGGTCGTATCCCGTTATCTCACGCAAATTTTTAATAATAAACTCCTGATAACCGTCAGGGGTGTTCAACCCCGTACCTATTGCGGTACCACCCATATTTAAAACTTCCAATGATTTTGCGGCATTGTCAAGATTATCAATTTCCCAATCTATCATAGAGGCGTACGAATAAAATTCCTGTCCCACGGTCATAGGTACGGCATCCTGAAATTCTGTCCGCCCCATCTTAACAACTTCAAGATATTTGCTTCCAAGTTTTTCAAAAGATTTTTTAAGCCGGGTCATTTCGGCTTTCAACTTATCGTGTTGAAGCAGCATAGTCAGTTTCAGTGCAGTTGGGTATGTGTCGTTGGTTGACTGCGACATATTTATATCATCATTCGGAGATATTTTTTCATAATCTCCTTTTTTATATCCGGCGAGTTCCAGAGCTCTGTTGGCGATAACCTCATTGGCATTCATATTTGCCGAAGTCCCCGCACCACCCTGATAAAGGTCTATTTTAAACTGGTCAAGTAATTTTCCGTCAATCAGGTCCTGACAGGCGGGTTCTATCATTTTCAACTTTTCCGGCTTCATTTTTCCGGCTTCCGTATTGGCACGCGCGGTAGCCAGCTTAATCATACCCCAGGCTTTCATAAAATCGGGATAATCATTGATATATTGTCCCGATATTTTAAAATTTTGCATTGCGCGTGCAGCCTGTGCCCCGTAGTATGCATCGGCAGGTACTTTGATGTCGCCGAGAAGATCGGTTTCCGTACGAAACTCCTGTGTCTGTAGAGTACCGCTTATCATAATAAAAAGCAGTATTAATCCGGAAATAAGTTGTAATTGTTTTTTCATAATTATTTTAGTTAAGGTTACCATCAGCAGCAAAGTTAACAATAAATTGTTTGTAAAAACAAAAGAAAATAAAAATACTGTTACTACCCGGCACGTGTAAGTAGATAAAAAATCATTAGATAATAATTTTCTAATAAGAAGTATGACTGAGTAGTAACATTTCATTTCTATGTTTTTAAGATTTCACGTTAATTATTTATTATCTTTGTGAATAGTTTTAACCCTAAAAAATAAAATTATGACAAACATTATTTCAGAAGCAATTTCAGCCGTTAAAAATTGGTGGTTGTTTCTAATTCTCGGTATCCTTTTGGTTTTGGGCGGCTTTTGGGTTACCCGGACACCTGTTGAAAGTTATCTTGCCCTCTCAATGGTTTTTGTTGCCCTGATTTTGATAAACGGAATTATGCAAACAGTATTCTCTATTACAAACAGAGAAGCTATTAAAGGATGGGGATGGTACTTAACAGGTGGTATTTTTGAAATTCTGGTTGGTATTTTCCTCTGGAGCTACCCGGCCATTTCAATGGTTATTTTGCCATTTGTTGTCGGATTCTGGCTGCTCTTCAGAGGCATCTCCGTAATTGCCTTCTCCACAGATCTTAAAGACTTAAAGATCAAAGGATGGGGATGGATACTTACATTGGGGATACTTTTAACAATTATGTCCTTTTTTATGGTAATGGACCCTGTCTTTGGAGCTTTCAATTTGATTTTCTTAACCTCTTTTGCCTTGATATTTATGGGAGTCGCATATATAATGTTTTCTTTTAAGCTGAAATCCATAAAATCAAAAACAATTGATGTTGCAAAAAATCTTAATCTTGGAATAGGTGATCTGAAACAAGAAGTGTTGGATAATCTTAAAGAAGCTTCACAGGAGACAAAAGACAAGATTGGTAAAATGTTTGATAATTACGATAATAGGTAGTGTTTAATGGCGGCTATTCATTTTTTTAGTACCGCATTTTAATAAGAATTACAAGGAAATAAAACAGAGGTAATATAAAAGATAAATTGCCTCTGTTATTTTTGTTATACCAAACCTATGCAAAAACATTATTTTTTAACATCATCAAGCTGCATCTCTTCTTTCTTTTGAGCATTCTCAGGCTTGATGGATGTATGCCTGTTTTTGACAATATTCATCTCGTCAATAAGCCGTGTTGCACCCGCATATTTGTCAATTATGAACAAAACGTAACGGATATCAACTGATATTGTGCGTTGCAATTCGGGTTCAAAGGCAATATCACCGCTCATTGCTTCCCAGTTACCGTCAAAGGCAATACCGATAAGCTCACCATATCCGTTCATCACCGGACTACCCGAGTTGCCTCCTGTAATGTCGAGATTTGAAATAAAACAGGTGTGCATTCTGCCGTCCTCCCCGTAAATGCCATAGTCCTTAGCTTCGTAAAGTTCCTTTAATTTCGGAGGAACAACAAATTCCCAGTTGTCAGGGTCTTCTTTTTCCATCACACCCTTAAGTGTAGTGTAATAGTCATAAAAGACTGCATCCGCCGGATAATACGGAAATACTTGTCCGTAAGTCATTCTCATAGTGAAGTTGGCATCGGGATAGAATTTTTTATCGGGTTCCATTTCGCGCAAACCCGCAATGAAAAGCCTGTTACCTTTATCCAGTTTATCGTAAGCTTTACTGAGAATTTTACTGTAATTACCGTAATAATAATCCGTAAAAGCTTTATACAGCTTATAGGCAGGGTCTTTTTCTATTTTTTTTGCCGATGGTTTCTCTATCAAAGCATCAACTTTTTCCGGTGTTGTAAAAACGGATTTGTCAAAGACGTAATCGGCATATTTTCCGAAATCGTTTTTGTATTTGGACGCAATCTCTTTTAAGTAGGGAGGTTGTTGGTCTTCCGGAACGTTTTTGTGATACATTTCAAGCATTGCGGCAAGCAGTTTGCGGTCGGTGGGTTCATTATAGTTTTTAAAATGTCTTTCTTCCCGTTTTTTAAGTAAGAAATGGTTTTATCCACTTTTTCCCGATCCACCTCTTTCTTCGAGAGCTGATATGCCAGATTTGAAAAATTATTTGCAAATCCGGGCAATTCGCTTCCCCGCTGAATGGCTTCTCTGAGGTAAATTCTTGCCAGTTCATATTTTTCTATGGTTGAATAGGCATCGCTTATTATCTTTAAAACATCACCGTATTTTTCTTTTCTTGCATTGTCGGCATCAACCCAATCGCTGAATCTGTTTTCCAGTTCAACCTTTTTGTCGTAAACGTGAAGGCGTTTCAGCCCTTTTGTCTGTCCAATGTAATATTTCCAGTAGTTTGAAGTACCGGCATATTTTGATGCATATTTAATTCTTACTGCCGGGTCGGCCTGCATATCGGCAAGCATAATTTTCAGTTTCTTATCCCTGATGGTAACAATGGTATTATTTGAAATATCAAGGGCAAGTTTTATTCCGAAAGAGGTCATATATCTTTCGGTGCTGCCAGGATAACCGAGTATCATAGCAAAATCACCTTCGTGGACACCTGCAACCGAAATAGGTAGAGAGTGTTTGGGTTTCAACGGAACATTATCTTCGGAATAGGGTGCGGGATTACCGTCTTTATCGGCATAAACCCTGAACATGGAAAAGTCGCCAGTATGCCGGGGCCACATCCAGTTGTCGGTATCGGCACCGAACTTACCTATTGAGGAGGGAGGAGCACCTACTAATCTTATATCTGTAAAAACCTCATAAACAAAGAGATAAAACTCATTGCCTTCAAAAAAGCTGCGGACGGATGCCGTATAGTGTGTGCCGTCTGTAGCTTCGCCGGTTATCTCCTTTGAGATTTTTCTTACAGCCTTCCACCTTGAATCTTCGCTCATAGTGTCGCTGAGAACTTCTTGTACACGCTTGGTTACATCTTCAATCCTTACCAGAAAAGTTGCCTTTAGCCCGGGGTTCGGAAGCTCATCGGCTAAAGTTTCAGCCCAAAAACCGTTTGTGAGGTAATCATGTTCCAGAGATGAATGAGCCTGTATGGAACTGTACCCGCAATGGTGGTTCGTTAGCAGTAATCCCTGATCGGAAATGATCTCGCTTGTACAACCGCCACCGAAAATAGCAACGGCATCTTTTAAACTTGAATGGTTGATGCTGTAAATTTCTTCGGGTGTAAGATGTAACCCCTCTTTTTGCATATCAACATAATTCAGTCTTTCGATAAAAATGGGAAGCCACATTCCCTCGTCGGCTTTCGTCATTGGAGCAAGTCCAAGAACCAAAGCAGTTAAAATAAGTAAAGTCTTTTTCATTTGAATATTATTTTGATTAGTTAATAAGATTTTACAATAAAACAACTATCCGTTATACAAACTCCTCACCCTTTTCAACCTTTACCGCGTTCACCATTTCTCTTATGCTCTGTTCGTCGCGTTTACGGCAAATAAGAAGTATGTCGTCATTTTCCACAACAATATAATCATCAAGCCCCTGCAAAACAATGAGTTTGTTTTCAGGCATATTTACAATGCTGTTCTTTGTGTCGAATGTCATTACATTTTTTCCAATAATTGCATTGTTGTCATTATCTTTTTCTCTTATCTCGAACAGCGAGCCCCAGGTACCAAGGTCGGACCATCCGAAATCAGATGCCAGAACATAAACATTGGTTGCCTTTTCCATAACTCCGTAATCAATGGAGATGTTTTTGCATACGGGATATGCCTTGTCAATAAATTCCTGCTCTTTATCAGTGTTGTAAATGCCTTTACCCTCCTTAAATATGGAATCTACCTCAGGTAAATGATTTTTGAAGGCTTTTAGGATAGTTTTTGCCGACCAGATAAAAATCCCGGAATTCCATAGAAAATCACCGCTGTCCAAGAACTTGACGGCAAGATCATAATCGGGTTTTTCGGTAAATGTTTTTACTTTCCTGATCCTTTTGTCCTGTTCAAAAGGGTTGGAATCCTCAAACTGTATATATCCGTAACCTGTTTCCGGTCTTGACGGGGTAATACCGAGAGTAAGCAGCCAATCGTTATCGGCTGTGGCATTTAAGGCCGAAAGGATAACATCCGTAAAGGTATCCTCTTTCAAAATAATATGGTCAGAAGGTGCAACAACGATATTTGCTTCCGGATTTGACTCGTTTATTTTATAAACCGCATAGGCTATTGCCGGAGCGGTATTTCGGCGCATCGGTTCGCACAGTACCTGATTGTTCGTAAATCCTTCAAGCTGTTCAAGAACCATCTCACGGTATATCTCATTTGTAACAATGAGAATGTTTTCCCTCGGACAAATTTTCAGAAAGCGGTCAACCGTCTGTTGAATCAGTGTTTTTCCCGTTCCGAGAATGTCAATGAATTGTTTCGGGTGTGAAGTGCGGCTCATAGGCCAGAATCTGGCTCCGATGCCTCCTGCCATTATAACACAGTAATTATTCTTGTTCATATTTCTGTATATTTTAAATTTATTTTTCAATAATTTCAACGGTCATTAGAGGGCTGACAAGATAAATCCTGCCATCATCAAAACGTTTGCATCGAAAACGTTTTCTCAGTTTTTTTTGTTTCTGAAATATAATTCCATTGTAAATTTTAAAAACCGCTCCCTCGGGAAGATCTTCAAGAACGGTTTCATTCCGGTGCCGATTATACTTTTTCAGCACCCGCACTAAATTAGTATCAATTCGTGACGATTTTTTGAAAAATTCAATAAGTGCCTCTCTTATCTCCTCAGGAAATATATTTTCATTGTCAATAAAGACCTGCATTAAAGTTTTAAATTCCGTTTTCCACTCTTTGCCATGCGGTTTCACCTTTCCCTTATACTTTTCCCAGGTGACGAGATGTGCAAATTCGTGAACAAAAGTAATTAAAAAGTGATACTTATTCAAGTCGTGATTTACAGATATGGAGTGATGTCTTTGGCGCAACGGCGGCCTGTAGTCTCCCAACTTCGATACTCTGCTTTTGCTGATGGAGAATTTCAGGTTATGTTGCCCTATCCAGTCAAGAATAACAGGAACCGATTCCTCGGGAAGGTATTTGAGTAAAATATCTTTATCCGACTTCATAAATCAAATAATTATCAGATAATTTGTTATCATTAATACTGAATTCAGGGCATTCGCGACATTTCTTGTTTGCCTTGCGAGTAGATGAGCAGGAGGTAAAAAAACCGGCAGTTAAAAGTATTATAACCAATAGAATATTAAATCTGTTTTTCACGTTATTTGTTTTTAAAAGAAACCGCTAAAATACGGAATTATTGTTTTTTATAAGTTGTTATTTACTTTTTTTTAATTGATTACAGAATAATATTTAATTTCGCAAAAGAAATGTAATGGAATGTTGAGCAGATTCGGGAAATATATTTTGTTGATGATTCAGGTTATTCGACGACCTGAAAAGGGTAGTGTTTATCGCAGTCAACTGATAACGGAGATACAAAGTCTTGGTGTCGAATCGCTTGGTATTGTTGCAATTATCTCCTTGTTTATGGGTGCCGTCGTTGCCATTCAAACATCATATAATATTGACAACCCCTTAATTCCGGTATCAACAATCGGTTTTACGGTTCGTCAATCCGTTATCCTTGAATTTGCGCCTACTATTATAAGCCTTATACTTGCCGGAAAGGTCGGCTCCCGTATTGCCTCCGAGATCGGAACGATGCGGGTTACCGAGCAGATTGATGCACTTGAGATAATGGGCATAAATCCTGCCAACCATTTGATTTTTCCTAAGGTTACCGCAGCAATGCTCATAAATCCGGTATTGATAATTTTGAGTATGTATTTCGGAATAATCGGAGGCTGGCTTGTTGCTGTTTTTACTGACCTTTATACTGTGAATGAATTTATATACGGTATAAGATGTTGTTTTGAAGGATACAGTATTTTCTATGCATTGATAAAAACGGTGGTTTTTGCATTTCTAATTACATCTATTTCCGGATTTGAAGGTTTTATTGTAAAGGGAGGTGCCGTTGAAGTCGGTGCTGCAAGTACACGAGCTGTGGTTTGGAGCAGTATTATGATAATACTCTTTAATCTTATACTTACTCAATTGTTGCTGTCGTAAAAAAAATAACTGATGGTTGAAGCATTACATATATCAAAATCGTTCGGAGATAATCAGGTTTTAAAGGATATTACCGTTAAGTTTGAAAAAGGTAAAACGAACTTGATAATAGGACAGAGCGGATCGGGAAAAACCGTCCTGATGAAATGCCTGGTGGGATTGTATGAGGTTGATGAAGGTCATATTGTTTTTGATGACAGGGACTTTTCAGCAATGACTTTCAAAGAGAGAAAAAAGATCAGGCAAGAGATAGGAATGCTTTTTCAGGGAGGAGCATTGTTTGATTCGATGAACGTTCAGGAGAATATAATGTTTCCGCTTACAATGTTCACGGATCAGACGCTTGAAGAGAAGCTGGAAAGAGTGAACTTCTGCCTCAAATGGGTAAATCTTGAAAATGAGAATAAGCTATATCCGGCCGAACTTAGCGGTGGTATGACAAAAAGAGTTGCCATTGCCCGTGCCATTGCCCTGAATCCCAAATATCTTTTTTGTGATGAACCCAACTCAGGACTCGACCCCCATACTTCCGGTGTTATTGACGATCTTATCAGTAAACTGACCGAGGAATTTCAAATTACTACAATCGTTAATACACATGATATGAATTCCGTAATTAAAATCGGGGATACCATTTCATTTATCTACCAAGGGCAACTTTGGTGGAGCGGGGATAAAACTCAAATTCTTGATGCCGATAATAAGGAACTGAATGAATTCGTTTTTGATACGGAACTTACAAAAAGATTGAAAAAACACAGAGCGAAAAAGATAAAATAGCATTCTTACATTTGATTGTTTTGTTTAGTATGTTAATATAAAGAATATGAATTACATTGATATAATAATAGCTATACCTATGGTCTGGCTTGGATTTACAGGATTCAGGAAAGGTTTTATCGTTGAGCTATTCTCACTCGCGGCACTTGTGGTCGGTATTTATGCAGCGGTTTATTTTTCGGATTATGCAGCACGGTTCTTAATCGAAAACTTTGCAATGAACGAAGATTATGTGCCGATAATTTCATTTATTATAACATTTATCGGAGTAGTTATTATCGTTTACTTTGTTGGTAAATTACTTGAAAAACTGGTTAATATGGTTGCTCTCGGTGTCCTGAACAAGTTGGGAGGTGCTGCATTCGGCATATTGAAAGCAGCGGTTTTCCTGAGTATTGTCATAATGCTTATAAACAGTCTTGACAATAAATGGATACCGAAAGAGAAAAAGAAAGAGTCCGTTTTATATGCTCCCGTTGCGGGAATAGCCCCATTATTGTGGAATAAACTTGAAGAACTGGATATCAATAAATCAACTTTTGAAAAGTGGAAAGAGAAAGGAAAGGAGATCATTGAGGGAGAGGATGAGTAGTAATTTAACGACCTGTAAAACACTCACCAACAATAATTAAATATTGCACTAATTTCCGGAACCGACGTTAAACCGCTTCCTCAAATGCTTTTGCTGTTTTTTCGGGTGTTGACCTTAGCAAAGTCGCGTTTATCTTCATCTTAAATCCGTTGAAAGACTTGTCGGGAGCAGGGATCAATATATCCCTTTTTTTAAGATTGTCCCTGAACTTTTCTCTGTCGGGAATATCCGTGTATAGTTTGAAAACGTTTGTCCCGTTGGGAATCCTTTCTATTTTAAAGGTTGAATTCTTTTCAAGCAGCCCAAACAGTTGTTCCGCCTGTTTTACCGATTGTGAGTAATCATCCGAAAAGGAGTCGAGATAATGATTAGCCACTGCAGCAAAGGGCCAAACCTGCGGCATTCCGCCTCCGAACATTCTTCTCACATGAAACAGATTCTTTGTGAACTCTTTGGGGCCTGCCAAAACAGCTCCCGAAGCGGCATTGAAGTCCTTATAAAGTGAAACGTAAACAGTATCGAACATGGATGCAAAGTCCGACGGACTCTTCCCCGAGTGCACACAGGCGTTGAACATCCTTGCCCCGTCGAGGTGCATCTTAATACCTTTTTCCTTGGCATACGACGCGATGGTTTTCATCATCTCAAAGTCAAACATCTCATTGTCCTTTCTACGTACCGGTGATTCAATGGAGATCACACCTACACCTGTTTTAACTCTGCCGTTTTCCGTCTGTTCCACTACATTTTTTACATCGTCAAGCGTAAATGTAGCTTTGTTTCGGGCTATCGGAATCAGGTTCAGTCCGCTCAGTTTTTGGGCACAGTCACCCGAGTCGTTGTAAAGATGGCTTTCGGCTTGTACTATCACCCTGTCGTTTTTGCCTGATAATTCCCTGACAGCAATATGATTAGCCAGTGTTCCCGTAGGCATAAAAACGGCACTCTCTTTCCCGAGAATTTCAGCCATTCGTTTTTCGAGTTTTTCAACAATCCCGAAGCGGGAATAGCTGTCGGATTTGATACCCTCTCTCACTACTATTTCATCCAATAGTGTCGAATATTCCTTTGGTGTCAGGTCAAGACCGTCACGTGTAAATTTAACCGTTTTCCACTCTTTCTCCACCTCAAAACTCTGATGTTTTCCGGCAAAACCGGAAAGGGGTGTTGTTACTGCAAACGCTGCCGCACTACTTGCTTTGATAAAATCTCTTCGTTTCATATTTAATCTCCGTGAGGTTTAAGTACAGGTAATTTTTTGCTGTTTTTCAGGTATTTGTCAAACCACTTTTTAATCATTTCGTACTGTTCTTTTTTAAATTCCGTCAGTCCGTGGTCACCGCCTTCGAACATTACAAGGCGGTAGGGGACTTTTTCTTTTTGGAAAGCCAGAGCCATATTCAGCGACTCTTCAGGCATCACGCGCCAGTCGGCTGTTCCGTGAAGCAATAGAACAGGTGTTGTTTTGCAAATTTCATTCACACGCGTTATCGCCGACCTTACAGAGAGCAAAGAATCCTTATACTCCCAATAATCCGGCATCAACTCACTGTAAACCCACGCCTCCATTTCATTTCCTCTGTTTTCGTTCATCATACGCAGGTCAGCGGCACCGCCTACAACCACGGCAGCTTTAAAACGGCAGGTGTGCATCATTGCAAGATATGTCATCATTCCGCCGCGGCTTCTTCCGTATATCCCTATTTTTGAAGTGTCAACATTAGGAAGCGATTCAAGCAATGGAATCAGGTTAAGTACATCATCCACATCTGCGCCGCCGAACTCCTCTTTTCCTTCTCCACCGTCATTTCCACGATACTGACTTCCTATGACCACATATCCCCAACTAGCAACTCTTGCAAGCAGTTTGGCCATCTTTTTCGGGTTTAGCTTTGCAAATTCACGATTACCCCCGCGGTTATAAATTATTGCAGGGTGTTTCTTCCTGTCGTTGGGATAAGCAAGGTACGCCTTTACCTTCAAACCGTCGCTGACATAATAGAGTTCTTCGGTAATTACTTTGTCAAGATATTTGAAACCGGATTTTAACATCCTTTCACCTGCGACTTTTGTTTCAACGGCATTCACAACGGCCGTATCCGCGAAGATATCCATCGGCTGCCTTGAAATGATCATCCCGTCCGGATCGTCAGAATAATCCGTTTTTCCCTTAAGCAATTTTTCTCTGTTAATGATTTTTCCATTACTGATCAGTATGGAGATCTTCCACGTATTTTCAAGGTTTTCCAGCGGATTTTTATCCAGTATCAAAATGTCGGGCTCAAATCCTTTTTCGATACTACCTGTTTTCCAGCGGAAAGCATCCGCAAAATTTGTAGTGGCTGCAGCCAGCACTTCCCGGTTAGAGAGGCCGATGCGATGAAGTAACTCAAGTTCCGTGTGAAGTGAAATCCCAGGCATTGTACCCCAAACATCCGTTGCACTACCTGCAAGGTAGCGACAACCTGCTTTTCTGTAAACAGACTCTATTTTTAGTTCCTGCCGAGCCATTGCAGTGTAATTCTTTTGCACATCTTCAGAATAGTCGTGTTTTCCGGTGCTTTTATCAACGGGATTATTGATGTATTTTGCCTTGATAATCCCTGCGACGGGTTTGAGCCAGGGATTACTGCTTCCCGGCAGGTCGGCATACAGAAGGCTCATTGTAGGCATTAAATAAGAGTGTGAAGAAGCAAGAATCTTTGCGTGTTCTTTCAAAGCCTTGTCGGAGGTATCAAGGCTGTACAAATACCGGTAATACTTCCATTTAGGACTGTTGAGGTCATCGCTGAAGGGATGAGCGGCAACCGCTTTTCTCATCTCCGGCGGGGCTACATCAAGTGAATAGCGGGTGGTGTGTACAAATGCATCAACTCCGTATTCACAACCTTGCTGATAGCTTGTAAACCCAAGTTCTCCAATGGTTCCCATATTAAACCGGCGGGCACTGTCAACCAATAACTTAACCTGTTCAGATCTCAATTCATATTTGAGCAGGGCAATCTTGTATTTCTCTTCATAAAGCTTTCTCAAATCAAAAAGCTGCGATGAATCCGGTTTGGGAAAATCGCCAACGGATTCAAGCATATAAAAATCGGGTGAGGGATCGGCAAAATAGAAAAATGGTCCCCTTCTGCCTCCTTCCACTCCTATTATCGTTGTAATGCCCGAGTAGAGAAAAGCATTGGCATAAGCCTGATTGTTCATCACGGCAAAACCGTCAATGAGTCCGGGCATTATATATTTTCCGGAAGCGTCAATAACTTTGGCACCTGTCGGAAATTTATTCCTGTCTGAAAGCCTTCCCACTTCCAAAATCGAATCCCCGGAATAGATAATATAACCCTCCTTAATATCCTTTCCGGTCTTGCCGTTACCCGAAAGGTCAATGATGATTCCTCCTTTAACAATAGTAATATCGGACTGTTGAGGTTTGTTTCTTATGCAGGAAAACAGTAGCAAGAAAAGCGGAATAACGTAGATAAATATCTTTCTCATATTATCATCATTAATGGATATAGAGCACGAAAGTAGTAAAATATCGGGAAATTTCTTGGTTATATTTGAAATTATTAATAATATTGCTGTCGAAAAAAACAATCAATCCTTTAGATTTATCAACTTATGAAAAACTTATCACTTTACAGAATTTTTCATCTCTGTTTACTTTTAATTATCGCTTTCGATTCATATTCCCAAAAGGAGCCTATGAAATTTGGAAAGATTGACCAAAACAATCTGAAAATGACCGTGTATGAAGCGGATACAAATGCGGGTGCGGTAATATTATTTGATTTTGGAAAGACTTACTTTGAATATAATGAAAGTTTGGGCAGGTTCCAACTTCATTTTGACAGACACGTAAGGGTAAAAATATTTGATAAAAAAGAGTACGGCTGGGCCGACTGGTCAATTCCCCTCAGGATTTCGGGTTCAAGTGTTGAGAAGCTATCGGAGCTGAAAGGTGTAACATTTAATCTGGAGAACGGGAAGACTGAGAAATCAAAATTATCGGGGAAAAATATTTATGACGAAGATGTTCACGAATATCTTAAACGTACAAAATTTGCAATGCCAAACGTTAAAGAAGGCTCCATTATTGATATAAAATATTCCATAACTTCCGACCTGATTTACTATATTCACGACTGGTATTTTCAGTATGATATACCTGTAATGTGGAGTGAATATACCGTTGAAATTCCGGAATATTATATTTTTAAAAAAATCGTTAGCGGTTACGTGCCGATGAGCGTTTATGAAAATGAGACAAAGCAGGATAAAGTTGTACTTCGGGAAAAAGTTAGAACAGGGGGACAGGGATTCTCAACAGCACAAACACATTATAGTACATCGGAAGTTGAGTTTCAAAAAGAGTATTACCACTTTATAGCTAAGGATGTTCCTGCATTTATTGAGGAGCAGCCAATGACTTCAAAAGAGAACTATATTAGCAAGGCTGAATTTGAACTGTCAATGATTAAACCCGGATATGGTACTTTGTCCGATTATTCTACATCCTGGAAAGCTATTAACAAAACATTGCTGAACAATACCTATTTTGGTGCTAAAATAAAAAGTGGCGGGGGTTTTCTGAAAGATGAGGTTGAAAGGATTATGTCCGAATACCCTGATGAGAAATCAAGAATGGAGGCGGCATATTCTTTCATAAAAAACCGTATGGAATGGGATGGCTTTGATTCGAAATATATAAACACCTCTCTTAAGGATGCATACGGTAAAAAGACCGGTAACAGCGCCGATATTAATCTGATGCTGGTTTTGATGCTGCGAAAACTTGGAATTGATTCCGATCCTGTGATTTTAAAAACCAGAGATGAAGGGTTTATACGCGAAGATTATCCTACCCTTTTCGGTATTAATTTTGTTATTGCCAGTGCATTGATTGATTCTGCAAGAATATTGATGGATGCCACAACCGGATTTTTGCCTTGTGGAATGCTGCCGATAAGAGATTTGAATAAAAAAGGAAGGCTTATATCCGAAACCAAACCCGGATGGGTTGACCTTAAACCTGCCTCCGGTTATAAATTCCTCTCAATGAATACCATTACAATGGATGAAACCGGAACCTTTACAGGCTCTATACAAAGATCATATCAGGGTTATGCGGCTTATGATGTCAGACAAAAACTAAGCGGTTACAATAATAATGATGAATATATTGCCGAAGTTGAGGATAAAAATGAAGGATTGAAAATCAACAGTTATAAAATTGAAAATGTTGATGATTTGACAAAGCCCGTTAAAGAAAAGTTTGAAGTTACAATATCTGATCAGGCGGAAGATGCAGGCAATATGATATATTTCAATCCTTTGTTTTATCAGGCAATAACCGAAAATCCTTTCAAACTGAAGAAACGTGTTTATCCCGTTGAATATCCCTATAAAAAAGACCTTACTCTTATGCTGAACTTCACTGTTCCCGAAGGTTATAGAGTTGAAGAGGTGCCTGAAAACGCAGTTGTTAAATTGCCTGAAAATGGTGGTATATTTATTTACAAAATTACAAAAATGGGGCAGATACTTCAGGTATTAACAAAACTGAAAATTACAAAGGAAATGTTTGTTCCTGAAGATTACGAATCGCTGAAAGAGTTTTACAATATCATTATTGCTAAGCATGCGGAGCAGATTGTGCTTGTTAAAGAATAAGAGTATGGTAAGATATTGCATTCTTCTTTTTCTTTTTCTTCCATCATATCTGATTGGCAGTGAATCTGTTTATCCTGTCTTTGAGATACCGGACACACTTCTGAAAAATGCAAATGCAGTAATCAGAAACAGTGAAATATCCTATGATATAATTTCGGATCATAAAGTTAATATGCATATCGTAAATGCGATTACCATTTTAAATAAAAATGGTGATGATTACTCCAAATTTATTGCCTTCTACAATAAAAATATAAAAATAGGTTATATCGGGATCAAAATATATGATTTTTCAGGTAAATATATAAAAAGAGCAACAGCTTCCGAGATTTACGACCAAAGTATAATTTCCGGCTTTTCGTTGTATGAAGATAACAGAGTTAAAATGTACGATCCCAACGTGTCGAAATACCCTTACACAGTTGTTTTTACATATAATTATACTTTCGACGGAATAGTATATTATCCTGAATGGATGCCCCAGAGGTATAATGATGTTTCGGTTATGACAGCTTCGTTAAAGGTTACAACAGGCAAAAATACCGGAATACGGTATTATGCAAAAAATTTTAACGGTGAACCTGAAATTGATAGCTTAAAAGGTAAAATTCAATATATTTGGAGAGTTGGCTCCTTACCGGCTTCCGGCAAGGAACCATATAGCCCTCCTGCCGGCGAATACCGGCCGGTGGTTTATCTTGCACCGGCAAATTTTTCCTATGAAGGGTACGACGGGGATATGAACTCGTGGAAAGACTTCGGGTTGTGGGTTGATAAGCTTTTGAAAAAAAGAAATGACCTTCCTGAAGAGAGCGTACAAAAAATAAAAGATCTGGTAGCTTCAACCACGGATACCATTGAAAAGATCCGGCTAATATACAAGTATGTTCAGGAAAATACGCGTTATGTCAGTATTCAGCTTGGGATAGGTGGATTTCAGCCCTTTAAAACATCAACGGTTGATAAGGTAGGATACGGTGACTGTAAGGCGCTTTCGTTTTATACAAAGTCGTTGCTTGAAGCGGCTGGTATAAAAGCCAATTACACGCTTGTCAATGCCGGAGCCGGGAAACCGGAAATAATTAAGGATTTCCCTTCCCAGCAATTCAATCACGTTATTCTGAATGTACCGGTTAAAGATGACACAATATGGCTCGAATGTACCAATCAGGAGATGCCCTTCGGGTTTCTCGGCGATTTTACCGACAGCAGGTATGTTTTGAATATTTCGGACAAAGGCGGGGAACTGATCCGTACACCGGGCTATCCGCAGAAGCAAAACCAAAAAAACTGTTTTGCGCAAATGAAAACCGGTAGTGATGGTGATATCCGCGGAAAAATTGTGTTGACAATGAAAGGTCTTATGTATGACGAGGTTTTCGGATTTGTCCACGATGATGCGAGGGAACAAAAAAAATGGCTGCATAAAAATCTGGATATCCCGGAGTTTGATATCCTGGATTTTCAAATAACCCAAAGCGGCGAAAGAATACCACAGGCCAAAATAACTATTGACTTGAAAGTACCGCGATATTGTTCGGTTACGGGAAAACGAATGTTCCTGCCGCTTAATATGGTTGACAAATTAAAAGAAATACCCAAAGATGATGACAAGAGAAATACCGATATTTGGCTTAAGCGCTCTTTCATAGTCTCCGATACCGTGATCTTTGATCTACCCCCGGGTTATCATCCCGAACATATTCCCGAAGCAAAATCTTTCAAATCAACCTTTGGTGAATATTCGTGCAAAACCGTTGCCGATAGCGGTAAAGTGGTCTATTTACGGACCTTTAAAGTCAACAAAGGATTATACCCCAAGGAATTGTATCCCGAATTTAAAGATTTTTACAGAAAAGTGGTCAAAAGCGATAAAGCTAAACTGGTGTTGAAGAAAACCGAATAGGACGGTGGATATGAAATGTTATTTACGGATTTCCCGGTATATTTAATATTTTTGTATTTTTATAATTAACTTTTAAATCTTGAATTATGAATGTTAAATCAATCAATTATACACTTATAATATTGATTATTAGTGTATTGAGTTTGTCTGTTGCATACTCTCAAAGTTCACAAATAGGTCCCAATGAGGTAGGTAACGAGTTTTGGGGCTTCAAGTTCGTACCTCCACAAGGCTGGGTGTATCAGGTTGAGTCAGACGGTATTTATTTGGGGCATAATACCATAGCAGGACTAATTTATGTAATGCCACATCACACCGGCAATATTTCGGAAATGAAACAGGAGATGCAACAAGGTTTACAGGAAGAAGGAACATATCTCACCCCCTCGGGAAATATAAGTTCGATGAATGAGAATACGCTGACAGCCGATTATAAAGGCTATGTTGACGGTACCGAAGCAAAAGCCAAAGGGTTTGGAGTGCTTTCTCCCTATGGAGGAGGTGCATACATTTTAGCTGTTAGTACTCCCGCTATGTTGAGTGACGATTTGATAAATGCGGCTAAAACAATTGTAAAAAGAATGAAATTCATAAAGACGGAGTCAACAGAGCTGACAAGTCATTTTGTGGGCAAATGGACAACCTACACGAAAAATACCACAACGGAGATTTATCTTTATCCAAACGGCACCTACTCCGATTCTTACGAGGCGGCATATTCCGGAAACCTTGGTGGCGGCGGAAACTGGGGTAATGCTAATCAAAGCGGCGGAAACGGCAGATGGAGTGTGAAAGGTAATCTGGAAAGCGGTAAAATTATGATAACAACATCATCGGGTGAGCAGTATATTTATGATTATCGGGTTCACGTTGAGAACGGACAAACATATTATGGCGAATATTGGTTTAACGGAACTCTATATTCCAAATCGGGAATAGAATGATTATTACGCGATATTATTATCCCATTTCCAAAATTATCCTATAATTTCGAGACGGGTATAATAAAATTATCAAAAAGGTATTATGAACTTTGATAAAACGAAACATTAACAACAAACAAAAAACGACTGAATAGCAATAAAATACAAAATCACAAATAGATGAAAATAACAGACCTTTTCAATATCGAATATCCCGTTATTCAGGGCGGGATGATTTGGTGCAGCGGCTGGGAACTGGCTTCTGCCGTTAGCAATGCCGGAGGTCTCGGCTTGATAGGTTCCGGGTCAATGTATCCTGAGGTTCTTCGTGAGCATATTGTAAAATGTAAGGCTGCAACAAATAATCCGTTCGGAGTGAATGTACCGCTTTTATATCCTCAAACGGACGAGCACATTAAAATAATAATTGAAGAAGGAGTGAAAATCGTATTTACGTCGGCCGGTAATCCGAAAAAATATACATCATTTTTAAAAGAAAACGGCATTACGGTAGTTCATGTGGTTGCCAATGTGAAGTTTGCAAAAAAATGTGAGGAGGCGGGTGTTGACGCAGTTGTTGCCGAAGGTTTTGAAGCCGGCGGACATAACGGTTTTGAGGAGACAACCACAATGGCACTCATACCGCAGGTTCGCAAAGCCGTTTCCCTTCCTTTGATAGCCGCAGGAGGGATAGGTACGGGCAGGACAATGCTTGCGGCTATGGCTCTCGGCGCCGACGGTGTACAGATAGGAAGCCGCTTTGTGGCTTCGGAAGAGTCTTCAGCTCATCCGGCATTTAAAAAGGCTGTTATAGAAGCAGGCGACGGCGACACAAAACTTGCATTGAAAAAACTGGTGCCTGTTAGACTCATCAAAAATGAGTTCTTTAACAGAATCAGCGAGGCCGAAAACAACGGAGCATCACGTGATGAGCTTATGGAGATGCTTGGCAAAGGTCGTGCTAAACTGGGAATGTTTCAGGGGGATGTTGATGAAGGTGAACTCGAAATCGGACAAATATCCGGATTGATTGATGAAATAAAACCCGCAGGAAAGATAATTGAAGAAATAATGGAAGAATTTGAACTTGCAAAAAAATATATGTGTGAGTTTAATTTATAGTTCGTTCTTTATTTTTTTTAACTCATAAAACCATAACTGTTTACGGCAAAACCACCTACTATAAGGTATCTGACCCCGTAATTATTAAGAGCCGCTAATGTTTCCGTATAAAAGTCAAAGCTATTCATTGGTAAGTGTAAAATTTGTCTCCTCGGGTAATACCCCGTTTTCATACTGTATGCGTACCATAATCTCCGATAGTTGGCAGGTTATAAAAAAACGTTCTTCATCGGAAAGACGCCTGAATGCTTCACGCATTGCCGATTCATCCTCCGAAAATCCCGTTGATATTTCTATTTCTTTTTCCAAAATTACCTGTATTTCTTTGCAAATTTACTTGTTTTTTAAATATCTTTGCTGACGGATAAACCTTAATTTTTTATCATCGTATGAAATAGAGATGAAATATTATGCCGTTTTTATATCATTATTTGTTTTTACACTGGCATCCTATTCTCAGAGTACCGGTGAGAGCGGTATGGAATCATCTTACAAAAACCACTTACAAATGGAGCCCGGCTTTCGCTTTTCGGAGAATTACCCTTATCCGGTTTCCGTTATTACCACTTATCAGCGGCAGGTTTTGACAACAAAGGATTTTTCACTTGATTTTCTTGTAGGCTCCGGAATTATTAATTCGTATGATTGTCATGCATATTTTTGTCCGGATATCAGGACGGGCATTATGTTTGTTTATCACATAAAAAACCGTCACAGAATTTACGCAAGTATAATAAATGATTTTTCAAAAGATGTTTACGGTAAAATAAAAGCAGGGTACAGTTTTAATTTTGTTAAAAAGGCTTTTCTTTCTTTATCTTTTGAAAACTATATTTGGCAATACTCACAAGAACATTACGACGATTATGTTGATGAGAATGGCGATTATATTGAAACGTATAAAGTAACATATAATAATTGGTATTGGGATATCACTTTATTTTCCGTACATTTCGGAATAGGATTAAATTTTTAGAATGAGAAATCTTTTTTTTACCATATTGATTTTTTCACTTTTTATTTCCATTTCTTTTTCACAGGAAATTTCGCAACCTGCAGATACGCTGCAACATAAAAAAACCCAAAAATTGAACATTCCATGGCATTTTTGCCGGTTATGGGTTTCGATTATACCTTGGCATATCAGCAATCAAAGCATCTCGGATTCGGTTTTTCAGTAAGATACGGGTTGACAGGTGAATTGATAATCACCCATCCTTCACTGATAAGTTTTCAACATTGTCAAGAATATGTTATTGACGATTATTCAATCTTTACTTCGCCAAGGGTAAAATCCTATGTTCCTTTACTCGGATTATCAATGTTTTACAGAAATTATTTTGTTAAAAACGTGTATATGGATGCAGGGATTATAGCTTCGGTGGGATATTCTTCGGTAGATAGTAAAACTATTACGGACTTCACAAAGATTTACGGAGGATATTTATCAATTAACTATGGATTTGATAAGATAAAATTCGGACAGGAATTTCAGATTGCCGCATTTGACACTGATTATATCTCGCCAAATGGCAAAAGGAAACCGCTATTTTTATTCATTCCGTTAATAATTCGTATTAGTTTGTAAATTTTTTCTAAATTTGGCCTCAATTTTTAAATTGTTTCATTTTCCAAATTTATCTAATTATGAATTTTGAATTTACCGAAGAGCAGTTGATGATCCGTGATGCTGCCAGAGATTTTGCTCAAAGAGAATTATTGTCGGATGTTATCGAAAGAGATACAAATGCCATATTCCCTACTAAACATGTTAAGACTATGGCCGAATTGGGGTTTCTGGGAATGATGGTTGATCCCAAGTATAGCGGAGCCGGGATGGATACCATAGCCTATGTTCTGGCAATGGAAGAGATTTCCAAAGCCGATGCGTCGGCAGCAGTAATAATGTCGGTAAACAATTCGCTGGTTTGTTACGGTATATCAAAATACTGTAATGAAGCTCAAAAAGAGAAGTACCTTCCACCCCTGGCAACAGGTGAAAAGATTGGAGCATTTCTGCTTTCGGAGCCGGAGGCGGGCTCCGACGCCACTCACCAGCATACCACCGCTGAAGATAAAGGAGATTATTATCTTGTTAACGGAACTAAAAACTGGATTACCAATGCCAATTCGGCTTCAACATATATTGTTATTGCACAAACTCATCCCGAAAAAAGACACCACGGTATAAATGCTTTTCTGATTGAAAAAGATACTCCGGGAATTTCGCTGGGACCCCACGAAGATAAGATGGGTATGCGTAGCTCCGATACCCATTCGGTTATGTTTACCGATGTTAAAATCCCTAAAGAGAACAGAATAGGTGAAGATGGCTTCGGGTTTAAGTTTGCTATGAAAGCACTTGAAGCGGGTCGTATTGGAATTGCCGCCCAGGCTCTCGGACTTGCCTCCGGCGCACTCGAAAGGTCGGTTCAATACTCAAAAGAGAGGAAAGCTTTCGGAACCGAAATAGCAAATCATCAATCCGTTGCATTCAAACTTTCGGATATGGCCGTGAAAGTCGAAAATGCCAGAAACCTTTGCCTGAAAGCAGCCTGGCTCAAAGATAACGGAAAACCTTTCGCTCTTGCAAGTTCTATGGCAAAACAATATGCAGCCGATATTGCAATGGAAGTTACCACCGAAGCCGTTCAGATACACGGAGGATACGGATATGTTAAGGAATACCACGTCGAAAGACTTATGCGCGAAGCCAAACTGACACAAATCTATGAAGGTACTTCCGAAATTCAGAAGATCGTTATTTCAAGGTCTTTGCTTAGAGATTAATTTTTAAAATTATTGAAAAGATATCATTAAAAAGACTATTTTTGTATCAAACTTGAATAAATGGCTTTTGATACAGTTGAAATAAATAATATTTCGGATTATCAGGAAATAAAAATACCTGACGGATATAAAATTGAGGATAATAAAGCATATATCAAAAAAGTTGGTAATGTTTTATATATTATTCCTTATCACGATCCCTGGCAGCCTATGATCGAAAGTCTGGATGGATTTTCCGAGGACTTTATGGAATCGCGCAATCAGCCAAATAATCAAAAGAGAGAAACATTGGATTGAGGTATCTTTAAGTCTTTCAGCTATTTTGGTAACAAATAACGTTAAAGAATTTAAGAGAGTTCCTAATTTGGAAATTGAGAATTGGATTAATATTAATTAAAAAATTAACAAATATGAAAATACTGATTTGTATAAGCAATGTACCTGACACCACAACCAAGATCAGATTTGTTGACGACAACACCAAATTTGATGTCAATGGTGTTCAGTGGATAATCAATCCGTGGGACGAGCTTGCTTTGACACGTGCCCTTGAACTGAAAGAGGCTTCGGGCGGTGCAATTGAGAAAGTTACGGTTATAACCGTAGGACCCAAAAGTGTTGAGCCTACAATTAGAAAAGCGCTGGCAATAGGTGCCGATGATGCCATTAGGGTTGACGCCGAAACCGAGGATGCCTACGAAGTGGCAAATCTGATTGCGGAAGCTGTAAAAGATATGGGCTACGATATCATAATCTCCGGAATCGAATCCAGCGATTACAACGGCTCTGCCGTGGGTGGTATGGTTGCCGAATTTCTCGAACTACCTTCCGTATCCGCTGTTTCTTCATTAAATATTGAGGACGGCAATGTTGTAATTAAACGTGAAATTGACGGAGGTTCCGAGATTGTTACAACACCGGTTCCGTTTGTAGCTATCGTTCAAAAAGGTATTGCAATAGAACCCCGTATCCCTTCTATGAGAGGGATTATGATGGCGCGCAAAAAGCCTTTGAATGTTGTTGAGCCTGCCGCTGCTTCGCCCATGACTGAGTATGTAAATTATGAGTTGCCTCCTGCAAAAGCAGCCTGCAAAATAATTGATGCCGAGAATGTTAAGGAGCTTGTGACTCTTTTGCACACGGAAGCTAAGGTAATTTAAAAGTAATAATAATTAAAATTAAAGAAATCATGTCAGTTTTAATATATACGGAAAATTGGGACGGGAAATTCAAAAAATTGAGCTTTGAGCTTGTTTCCTATGCCCGCGAAATTGCAAAAATATTAGGAACCGGAACGGTTGCCCTCTCAATAGGAAATGTTGATGATGAAGAATTAAAAAAATTAGCTCTTTACGGTGCCGATAAAATCTTAAAAGTTGAAGATGACAGAGTTAAAAACCTTGATAATTCCGTTTATACTTCCATTATCGCACAAGCAGTGGAAAAAGAGGATGCAAACGTGATTGTCCTGGCACATAATAATGTTGGAAAGGCAATCGCTCCGAGGTTATCGGTAAGATTGAAAGCGGCACTTGCATCGGGAGTTACGGCTTTGCCGTCATCAACAGACCCGTTTATTGTTAAGAAAAAGGTTTTTACGGGAAAAGCTTTTGCAAATGTTAAGTTAAATTCGGATAAAAAAGTTCTTACACTTGCACAAAACTCATTTGGTATTTCCGAAGGTGCAGGTAAGGGTGAAATAGAAACTTTCTCTCCGGAATTGGCTGATGGCTACTTTACTACAGAAGTGAAAGATGTAACAAAAGTTACCGGAAAAGTATTACTCACCGATGCCGAGATAGTTGTCTCGGGTGGCCGTGGAATGAAAGGTCCGGAAAACTGGGGTCCCATTGAAGAACTTGCCGGGCTTCTTGGAGCTGCAACTGCCTGTTCACGACCTGTTTCGGACGAAGGTTGGAGACCGCATAGCGAGCATACGGGTCAAACCGGAAAAATAATTGCTCCCAATCTTTATATTGCCGCCGGTATTTCGGGTGCCATTCAGCATCTTGCGGGAGTTAGCTCCTCAAAAGTTATTGTTGCTATCAATACCGATAAGGATGCCCCCATCTTTGAGGCTGCCGACTACGGTATTGTCGGTGATGCGATGAAAGTTCTTCCTGCAATGGTTGAGGCTGTTAAAGAGCTTAAAGCGGATGGATAATGAAATATTTTTCTATGTGGCAAGTGCCTCACGATAAGTGCGGAAGCTTGTCACATAGAATTAAAAGTAAAAGTTAACCCCCAGGCTCGGCATTATGGGAAGTTGGTAAATCTTTTCTCCCGAAATCCTGTCAACATAGAAAATGTTTTCCCTGTTTAAAAGGTTTGTTATACTTGCATTGATCTCAAGTTTTGTATGAGCGGAGAAAGTAAATGTTTTTTTAGCTCCAATGTCAAGACGGTAATATGAAGGCAATTGTCCGGTATTCAGGTCTCCATACAAGATTCCAAGGTCTTCGTTTGTTGTTGTATAATCTGTATAGATGCCGTTGGGGAATGTATTTTGAGGATAAAATCCCTGCGTTAGTGTAAAAGGGAATCCCGAACCGTAATTCCACCTTGCATTTACCTCCCAGTCATATTTTGCCCCGATTCTGTAAGAAAAGATCAGGTTGATATTATGCCTTCTGTCGAAATTAGGTCTGTATTCATATAAAGAGCCGTCTTCCTGTTCATACCTTCTCACAACATATCCCAATGAGTAAACAGCCCATACATAAAGTCTCTTATAATCATATTTTAAGGTAAAATCAGTACCGGCAGAATACCCGTTTTCAATTATAAAATCTTTTACGTATATATCCTCTGCATCCGGGAACTCGTTTTCATCAAATAATTTTTGCCTGTTTATATTTGTCAGTTGCGGGAAATTTTTGAAGTACCCTTCAATATTAATGGTAACACTTCTCGAAATATCATATTCCATACCCAAAATAGCATGTTGCGATTTTTGTAACTTGTGGGTCAGTTCTTTACCGTTAAAAGTCTTTGGAATATTTTCAGGACCTGACAGAAAACCGTAAAAAAGGTTTACAACATCTCTGTCGGAGGTAGCGGCTATGAGGTTTTGAGAGTAAAGGCCTCCTGCAAATTTCAGGCGAAAGTTATCGGTGACATTGTATTTCAGCGCCAGGCGGGGCTCTATGGCACCATTGGATAAGGATGCATACCACTGAAATCGTAAACTCGGCTCTATCAACCATTTCCCGGCTGTCTTCTTATATTTCACAAAAGCCCCTATCTCCGTAGTATTCTCGGTGTAATTTATTTTTGTTCCAATGGAGTTAAAAAAGAAATAATCGGTTTTAAATCCTGAAATCTCCACACCGTACTTTATTGCATCTTTTCCTATGAAGTAACTAAAATCGAAACCAAGGTTAAATCCGTTTATGGAGCTTGTGCGTGCAGGTTTGCCTGTCTCTTCCAATGATATTTTGTAATCGGAGTAAGCAAGGTGTCCTTCAATCAGAACAGGAGATTTTCCGGGAATGACCAGAAAGTTCATGCCACCGCCGTATGATTTCCAATTATAATCGGCTAATGCACGATAATGATCAACCTTATCATTGAAATTAAATCCGAAAATATTTATATTACTTCCGTTGGATCCCGAAAGCGATATTTTACCGTAAAGGTCGGTATAGTTAAAAGGAAGACCGTCTTTATTTGCATACTCGTAAAAAACCTTTGAACTTTGTTCGAGGTAAGAGTTTTTTGCAGAAAAGATGAAAGATGAACTTCCTCCCTTGCCTTCTTTCTGTTTACTGATGGGGCCTTCGATCAGTATATTTGCACCAAAGGTGCTCGCACCAACTTTACCGGCAAATCGCGTTTTATTTCCGCTTCTTGTCGTGATATCCATTACCGAAGATATCCTTCCGCCGTATTCCGCACCGAAACCGCCGGTATAAACATCGGCATTCCTAAGTATCTCGGTGTCGAAGACTGAGAAAAGCCCGATAGAGTGAAACGGATTGTAGATAGTCATACCGTCGAGCAGAACTTTGTTTTGTATGGGAGTGCCTCCGCGAATATATAACTGCCCTCCCTGGTCGCCTGTGAAAATAACTCCTGGAACGACTTGCAGATATTGGGCAAAATCGGGTTGCCCGCCGACAGAGGGTAATTGTTTTATCTGTTTCGGCGAAATCTTAATAACGGATGTGTTTGTCTCTGTTCTTGCTTCCTGACGGGAAGCTGACACCTGAACCTGATCCAGAGTGTATGCCCCCTTATTGAGATATAACTTTTTCGTAACTATTTCATCGGCTTTCAGTGTGATGTCCTGCTTCAATGTGTCGAATCCCAGATAGGTTACCATAAGAGTATATTTCCCCGGAGGAATTTTTGATATGGCAAAATAACCGTTGACATCGGTTGCGGCTCCATGGGTTGTTTTATACAAATATACATTTGTAAATATTACGGCTTCTCCGGTCTCTTTCTCGTAAACAAAACCTCTTACCGTGGCATACTGCGAAAATACACTTTGTAGTGATGATACCGAATAAACTAATATTAGAAATATAAGAAAACGTTTTATTTTCATAAGCATTTCAATCATTGATTAAAACCGAATCTCAATGTAATGACAAAGAAAATACGGTTTTAGTTGTAACTAAAATGCAAAGGAATGAAAAATATCAATACCTTATAATTTTCAATCCCGAAACGGCAGCATCAATGTTTATAAATATCTGATTTGTTGTATCCGAGAAGTTAGGTGTTTGATAAAGGTTTTTATCAATTTTATTGAAATCATCAAAGTCAATTGATGACAAAACTGTTGTAGCTTTAACCTGACAAGCGGATTCGCGGGGTACTCTGATCTTGATTCCTGCAGCACCTGCATTAATTGTCAAGGTGGTTTTCTTCAGCGTGTTACCAAGTTTCAATTTTATTCCCGAAGCACCTCCGTCAATATCAATTTTTTCAATTTTGTGCCCTGAAAGGTCAATGTCAAGGGCTGCGGCACCGGCATCAATATCAATATCCCATACGGGTGCGGTATTCAGAGCAAGCCAGGAGTTGTTGGAATTATCGTCACCTTGAAAATGAGTTGTTGTGTTTTCTATTTTAACATAAGGTATTCCCTTTTTATTTTCGGTTGTTGCTTTGTAAATGCTGTTTCCTTTGTTTTCAAAATCAAAGAGCTTGCTCGTTGAACCGTTGATCCGGAATTTTCCGGCGGCAGCATCCAACTTAAGTTTTGCCCTTGTAATATCAGGTGAATAGTCATCGGCAAACTGTTGCTCGTTCATTTCATCTTCCTGCTCATCAACCTCTTCGGTATAGTTGTTATAGTCCCAAAATCTCCAGTGACTATGTCTGACAGGTGAAGTTACGAGTAAAATAACGGCTACTATCACGGTTAAAATTGTCAAAGACATTTTTACACTATATTTAATAGGCATAATAGCTATACCCCAAAATATCAGCAAAAAGGGCCAAAGACTGAAAAATGATCTCCACGAAAAATAAAAGATGTCGAAATTGCGGAGAGCTACAAGACCTCCGATAATCATCAACACAACACCCCAAAAAATATCTCTGTTTTTCATAATTATCTCTGTTTTTGGTTATAACTTTTCATAATCATTATTGCACCAATGGCAATGAGAATAATAGGCCACAAATCTCCGAAATCAATATTCGGGACAAATCTGTCAATAAGAAATATGACTCCGAGGGTGATAAGAATCAGACCGCCCCAGATGTTACCTTCTTTATTACTTTTATCCGGCTTTGGGACTTTCTCGTCACGGTTGTAAACGGTTTCGTTGTTGAAATTTTCATTTTTGGTGTTTTCTGTTTCCATATCATTAATATTATATGTGTTAAAGTTTGTTTTTTTTTCTTCAGGCACGGCTATCCATAAAATAATATATACCAAAAGGCCTCCGCCTCCGAAAAGTATTGCCAGGACAAATAGAATCCTGAATATTATGGGGTCGGTATTGAAATAGTCGCCAAGACCACCGCAAACACCTGCTATTACCGAGTCGCTTTTACTTCTGTATAAATATTTTTGCTCCATTGACAGACAATTTTTATTACATTTAGCACTAATATGACGCCGTACTTTTGATGAGGTTACAAGGTTGTAACAGACTTTTCGGGTAACGGCAGAGATTATCCGGCGGGTGTGAAAGTTTTAAATGGAAATTCGGAAATATCGGGTTTGGATGCAGCTCACAAAAGAAATAGTAGTTATAATGAAACTGATTAGGTTTGCAAAAGCAAACCTAATCAGTTCTAAAGTTTATTTTCCAACCGATTCAATAATTGAATTCAAGGTTTTACTCGGTCTCATAGCTATTTCAGCCAATTTGCCGTCGGGCAGATAGTATCCTCCGATATCTGCGGGTTTACCTTCCGCTTGAGCTATTTCATTCAGGATATTTTCTCTGTTTTCTTCGAGTGCATTTGCCACGGGAGTAAAGACATCTTTCAGCTCCGTATTATCGTTTTGTGCCGCAAGTGCTTTTGCCCAGTAAAGAGCCAGATAGAAATGAGCGCCCCTGTTATCCAATTGTCCCACCTTACGACCGGGAGATCTTTTATTTTCAAGGTATTCGCCGATTGCCGTATCCAGTGTTCCGGCCAATACTTTTGCTTTTTTGTTGTTGTATTTATCGGCGAAAAACTCCAGAGAAACCGTAAGTGCCAAAAATTCCCCGAGAGAATCCCATCGCAGGTGACCTTCTTCCAGAAATTGCTGGACATGTTTCGGCGCCGAGCCGCCCGCACCTGTCTCGAATAAGCCTCCTCCTGCAAGGAGCGGTACTATTGAAAGCATTCTTGCACTCGTGCCCAGTTCGAGGATAGGAAACAAATCGGTTAAATAATCTCTTAAAACATTACCTGTTACCGAAATCGTATTTTCTCCTTTTCTAACTCTTTCAAGAGTATATTTCATAGCATCTTCCGGAGACATTATTTTGATATCCAGTCCCGTAGTATCATGTTCTTTGAGATATTTTTCAACTTTTGCTATTATTTGATTGTCGTGTGCCCTGTTTTTATCAAGCCAGAAAACAGCCGGATATCCTGTAGCTTTTGTCCTGTTTACGGCAAGTTTTACCCAATCTTTTACCGGTATATCTTTAACACGCGACATACGCCAGATATCTCCTTTTTCCACACGATGCCGTATTAAAACATTTCCCGATTCGTCGGAAACCTGAACGGTGCCGTCCGCCTCAATTTCAAAAGTAGTGGGATGAGAGCCGTATTCTTCGGCTTTTTGTGCCATTAGTCCCACATTCTGAACAGTGCCCATTGTAGCCGGATCAAAAGCTCCGTGCTTTTGTGCATCTTCAATCACAACCTGATACATTGTTGCGTAAGAACGGTCGGGAATTACCGCTTTTGTATCGTGTAGCTTACCATCCGCTCCCCACATTTTTCCTCCGTCACGGATGACGACAGGCATGGATGCGTCAACAATTACAAGATTAGGTGCATGCAAGTTTGTAATTCCTTTGTCGGAATCAACCATTGCAAGTTTTGCCTGCTTTTTATACAAATTCCGAATGTCGTCCTCTATCTCTTTTTGTTTGGCTTCCGGCAACTCTTTGATTCTGTTGTAAAGGTCGGATAATCCGTTATTAGGGTTAAACCCTATCTTATCCAAAATATCTCCATGTTTGGATAACACTTCCTTATAATACTCCCTCACTGCATGT